>CAMGMU010000097.1 GCA_946059305.1 uncultured Bacteroidales bacterium | reverse complement strand
ATATCATGTATGGCCGTGGCGCCTCCCTCTACAAGAAAGTCGAACGCGAGCTTGCTATCCTTCGCGAGAAAGCGAATGTCCTCCGCCACTTCGAAGCAACGCGAGCCTCCATCTATAAATAACTTAATTCATAGCCACGATGTTAGTCTATTCATTATTTCTCCAAAAAGGCAATGATCTTTTCGCTTCTGCATTCACCTATGCTGTCGAGCGCAATCTAAACAAAGCACTGTGGAATGTGCAGCATCTTATTGATGTCGATTTCCAATGTGGTATCATCCGTACCCATCCGAGGCTGGAACTGCTGGATAATACACCAGGCCATCGGTCGTGGCAGGCTACTGCAGAAGGTACTGCCGATTACCCTCAGCGATTTATCTATCGCGTGTGTGAGCATCAGCTTAGTATGCGGATAGAATCCTGCAAACCTTTTTTCGATTAGCATTACTAGCTCATCATTTAGCGGAGGGAGCAATCCTTCCGCTTTTTGTCGTTATAACTATCGTTTGTATAAATACATTTGTTTTGCCCTCTATACAATCTTCATTCTGAGTTGTTTGCAGAAGTTATGAATCGTTTCTTTGACGGTATCATTCGTGAGGTTACGGATTTCAAGATTGAGCATGCTCCGGGCAATACTCACTTCGAGGAAACTGCAAAGGAATATACCGACATGCTTGTTCGCAAGGATTCATTCGTTGCCAAGCAATACGAGGAATATACCGCAGTTGTGGACGATGTTGTTCGCCACTCTTCTCTGCCGGAATCTGAGAAGCTTCTCTTCCAAGACTGGCTTACCTACTTGAAAGATCGCTACGAAGTTCCTGCGTAAAAATGGTGGTAATCACAATAAACCGTTGGCTTATGCTGACGGTTTTCTTTTTTCCTACAACCTACAGCCGATACCATACCGGCTCGATGGCTTTCTGCCGATTTCCTTACCTCTTCATTTTCCGACGCGTTGTTCCCTTGGGCTCGAATCTTGGGTATAACCCCTTTGCTTTTGTTTGGTTTCTCTATGCCTACAACATGCAGCCGGAAGTCTTATTCCAGACGCACGCTGAGCGCTGTGCTGCATAACTGCGTCGTGCTCGATGCTCTCTCATAGCTACTTATGAGGTTACTCCTTCTACGTACTGCTTCATCAACATTTGCTACCGAGGAAATCATTTCATACGTGTGCCTCTATAATTGTATGTATTCCCGTGTTGATTGACACGGGCAGATTGGCTGTGCATATCCTCTCCCTCTATCTCCGAAAGCCCCATTGATACCTCCAACCCGACGAGCGGGCGTGAGGTACTTTTTCACTATGTCACGTTTCCTTTGGACACTGCTATCACTCCAAGAAGGCTCAATTAGATAATTAAAGTTTGCTGTATATCGGCAATATTTGGCCAGTCGCCGTTATTTACCATTTCGTTCCTGCATCTGGTGTTTTAGATGTTTATTTTAAAGTGCAAAGTTAGTTGGTTCTCTCTGTAAGGCAAGGCCGAGGCGAGTTTCGATCTTTCGAGGCGTTGCCAAAAAATCTTCCTTTCCCTTGGCGTGAACGAGTATTCTTTTCCGAAAGCCTTGGCTTTAACTTCGTAGAACTACGCTGAAGCTACTAAAGCAACCCTGAAAGCACTGTAAAAAAACAAAACACAGATACAGGTAAAATGAATAACAACAACTTAAATATTACAGATATGCAAACAACTCTCTTTGATCTCGATCTCTACGTTACAGTTAAAGCTCACGTAACAGTTAAAAAGCGATCCTCTACTCAGGAGGCTGATTCGGAAGTCAGCTGGGGCGATATCTATGATGAGTATGAGGATTTCGAGTGCACATCTCAATCTTGGCATCATTCACCTATTCATATTTAAAACATGTACAACTATGGCAAACTTTATTCATTATAATTCATTTTTCGTTCGCATGTTCGATTTCATTCGTTTCTTTGAAGTTCCTCACACCTCTGCAGAAGCTATGGAGCGCTTCGGTATCTCTCGCCGCACCTTCATGCGCACTCGCGATGCACTCTATTGCGCAGGAGTAGAACTCATCCGCCTCCGCAATGCCAGCGGCCATGCAGGCGAAACCAACCTCTACAAAGCAAATGTTACCCTGGGCTTCTAAGCCTGGGGTAATCCCTAATTCTTCGTATTATGGAAATCGAATATGTAGAAAATAGCCTCCCCATGGAGAAAGGCATCAAAGCCGTTGGCGAGTATTACGCCTTTTCCAACCGCGAGATAGCGCATGCCATCAAGGATGGTGATCCTGCCGCTATCAAAACCGCTGCCAAGGCAATGAGTCAGCTGCTCACCAAGAGCGAGCGTCGGCTCCTCATTCCGGTACCGTCGCATGTCGGCAAAGCCACATACACCTTGCGCCTCGCTGAAGCTATAGCGAAAGCCGGCTGTGGCATGGTTTACAATGTGCTTAAATGCCCAGAGCACGAAACGCTCTATTCATTGAAGCAAAGAGGCATCGCAACATCGCCTGAATCGCTCGGTTTCTTTCTCCAGTCCCCAGTTCCTGAAGGCTGGGAAATCGTCTTCGTTGATAATGTCTGCGCCACTGGTACCACAGCAGCTGCCTGCCGTGCTCTCATCGGTCGTGGTGAAATGCTCGTCTGGGCTATTGATAGCACCGCTCGTTAGGGTAGAGTGCTCTTCCCGTTGTCTCCCCTCCTCTCCTCAACCGTGGCTTTTGGTACAGGAACCTACCTTTTTCATAGTCAGGCGATTACTGAACTCTATTTCCGGCGCGAAGTTACTGCTTCCCTGTCGATATGGCAAGGCTAAATGAATGGCATCGGCTGACGGGCAGTCCTGCAAAAA
>CAMGMU010000096.1 GCA_946059305.1 uncultured Bacteroidales bacterium | reverse complement strand
TTTTGATAAAATGAATAAAAAATCACTCAATCTATTGACAAATTGCAGTGTGAGCCGCGCTTGTTCGGAATCGTTTTCTGTGCGTTCAAACAGCTCCACCATGCGTCGTTCGAGCCGCCGGCAGACAGTGCGACAAATATGGCACCTCGAAATACGTTCGCTCCCCCCTGGAATGATAAATGCGAAGACTTTTGGGAGGGTGTTTTCTATATCATCTATTGCATGTTCGAGGAAGACTACATCCTCTTCTTTGATACAGGTGGAGTCAGTGGGGGGTGTCTTATCGTCGAGCGCTAAATATGCCCCCAAATTAAACAATTTATTCTGTACACGAGCGAGAATGCCATCGATTTCGCTACCCAATTCAGTTGCGCGGAGCCATCCGATAAAGCTGTTGAGCTCGTCGCTCGTGCCGTATGCCTCCAGCTGAACGGAGGCTTTACTCACGCGAGTACCCCCTATCAAGCTGGTGCTACCTTGGTCGCCTGTTTTTGTATAAATTTTCATAACTGATAAATTATACGGTATATTATTAATGTATTGTTTTGTGGTATGGTTGTTAGATTTGCATGGATTAGAAACGGATGCGGTACGTCCTTTTTTCGAAGTTAGGGTCGAAAAACACGAGCCCCATTGTGTAGAGGTCTATCGTGGAACTTACATTTTTATGCTTGCATATACGTAGCCATGCCTGCTCCATATCTCGTGATGCATGGATATCATCGATAGCAAAAATGGCATGCTTGCTGCTGAGGGCTTGCGTCGTCTCGAAATATCGCATCAAGCAGTCGCCCGTATGGTTGGCATCGATGAAAACGAAATCCAGCGGCCGATCAGGAGTCCATTTAGGCAATGTGCGATTGATATCTCCTTCAATACACGTGATATTCTGTATGCCCAATTGCCGCCATCCTGCCCTTGCTATCTTAGCGAGCTCAGGAGCTCCTTCAAAGGTTGTCAGATGCGCGCGGGAGTCAACTGAAGCCATATAAGCAGAGGTGATGCCGAGAGATGTGCCTAATTCGAGTAACTCTCGCGCTCCCTGCATCACGCCAAGACGCATGAGCAACTGGGCTTCTCGCCTCGGCTTGAGCGAGGTGCGGGCTATTTCGCGAACCTTTCGACTGCCTGATCGCCCGGTGCCATAGTCTTCTACATAGACCATTCGGGTATCCATAAGCAATTGCCGACGAAGCGCCTCAATAGGCTCAAAAACATAGTAGGGTTCGCTGCTCGGAAGGATCGTGCGCGCGATATTAAATAGGTATGGAGAATGAATACCATAGCCGAGCGTATTATTGGCACATGATTGATGCCTCACATACGCCCACGAGCTGAATATTTTATCTCTCAAACGCATCGATCGTAAATTTTGCGCAAAGATACTGCTTTTTTTGCAAAAAATCAAGAAAAATCAACTTTTTTTTGTAATTTTAAGTTTGCAAAATAGATTTTATATAGAAAAAATTAGTGAGATTGCATTTTTTTTCGTAATTTTGCACCGCAAAACCGAAGAGGGGCTTTGTTGCCTCTCGTTTGATTACGCACATTACTCACAATTTATTAATAAATTAAAACGTATTACAATGACTAAAGTAGCTATCAACGGCTTCGGCCGTATTGGACGTCTCGCATTCCGTCAGATGTTTGAAGCAGAGGGTTATGAAGTAGTTGCAATCAACGACCTCACCAGCCCGAAGATGCTCGCTCACCTTCTTAAGTATGACACCGCACAGGGTGGTTTCGCTGGCAAGTTCGGCGAAGGCAAGCACACTGTAGAGGCAACCGACAATTCTATCATCGTTGACGGCAAGGAGATCACCATCTACGCTAAGCCCAACGCAGCTGAACTCCCTTGGGGCGAGCTCAATGTTGATGTTGTTCTCGAGTGCACCGGTTTCTATACCTCTAAGGAGAAAGCATCTGCTCATATCGCTGCAGGCGCTAAGAAGGTAGTTATTTCTGCTCCTGCAGGCAACGACCTTCCGACCATCGTTTACAACGTTAACCACACCACCCTGACTCCGGCTGATACGGTTATCTCGGCTGCTTCTTGCACCACTAACTGCCTCGCTCCTATGGCAGCTGCTCTCAATAACTATGCTCCGATTGCTTCGGGTATCATGTCTACCATCCACGCTTACACCGGCGACCAGATGATTCTCGACGGTCCTCAGCGTAAGGGTGACCTCCGTCGCTCGCGTGCTGGTGCTCAGAACATCGTTCCGAACTCTACCGGTGCTGCTAAGGCTATCGGCCTCGTTATCCCTGAGCTCAACGGTAAGCTCATCGGTTCTGCACAACGCGTTCCTACTCCTACCGGTTCTACCACTATCCTCATCGCTGTTGTTAAGGGTAAGGATATCACCAAGGAAGGCATCAACGCTGCTATGAAGGCTGCTCAGACCGAGTCCTTCGGCTACACCGAGGATGAAATCGTTTCCAGCGATATCATCGGTATGAAGTTCGGTTCGCTCTTCGATGCTACCCAGACCATGGTTTCTAAGATCGACGAAGAGACTTATCAGGTACAGGTTGTTTCTTGGTACGACAACGAGAACTCTTACACTTCTCAGATGGTTCGCACCATCAAATACCTCGCTGAGCTCAAATAATACCGCTCACATATCTCTCATAAGGCTGTCCATTTGGGCAGCCTTTTTTCGGCCATATTGGCTGCTATCAGTCTTCGTTCAGCACTCGTCTATCTAGCTTACATCTAGCTTACATCTAGCTTACGTTTACGTGCGCTGTAAGCTAGATGTAAGCTAGATGCACGAATGCTGCACGTACAATGAAGTAGGATGCGAGTGGAATGACGAACAATGAACGTACGATGAGGTAGGTTACCATCCGAACAATTGCATATTGTTCGGATGGTAATGAGGTAAGATGCGAGTGGGAAGAGAGGGGAAGAGAAAGGAGAAAATACTAATCGAGTAGGAGAAAAGTGAGTTTTCCGCAAGGAAAGCTCACTTTTCGACCTCT
>CAMGMU010000095.1 GCA_946059305.1 uncultured Bacteroidales bacterium | reverse complement strand
GCCGAATATGATTTAACTAATTGATAATTAACGATTTAATTTTTAGAACAACCCTAAAAAAATTATATTTCTCACGTTTGGGAATGGCAAATCACTTCATCTCCCGCGTTTTTGAAGGGGTATAAGGTACCCCATTTTTTTATAATAGTCCCAAAATCTTAGACAACTTTGTTAAATTGAAAAATAGTTAGTAATTTTAATTCCGCAAGGGAACAGCGGTACTTAGCATTCGGCACTTGGGTCGCAATGGCTGATAGCCTTCGTCGTCGCGGACTTCGCTAAAGGATTTCGGCATGCCGAAATAAAGCGCTCCATCGCTCCTCCTCTCCCCATTCGAGCGAAGAGTCGAAGGCGTCTCTGGGGACCCCTATTAAATCAGCGGGCGACCAAGGCCTCTGCTCTCCCCATTCGAGCATAGCTCTTTGGGGACCCCATACGAAAAAAATGCAAATATTTTGCATAAAGACTGGATATTTATTGTAACTTGTGGTAAAAATTCACGTTATAATCATTTTCTTTGAGAATTATTTGTACGTTTCAAAAAAAAGTAGTAATTTTGCGCCAGTTTTGCACATTATAATCTATGTGTGATAAATAGCAAAATGCGTGATAATATATTACATATCAAGAGCTATTTGAGTGAATCGATGGGTGCAGAGGTGGAAATAACCGCCCTGCCAAACTCGCAAAAGAAGCAGCTCCCTGTTTTAATAACGGAGTCGTACGACCTGTACGAGTGCCTGCTCATGGGCGTGAATGTCTGTTTACTGCTTTGTCGAGACGCAGAGGCAACGCCTATTCGTCTGAAGAAGCATTGTGACTTAGCCCAAAAGACGCTGGGAGTGCATGCTGCTGTAGTGCTCAGTGAAGTTAAACCCTACAATCTTCAACGCCTGATTGCGGCTCGTGTGAATCTCATCATCCCGGGGCGTCAGCTCTTCTTGCCGTCGCTGTTGATGGATTTGCGCAAGCCTCGCAATGTTATCAATACAGAAGGTACAAAGATGCCTATCATGGCGCAATGCATGCTGCTCTACCATTTAGAGAGGCAGAGTCTCAATGGCCTGTCTGCTGAACCAATAGCAGAACTATTGAACGTATCTTACCCAACCATTAGTCGTGCTGTCAAGTGGCTGCATGAGAATCATTTCGTTACGCTCTCTGCAGGTCGCGAAAAGCAAATCTCTTTTGTGAAAGAAGGGCAGGAGCTCTGGCAGGACACCGAGCCTCTAATGCAGAGCCCCGTTGATCGTGTGCTACATACAGATGCAGAATTGGATGCCCTAATTGGTAGTGAAGAAGCACTGGCTGAAAGCACTATGTTGGCGGAGCCGAATCATCGTTGTTGGACAATCTCCAAACAACAGGCTCAAGAGCAAAAGTCTGTTCTTAGCAAGGAGTTTGGCGATCATCAGGTCGAGGTTTGGAACTATGATCCACGCCTTCTCAGTCAAGACGGCGAATATGTGGATACGCTTTCGCTTTATTTATCGTTGCGTGATACGGCGGACGAACGCACGCACAAGGAGTTGAATCAATTGATGAATGAATACGTATGGTAAAAGGTTTGGATTTGTTTCGCGACCATTTTGCGGATTATTCGGATAGTTATGTGCTGATTGGAGGTGCAGCATGCAATATGCACGAGGATATTGCTGACCAAGAACCTCGTGCTACAAAGGATCTGGATATTGTTTTGGTTGTAGAGGCATTCTCTGCCGATTTTGTTCGTGCCTTTTGGGCTTTTGTACGTGATGGCGGTTATACCAGCCGTCAGCGTGGCGAAGATAAACATGAGTTCTTTCGCTTCCTTAAGCCTGCTGACAAACGTTATCCCAAGCAGTTGGAATTGTTCTCGCGTTCTATCGGCCTCTTGAATATTCCAGAGGATGCACACTTGGAGCCTATCCCCGTAGAGGATGAATTGTCAAGTCTCTCCGCTATTCTAATGAACGAGAGTTATTATAGTTATACTATCTCGCACAGCATCTTGCAGGATGGTATTCATATTGCCAATTTCGAGGCGCTCATCTGTCTTAAAGCGAAGGCATATATAGACCTTCGTACTCGAAAGGAAGCCGGTAATGTCAATGTGGATCAAGACGATATTGATAAGCATAAGAAGGATATATTCCGTTTGGCACCGATGATTCCTATTGGCGCTCATTACAATCTTCCGGCAGAGATAGCGGCAGATATGGCTCAGTATATCCGTATGGTAGCAGACGACCTTCCGAACGAAGATTTCTTGCGTGCAGCAGGATTGGAAGCCATGACGATAGATGGCTTGTTGAACGTGCTGAAGCACGCTTACCTCTCTTGATATATGCGAATCCAATACGTATCAGACCTGCATTTGGAGTTTCCGGATAATACTCGCTGGATAGCCGAGCACCCGCTTGAGGTGTGCGGCGAGGTGCTCCTTGTGGCTGGCGACTCGGGATATGTCAATATGCCCGACTATGCACATCATCCGTTCTGGCGTTGGGCATCGGAGCATTATAAACAGGTGATTATCGCCCTGGGTAATCATGAGTTCTATCAGTTTGCCGACCTGGTAGAGTTCCCCGATGGACTGGTAGGCGAGATTTATCCCAATGTGCATTACTACTACAATAGTGTGGTGTCGATAGGCGATGTGGATATCATCGTCTCAACACTTTGGGCACGAATCTCGCCTGAGAATATGTACTATACCGAACATGGTGTGAGCGATTTCTATCGTATCATGTACCATGGTCATCGTCTCTCTGCACCGAATTTCAATGCCGAGCACGAGCGCTGTCTGTCGTTCCTGAAGAATGCGGTTGACAATAATCACGCCAAGACGAAGATTGTCCTCACGCACCATGTACCTACGGAGTTGTGTGTTGCTCCGGAGTTTCACGGCAGTCTTATTAATGGTGCCTTCTCAGTTGAATTGGGCAACTACATCGCCAATACCGATATTGACTATTGGGTGTACGGCCACTCACATCGTAATATCGAAGCAGAGATTGCAGGCACTAAGATTATCTCCAACCAACTGGGCTACATCTCTCATGGTGAATACCTAAAGAATGGCTTCTCTCCGGGCAAATGGTTTGAGGTGTAATTTGTCCCCAATATCTTACAAAATAGGGCACTAGTGTCCACTTGTTTGCGGACGTAAATTATAAATCTTAAAAATCGTATATT
>CAMGMU010000094.1 GCA_946059305.1 uncultured Bacteroidales bacterium | reverse complement strand
CAGAAAGGAGGCAGCCGATGAAATCAACCCTTTTGGCGCTTGAAACCCTCTTCATAGCACTCCTGTCAGCCCTCGTGCTGACAGGCTGTGCAATCCATCGCCCCCTGCAAGTGGCAGAGCATGTGACCCGCGACACTGTCTATATCAACAAGTTGCACTACGATTCCATCTACATTGACAACAGTCAAAAGGTCTATCAGCAGTCCGACACCATCTATCTCGATCGCACAAAGTACGAGTACCGCTATCGCCTACTCCGTGACACCATCTATAAGACTCAGATCGACAGCATACCTTATGAAGTTCACATCGAGACCATACGTGAAGTCCCACGAAGACGAAATATTCTGGACTACATTTCTTATGCCTGTTTAGGACTTGTAATAGGCTGTGTTTTAACGAGGTTGTATCATTATTTCAGATAGCCTGATAGTGCCCACCATTGGGCACTATTTTTTTTCATCATCTGACTGATTGGGCATGTGGTCTATCAGATACTGCCTGATGGTTTCAGTAGGGGATAGATGAAATCACTCTGATATTCAGCATCCTGGAATATTGCGGGCAGTGACCGCAATATGTTTGTCTGACCAGTAATAGCTTGCCTTTTAGGTTATATTTATGGGCGAGGGTTTTAATCAGTTGCTCATGATCTCGAGCAATGCTCGGCCTTTCTCTGTCAGACGATACCGTTGACTTGGGCTCGTTGGTTTGTCTGGGTTTGACAGCTCCACCAATCCGTTTTCTATTAAAGGGTTAAGATACTTCTTCTTGAACTTAGTGGAGTCTTTCCAGCCCATGGCCTCGCGCAAGTCTTTTGCATAGACATAGTCAACCATCATCTTCATTAACAGTTCCACCTTGTCTCGACTTAATGCCAACTTAGTGCCAACTTGGTGCCAACTTAGTGCCAACTTACTGCCTTCTGCAGCATCATAGTCCATCGAGTACAATGTGGTCATAAACTGACTAGCGTTAGACTTGAACAAAGGATGTCTGTCTTCCCGGTAGCAATCAAGACTCTGAGTCTCATCAATTATGCGCCTCAGTCCACTCCCTCGCTTTTCCATAAAATCCAGTTGTGCCATCACATCGGCAAGAACCGGATTTCTTCTTTCTGATGAAATTTCATCCAGATTCAAATCTTGCACCATCAAGCCATTATACATGCCACCAGGTGAAGTCAATACAATACGATCGTCATATATATCCAGATGTACCTCGCCACCCACCACTGTGTAATCGCGATGGATGAAATGGTTTACCAATCCTTCGAGTACGGCACGCTCTGCATAATCTGGCTTGTTTCGTCTTCCTGTGGGCAGTTTTTCCCAACCCCTTCGGGTGTTTGACTTCACAAATGCCAGAGCTTCACGCAGAAGCATCAAAATATTACCTTTGTATTCTGCGTCATTTATTGCATCCGTCTTCTCTACACCATCCCATCGCGTACAATAAAGGCGCGATTGAGGAATCCGGCAATCATCAGAAAAAAGCACACCAGCATTCGTCAGCACCCCTTCATCGGTCACCAAGCCGAACGACTTGAGATACTTCCTGTTCCAGCGTTGCTGCACTCGTTCTTCAAACGTATTGGCAAGGATAGAGAAAGCCGAATCCTCCTCTTTAATGTTTCCATTACATGTTGGACATCCTTAAGTCCCATGACCTCACGATTGTCAGACACGCCGAAAAAGAGCGAACCTCCCATTCCATTGGCAAAGGCACTTACGCTCTTCAACCAACTTTTGGGGCGTTTCTCCTCAAGCATCAACTTATAGTCAAATGCTGTACATTCAGCTAAGAGCTTATCAATATCCATTATAGTATTTTGATGATTACGTTATTTTTATGATAACCTCCGCAAAAATACAGCTTCTTTCCGACATGCGCAAATTTTTCAAGCCTTTTTGCGCAATTTCCAACGCAAAAACCTCTGGTTTTCTACAAATCCAATCTTTTCAGAGTTTTTTCGAACACGGATTGAACGGATTGTTTGACACTCGACTATTCATCCGTTTTATCCGTAAAATCCGTGTTCGTTTTAAAAAAGTTTTACATGTTTTAAGTGTTTTATTCTATACTAAAAATTTACACAAAGGCGGCTGGCACCTTCGTGTAAATCAGTAATCAGTAATCAGCAATCAGCAATCAGTAAAATGTTGTCTTAGTTTTAGATGTTTTATTCTATACTAAAAATTTACACAAAGGCGGCTGGCACCTTCGTGTAAATCAGTAATCAGTAATCAGCAATCAGCAATCAGTAAAATGTTGTCTTAGTTATTCTGATTACATATCCGTTCAATCCGTTAGATCCGTGTTCGATAAAAACAAAAGCGTCAGCGGCAATATGTTCCAAAATGGAACTAACTGAATCCTTGTCAAGTTCTTCGCTATTTTTTTCATGGAAGAAAATGCAAAACCAAACTTTTCAGAGCGTTCGTTTAAATTATCCGTACCTCTCTAAAACTTCAGACTTGCGAGAGTACAACATCCGCACTTAGACCAATTGGATCAATCCCAAAGGTGCGCAAACCTGCATCCTTAATGGAGGCACCACAATGCCAAAGTTCGCTGTCAATGATTAGCCATCTATCATGTTGCGCTGTTTGCCACTTATGTATGACGAGTGGCTTAGTAGGATATTGAGTGTTGAACTGTTCGACAAGAGTATGTATTGAAGAGCCTATAGAGCCAGTATAGATTGTAGCAGGGATGCCCTCAGCCCGAGCTTCGAGCAGATTGATAGTAGTTGCATTTATGTAACCATCTACTAGAATAACGCGGGTAGTAGCTCTGGCGATAAGTTCGGTTATAAATGCCTTCGCATCGTAGATTTGCCCTGCAGAAAAGATGTGCGCCTTCTCTCTGAGTGTACCCTGTTCAAGACAGTCAAGCACATCTTCTATTTTCTGGTCGGTTGCAAGCTGGCGCTTTTCGAGAAGTTCTATACGTTGGAACATGCCTGCATTGGCAGAGAGGAATCTGCGCATGGCAACGAAAGCATCCATAATCATTATGCTAACCTCTACCGCTTTGTCACTACGGAGCACAGAGGATAGTTGCGCCACACCCTCTTCTGTGAAAACATAATGAGGAGTTGGCGAGAACTTTAGCGACAAGAGGTGGTCACAATTTGTGACTACCTCTTGTAGTTCTTCTTTAGTGAGTTGAAAACGGTAGCGTTCTGGAAAGCGATTGATATTTCGTTTTACCGCTTGATTGAGCACTTTTGTCTCAACGCCATAGAAAGCCGCAAGGTCACGGTCGATGACCACCTGTTGCCCCCTCACGGATAGTATGCATGACTGCACATGCTGAGGTGTAATGTGGTCACAATTTGTGACTACCTCCGTAGGATGCTGTGTTATTTCATTTTTCATCGCCATGACGTTTGACTATAAGAGTTTGCAATATCCATTACAGTATTTTGATGATTACGTTATTTTTATGATAACCTCCGCAAAAATACAGCTTCT
>CAMGMU010000093.1 GCA_946059305.1 uncultured Bacteroidales bacterium | reverse complement strand
AAGCTCTTTACTGCAATTGAGATTGCCATTGAGATTGCTTGCGGATTTTAGGTTAGTAGCAATCTGCCTGGCTCTTGTTTACTTTTTTGCGCGTAACCTTGATATCATCAGCGCCAACGAGGGTAGCAGCAGCTTTCAATCGTTCGATTGCTTCATCAACCGTTGCGTCATCACCATATACATACGCAGTGTTAGTCTGTTCGCCCCATTTCAGGGTAATCTGATAGCAGCCTTCGCCACCACAAGCCGTAAAAGCCAATGCGCTTACCATAAGCGCTACGGCAATCATCATTTTCTTCATGTTGTTTTGAATTTAAGTTAAAAAATATTAAAATTTTGCTGCAAAGGTAGTGATTTTTCGTTATTCTACCAAATTTTTAGTCTAAAAAAATGCATTTTAGCCTGATTTTTGTTGATATTTCAAAAAAAAGTAGTACCTTTGTCCTCGATTTTGAAAAATCATTCGAATGTATATGCTGAAACGAATTTATTTATTGCTATTCATATGTATGTTGGCGATGCCGCTTTTTGCTCAGTTGACCGATGAGGAGAAAGCGCGTGTAGGTGCGGGCGAGATCAATCGTCAGCAGGAGTTTTTTGACCCTACTCGAAAGGAAAAGAAGGAGAAGGAAGTGTATCAGTTCTCGGTGGATTATCGCTTTGAAGTGGGCTATCAGCAAAACCAGCAACGCAGCGATTCGTGGTGCAACCCCTTCCTGCATGGCGTTAAACTCGCGTTTACGGCAGACTTCAATCTCCCCTACCATTTCAGTATCCAAACGGGTCTTGGTGCGGGCATCACCTATGGTCAGATAGAGCAACATTGGCGCTCACAAAACGCAGAGACGGTGCAGGAGGAGTATCTCCGCCATGGTATCAATCAATACTATTTAGAAATACCCGTGCGCGCGTATTATACGCAAAAGCTATGGCAGAAACTGAATATGTTTTTCTATGCCGGCCCCAAAATGCGCGTAGGTTTGGCCGAACTGGACTTTATCCGCGACCACCTGAGCGACCCCACCCGCGAGTGGCTGATTCAGGAGGGGGTGGTAATCAGCAATCATAATCGTTATCCCGAACTCTACCGCAGCCATGTGTCGTTTGGCTTGGGCGGTGGTTTGGAATGGGATCGTTATCGACTCGTAGCCGGTTATGACTTTGGACTTAACAACATGCTCCGCTCTACTGACCGCTACAAGATGCATGAGTGGGGTTGGTACGTTAGTTTCGCATATAAAATCAACCAATAAACAAGCCCGAAAGGGCCAGCAGGGGTGCCGCAAGGCTGAGATTATACCCATTGAACGTAGGCTGGTAATGCAGTCAACGGAAGGCAATTCCTATCTCTTTGCGTGCATACCCCTAATATATAAAATATATATAATAGGTGTATGAAAAAAATCCTGATTTGTTTGGCTGCAATGGCAGCCTGCTCGTTGTCGGCTCAAGGAGCTGACACGCTCACTGTGATGATGAATGACCTCGATGATGTAGAGGTGACTGCACAACGCGTGCGTCAGACTACCTCCAACCATGAGGTGATTGAGAAAGAGGACCTCAACCGCGAAAACACGGGTCAGAACCTGCCCTATCTCTTGCAGATGACCCCCTCACTCGTAACGATGTCTGACGATGGTTTGGGCATTGGTTACTCCTACTTCCGTGTACGTGGTACCGACCATGGCCGCATCAATATGACCATGAACGATGTGCCGCTCAACGACTCCGAGAGCCAACTCGTTTATTGGGTGAACCTCACCGATATGGCCAGCGGCTTGAGCAGCGTAGATGTGCAGCGTGGTGTAGGCACCTCGACCAACGGCTCGGCTTCGTTTGGCGCAAGCGTAAACATGAACACCTTCGTTTACGACACCTGCAACCACTTCACTGTAGGCTTCAATGGCGGTATGTACAACACCTTCCGCGAGATGGTGAGCGCTGGCGTAAAGCTGCCCAATAACTTCTACGCAACTGCGCGTTTCTCCAAAGTCAACTCCGATGGTTTCCTCTATCGCGCTGCGTCTGACCTCTATTCATATAGCGGTTCGTTTGGCTATTTCACCAAGAAAACCGAAGCCTATGTAGAGCTCTTTGGCGGCAAGGAAAAGACGTACATGGCGTGGGATGGCGTGGATTACAACACGGCTTACGGCCTTGAGGGTGCTGACCGCCGCTATAACCCTGCCGGCAAATACACCGACGATGAGGGCAATGAGGCATATTACAAGAACCAGAACGACAACTACTGGCAGCAGCACGTGCAGCTGCATTGGAACCAGCGCTGGCACCCGCAGTGGACGACCGCTGTAACGCTCCATTACACCCACGGCGGTGGCTACTATGAGCAGTACAAAGAAAACAAGAAATTTACGTCTATCGGCTTGCAGTCGTTTGTGGATGCCGATGGCAATACCCACAAGAAAACCGACTATATCCGCTTGAAGAACATGAACAACCATTTCTTCGGTGGAGTAGCCAGCGTGAAGTTCACTGATGAGGCTGCCAATGCGCAGTTTGGCGTTGCAGCCAACCACTATATCGGTGACCACTTTGGCAATATCACTTGGATCAGAGACAGCCTCTACCCCTATGCGTTGCCGTTTGACTATGAGTATTACCGCAACCAGGGTCGCAAGACGGACGTGAACACCTACCTCAAAGCCAACTGGTTCATCATCCATCGTGCGCAGGAGCGCTTGACCCTCTATGGCGACCTCCAATACCGCTATGTAGATTACCGCATCGATGGCACCAATGATGAAGACCGCGGTGATTTGGCTATCCATGAGCAATTCCATTTCTTCAACCCCAAAGCCGGTTTGACGTATGAGAATCACGGCCACTTGCTCTATGGCTCGTTTGCCATTGCCAACCGCGAACCCAACCGCAAGAACTACACCGAGGCAGGTATGCACGATATCCAGAAGCCCGAGCGACTCTACGACTATGAGTTGGGCTATTCGTATAGCGGATTGTGGGGGAAGAACGACAAAGCATGGGGCGTTGGACTCAACCTCTATTTCATGGATTACGACAATCAGCTCGTGCTGACCGGCAAGTATTCTTCTACCGGTGCTTACCTCACGAAGAACGTGAAGGATTCGTATCGCATGGGTGCAGAGTTGACGTTTGGCGTAGAGTTCACCAAGTGGTTCCGCTGGGATGGTACCCTCACCTTGAGCCGCAACCGCATTCTCAACCACTCCGATTGGTATGATGCATATCAGAGCGACTGGAGCGGTGGTGACAGCCAAGTGGAAGTGCAGCTCGGCAATGTGGATATCGCGATGTCACCTTCTATCGTAGCCGGCAACCTCTTCACGTTTAACACCCACGGCTTCATGGCTACCATCCAGACCTCGGTTGTAGGCAAGCAGTATTTGGACAATACCATGTCAGACGAGGCATCGCTCAAGCCCTACTCCACTACCAATCTCAACCTATCTTACGAGCTCCCGCTCCCTGCTCGATGCCCCTCTATTCGTCTGCTTTGCCAGGTGAACAATATCTTCAACGCCAAGTACGCTTCCAATGGCGGCAACTGGGCTTGCCGATTTGAGGACACCAACGAGTTTTACCACTCGCCTTGGTTCTACGCACAGGCTGGCATCAATGTGCATGCGGGATTCGTTGTCAACTTTTAAGGTGGGTTCTAAAAATTCGCTGTTTAGATTTTGGATTTATTTTCGAGGAAAAATTGGAAGTAAAAGAGGGAGC
>CAMGMU010000092.1 GCA_946059305.1 uncultured Bacteroidales bacterium | reverse complement strand
AAATGGGACGACAACACGGCCATTCTCTCCGGCGACCAGATGCTGATTGAGGCATATAAGCAACTCGAAAACATCGATGCACAGCATCTCCCGTATGTGCTCCACCTCTTCTCTAAGATGGCCACCGAGATTTGCGAGGGCCAGCAATACGATATGGAGTTTGAGAAAGAAGAGACGGTTACGATAGAGGAATATATCGAGATGATCCGCCTTAAAACCTCAGTGCTATTGGGAGCTGCGCTGGAGATTGGCGCGTATATAGCCGATGCGTCTGAAGCCGATAGACAAGCGCTCGAAGTATTCGGTACGAACCTCGGATTGGCTTTCCAAATCCAAGACGATATCCTCGATGTGTATGGCGAAGAAGCTACCTTCGGTAAGGCCATTGGAGGGGATATTTTGCAAAACAAAAAATCCCTTGCACTCCTCATGGCGCTCCATCATGCCAATGCAGATCAACTCTTCCGTTTGCAGGGATGGATTCACCGAACAGAGTTCCTCGCGGAGGAGAAAATCAAGGCTGTAACGGATATTTACAACGAGATTGGCGTACGCGAATTGTGCCAAGCGGAGATGGACCGATATACGCATATCGCTACCGACGCTTTACAGCAATTGAGCGTAGATGCCACTCCTCTTCTGCAACTTGCAGAGAAACTTCACCAACGTAATAACTAATGTATTATGCCATACCGCCGACTTCCTAAAACAGACCAAACGCGCTTGAAAGCACTTCAATCGGCTGTCAACAGCGCATCTGAGGCCGATTTCGGGCAGCAGGTGATTCCCTATCACTTGCTCACCGAAGCTCAACGATTGCTCATGAACTTCGAGAATCAGATGCAGCAGTATCAGTCTAACAGGCTGACGAAGGTCAATGCCAACAAGAAGTACCGCCACGATGTGCAGCAAGCACGCATGTACATCAGCCATTTCATACAGGTGCTCAACATGACCGTGATGCGCGGTGAGATTAAGAAAGAGCACAAGAAACTCTACAAGCTGGACCCCGATTCGCAGATTTTGCCCGATCTCTATACCGATGAAGACCTCCTCCTCTGGGGAGCCAACATCATCGAGGGAGAAGCGGCACGTCAGCGGATGGGAGGTTTCCCGCTATACAACCCATCGATTAATAAGGTGAAGGTGTTTTACGACATTTTCAAAGAGCAGCAGTTCAGTCAAAACATGCACCGCCGCAACAACGCACGTGTCATTACCGATATGACGGAACTACGCCGATTGACCGATGCGCTCATTCTTGAAATATGGAATGTAGTGGAGGAAAAATATCAGAATCTACTGCCGTATGAACGCTTGCAGGCATGTAAAAAATACGGCATTATCTACTATTATCGCAAAGGGGAAAAACGCCTGACGCCTGAAACCGACAAGGCCATCCTCTTTAATCGTGCGCAACAACCCGAACTCGGTATCTGATACGTTGCGCGAGGGCTGACCACCCATATTGCGGTAGCTCTTCAACTACCGCACAAGGGCAATGATTAGCGGATGATGGTAGTAGGCGTGATGATAGCATCCACTTTTTGGTCGAAGAAACTGACCGGCACGTGGTCAACGATTTGAAAATCATAAGCAACGGCCACTTTCTTAGCCTCTGGATGCTTCTTCAAGAAACGGTCGTAATAGCCTCCACCGCGACCTATTCGATGTAATTGACGGTCAAACCCTACGCCCGGCACGATTATTGTATCGATACGTCCGGAGTAGCGTTCGCCAATCGGCTCGGGGATGCCATAACTACCTTTCTTAAGGCTCTCAGCCCCCTTGTATTGCCTGAGTTCCATCTTGTGCCCATGTAGCACAACCGGCAGCAGCAATACCTTCGAATCTTGATACGCCTCAAGTAATGGTATTACGTCCACTTCGTTGCGAATAGGATAATAAAGCATTATTTTTTGGCCTTCACAAAACTCGGGGACCGACTTCAGATGAGATACCACTGCTACTGAGAGCGACTCAGCTTCCTCCTTGGGCATGGTTCGGCGCTTCATCTCAAGTTGCCTACGAAGGGTGTTTTTTTGCTTTTTTCTGCGCCAATAAGGTAAACGTTGAAGTAAGGATTTTATCTGACTTTCAAATAACATACAAGATAATTATTAAAAAACTCCACAAAGGTACAACTTTTTTTTTATATAACCAAATATTTCATGCGAAAGAATCTGTTTTATACGCTCCTTTTGTTGCCGCTCGTATGCATCAGCTGCTTGGATAATAATAACGAAACGGAAGCCACAACATATAACGAAGCGCTCGTTACCGCTATGACTTTTGCCAAAAACGATAGTTTTCCGGGTTTAGCAGAAGCAAAATTTACGATTATCACCAGTACCGATACGGGTCGCATTTACAACGATGACTCGCTCCGATTCGGCACGTGTATTGACTCTGTGATACCATCGCTCAGCTTCAATCATACGCCGGCATATACAGTATTTTACACGGGCGCTGATTCCACGGCTGACACCATAATCTATACAGGCGCTGACACCATCAATTTCTCCGTACAGCCAGTGCACCTCTTTGTGATGGCGAGCGATAAAGAAACGGGTAAATATTATGAGATTTACGTAAACGTACATACCGTTGACCCTGACTTGTATCAATGGGAGTGCCTCAATGAGGAGGTGTTCCGCGCCGATGGAGCAGAAACGAAGGCCATGATGCTTGGCGACAAGCTGTTGCTCTTTGCCGGCAATGGTTTCCAAACCCAACTTTATACTTCTGCTAATGGTGCTTCATGGTCGGCCGGACAAGTAATAAATTCGCTTCCTGCCAATTGTGCCGTGAGGAAAATTCTGCAAGTGGAGAACACGCTTTACTATCCAGCTGGCGATAAACTCTATACCTCTACCGATGGCTTGAATTGGCAAAGTACAGACGTAAGCGGATTCAGCCTGCTGAACATGCTTTTCCTCTTCAACGACAGCATCTGGGGCATCGCTCAGCGACCAGATCAGCAGCTTCAGCTATGCAATATGGCACGCGGAGGCAATATGGCGCTCACTGGAGAGGTGCTGCCAAGCAATTTTCCCGTGAGCGATTATGCCGCCTTACCATTCACTTCGCCCAGCAACCGCAAGCGCGCGATGATTGTAGGCGGATTTGACTTACAGGGTAATAGTCTCAATACCCGATGGAATATGGAATACCTGAAAGGGGAAGGATATGCATTGGCGAACTTCTCAATCGAGCAACCTTCGTTTGCTTCGCTTACAGGAGCATCGATTGTGCTGTACAACGATGAATTCCACATGTTCGGAAGCGTAAGTGAAGACAACGCATTAAGTGCTGATAATCAACTGATTTCCATCGACGAAGGCTTGCATTGGATACTGCCGGATACTACCAAGAACCAATTACCTGAATCCTACAGAAGCCGCCAGAAGGCGAGCGTGTTTGTAGATAGCGACTCCCATTATATCTACATTATCGGCGGACAAAACCGCACCGAATCCTTCACCGATGTCTATCGCGGCCGCCTGAACAAACTGACGTTCGCTAAATAGCGAACTGTTCGTTAATAACGAACTGTTCGCAAAATAGCAGGCGGTTCGTTAAGTAGGCTACTATCGAATCGTATCCGCCATCAGCTATATTGCGGTAAATAATAAGCAGCGCTTTCGCGTTGCTTATTTTTTTTGCTCAATCGGCATCGCGTATCGTTCACTTAGCCGCGAAATCGCCCAATCGAAATCGCGTATCGTTCACTTAGCCGCGAAATTGCCCAATCGGCATCGCGTATCGTTCACTTAGCCGCGAAATTGCCCAATCGGCATCGCGTATCGTTC
>CAMGMU010000091.1 GCA_946059305.1 uncultured Bacteroidales bacterium | reverse complement strand
GGTAAACAGCTAATTTATAGAACCCACCTTAATTAAAAGCAACATGCGTTAATGCTAATTATCTCAAGAGGTTGATATGTCCGGACAGTTGATACACTCCGATGGCAGCTGGGCGCTTTAGTGTCGCTTTATGGTACTTGGCTCCTGGCTCAGCATCCGTTCCGCGCGCGCGAATAATATAATAGTATGCCCCCTCGGCAGCAGGTCGGCCATTGATGGTGCCATCCCAACCTTTAGCAGGGTCATCCCATTTATAAACTAATTTCCCCCATCGGTTGTAAATCCAGCAATGAAACTCTGCGAGCGAACGATACACCACTCGAAACTCATCGTTGAATCCATCTCCATTGGGCGTAAACGCATTTGGCACTCTCAGCAGCGACTCCGATATGGAGATATCGAATACTGATGAATCTGAAGTGCAGGTACCATTATACGCCCAACATCTCACCTGATACGAGCCATTTTCGAGGAAGGTATAACGCTGGTCTTCATCAAATCGCTCCACCAACAAGTCGCTACCTTTATAAATTTTCCATCGGAAAAACTCGGCCACCGGCTTATTGGCATTGGTCTTAAAGTTAATTTCCAAAGGCGCTGACCCTTGAAGCGTACCTTCGTCAATCGGTCGTCCCGGTTCGTTTTCTATACCCAAGCCGTTGTAATCGCGCGAGGTGGTAATAGACACAGGATGCATCACGATGGCTACAGCTTGCATCTCCTCAGACTCGATGCTATCGGCTTCCGTTGACCAGCCTTGCGAGAAATCGTCGGTCGTTATTTTGAACTCGGTATTGCGATATACCGCTGGGAGCATGAATGTCTGCTGCGGGGCAGTCGAGAGTTGGATAGGGTCAGCAACGAGCGAATCCTGATACTGATCGCCATTCCACGACAAGGTCGCATAATGCACAGTCGCTTCTCTCGGCAAAACGATTCGTTGGCCATTGGGCGTGTTGTAAGCCAATTCGGGAAGGGAAGCGGTAAGGGTGAGCTTCGTCTGCTCGCAATCGGCTTCAGCCGTAAGCAGAGCAGCCGAGAAATCGGCGCGCAAACGGCGATAGTCGAGCACGTAAATCGTCTCGAGCAATGTGCCGTCTTCATACAGCATGTAGCCGGTAGCATCTTCAGGATATAAGTCTTCAGCGCCAGCGCCTTGCTGAATGAGCCGCCCCGAAAAATCTTTCCATGCGGGCGTTGCATTCCCCTTATAGGAGATATACGCATCCGATGCGGAGAGGTCCTCAAACACGATGAGCTTATCCACACCTTGCGCTCCGGTAATCACGTGATACCGACCGGAGATAGAAGTTTGCGCCATCAAAAATGAAACGCAAAAAAGGAGCAATATGAGAAGTGTATGCTTCAAAATGAGATACTGTTTTATGAAAGGAACGAGTGAATCAGTAACGTTCCGGAAACTATCCGCTCCGAACCCGTTACCAATTCACTTATTCATAAATTCCTCAATATCAATTACTTATTGAGGCGGAAACGCTCGTTGCCGTTCTTCAGATAATCCACAATCTGATTAGCAGCAGCAATACCGGCATTGATATTAGCCTCAGCCGTCTGAGCACCCATCTTCTTCGGCGTAGAGAAATAGCGACCTTCGAAGAGTTCTTTCATCTTGATGTCAGAAGCAGGCATGATATCCGTAATATAACGGAAGTCGGTGCGCTCCTGCATGAGTTGAATCAAGCCATCTTCGTGGATCACCTCCTTGCGAGCGGTGTTAACGAGGAGAGCCCCCTTCGGCATCTTAGCGAGCAGGTCGTGGTTGATAGACTGCTTCGTCTCGGGCGTTGCGGGGATATGGAGCGAGATCACCTGAGCCTGCGAATAGAGTTCCTCTACCGAATGAACGGGAGTAACGCCCTCAGCAACCATCACCTCATCAGGGCAATATGCATCGTAAGCTATCACGTTCATGCCAAAGCCCTTAGCGATGCGCGCTACACGACGACCTACATTGCCAAAAGCATGAATACCAAGCGTCTTGCCTGCGAGTTCGGTGCCGGAAGTGCCGTTATAGAAATTGCGAACGGCATATACCATCAAACCGAGGGCGAGTTCAGCTACAGCATTGCTGTTCTGACCTGGGGTGTTCATAGCTACTACGTTGTGAGCAGTACAAGCGGGGAGGTCGAGGTTGTCAAAACCTGCACCAGCGCGCACTACAATCTTCAGGTTAGCCGCAGCGTCGAGCACTTCTGCATCCACGATATCGGAGCGAACAATCAGCGCATCTGCATCAGCCACAGCCTCAAGCAGTTGCTCTTTCTGAGTATATTTCTCAAGAAGTGCCAGCTCCATACCAGCCTTCTCAACTACTTCACGAATACCATCGATTGCTACTTTGGCAAACGGTTTTTCTGTTGCAACAAGAATTTTCATATTTTCAATTAATGATGTCCAATAGACGGTTTGTTGTTCTGTTTTCTTAATTGGCAAAATATATGAATATCCCATATTAATGCATAGCCTCGAATTCCTTCATGCACTTCACGAGCGCCTCAACGCCTTCTACGTCCATGGCATTGTAGATAGAAGCGCGGAAGCCGCCTACCAGACGGTGACCCTTCAAACCAACCATACCCTGCTCGCCAGCGAACTTGAGGAACTCATCCTGAAGTTCTTGATACTCAGGCTTCAATACGAACGGCACGTTCATGCGGCTGCGGTCTTCAGGAACGGATGTACCCATGAAGAGGCGGCTCTCGTCGATAGCCTGATAGAGGATGCGAGCCTTCTCGATATTGCGCTTCTCGATAGCTTCAACACCACCAAAGGCTTTGAGCCAACGGAGCGTAAGCATAGCCGAATAAATCGGGAGAACAGGAGGCGTATTGAACATTGAACCGTTTGCGGTATGGGTGCGATAATCGAGCATGGTAGGAATGTAGCGATCTACCTTGCCGAGAATATCTTCGCGAACAATCACAAACGTTACACCTGCCGGAGCGAGGTTCTTCTGTGCGCCACCATAGATAAGAGCGTACTTGGAAACGTCAATCGGACGGCTCAAAATGTCCGACGACATATCAGCTACCAAAGGCACATTGCCCACCTTCTTGTAGATCTCTTCGAGGGCTTCGTTAGAAAGCTCCGTACCATAGATGGTGTTGTTGGTAGTAATGTGGAAGTAGTCGCAATCTTGCGGGATTTCATAATCCTTAGGAATGTAGCAGAAATTCTTGTCTGCAGAAGAAGCAACCTCAATCACTTCGCCGAAGCCCTTAGCTTCCTTGATTGCCTTCTTTGACCACACACCGGTATTCAAATAAGCGGCTTTCTTATTGAGGAGGTTAAACGGCACCATGCAGAACTGGAGCGAAGCACCACCGCCAAGGAAAATCACGCGATAACCATCGGGGATATTAAGAAGTTCCTTGAAGAGCGCCTCAGCTTCATCTACTACCGGCTGGAAATATTTAGCACGGTGAGAGATTTCGAGAATAGAAAGGCCGTGGCCTTCAAAATCCATTACGGCATCAGCCGTTTGCTTGATTACTTCCTGCGGGAGGATAGACGGACCCGCATTGAAATTGTACTGCTTTTTCATGTTTGTTTGTACTAAAATTTTAGGGTTTAACATTATGACTATTTCGCGAATTATTTTATGCACGTCATTACGCATATTGTATCCGTACATGCGTAATGATTATTAATGTAGTTATAATCGTCTTCAATCATTTGCTGGGGTAGTGATTCACCAAAAACTATTTTGTACTCACTATCCCAAAACAACAACCAATGCGAATAGGCCGCCCCCTGTTCATTCGCAGATTTACTACGCGTCAAGGCAACCAATTGGTTTTCAGAATCCTCTTTGTTCGTCCAAATAGTATAAAACTCCTTATATCCAGCACGAGAAGGCCAAAGTACTATGACTCCGTTTATACGTTCATCGATATCTCTACATATCCAATCTACATTATGAGCGGGGTCATTCACTCCCCATACCTCGCAGTTAGAATTGATCTCCACATCCCAATACTCTTTTCTGGGCCGATCGCAACTTGTTAGCCCTGCCAATACAAGCGTAATCAGACAAAGATATTTTTTCATATTTGTATATATCAATAGTTCGTTAAAATATTTGACATAAATTAGTTAAAATATGATCGCTAAACGGCTGATTTTAGTCCGAATAGCATGAG
>CAMGMU010000090.1 GCA_946059305.1 uncultured Bacteroidales bacterium | reverse complement strand
ATATTTATCACATTGGCATTGGGCTGTAAACGAATAAGTTATGGATGTTATCAACGTATTTACTGACAAATAAAATAAAAGTAAAGATTAAATAAAACTATTATATATTTATCCGAATGGACCAGACTCAACTCATATCTGAAATCAATCAGCTCAGAAAAGAGAAGCACGCCATCATCATGGCGCATTACTACCAACCTGAGGCTGTTCAGCAGATAGCCGACTTCATAGGCGATTCGCTTGCGCTCGCTCAACAGGCGCGTAAGACGGATGCGGAAATAATAGTGCTTTGTGGCGTACATTTCATGGGCGAAACGGCTAAGATTATTTGTCCGGATAAGAAAGTGCTTATACCGGATATGGCAGCCGGATGCTCGTTGGCTGACAGTTGCAAAGCGGAAGACCTCCGCAAATTCAAAGCAGAACACCCTGGATATAAGGTGATTTCATACGTCAACACCAGTGCCGAAGTGAAGGCGCTTACGGATATCTGCGTTACTTCATCCAATGCAGAGAAGATTATTCGAATGCTGCCGAAGGATGAGAAAATTATTTTCGGTCCTGATTATAACTTAGGGAGTTATATTAATAAGGTTACAGGCCGTGAAATGTTGCTCTGGAATGGTGCATGCCATGTGCATGAGAAATTCTCAGTAGAGGCACTTATTCAGCTTAAGAAGACGCATCCTGAGGCTAAGGTACTCGCCCATCCTGAGTGCAAAGGGTCGTTGCTCGTGCTCGCGGATGTAGTGGGCAGTACGCAAGCATTGCTTAATTATGCTATACGTTCGGATGCCAAAGAGTATATAGTGGCTACTGAAGCCGGTATCCTCTTTGAGATGAAGAAAGCGTGTCCGGATAAGACGTTTATACCGCTTCCGCCGGAAATGACAGAAGGAGTAGGGTGCAGCTGCAATGAGTGCAACTATATGCGCCTTTCTTCCCTCGAGAAGATTTATAATGTGCTCAAAAACGAAACCAACGAAATATTAGTAGATAAAGAAATAGCGTCTCAGGCATTGGGTTGCATTGACCGAATGCTCGAAATGAGTAAGTAACAAACAATTTCGAAATGAGTAAGTAACAAACAATTAAATTATTTATATTATGACTATCAACGATTACAAATTTGCCGGAAAAAAGGCAATTGTCCGCGTGGACTTCAATGTACCCCTCGATGAGAATGGTAAAATTACCGATGACACCCGTATTCGCGGTGCAGTACCTACCCTGAAGCATATCCTCAATGAAGGTGGTGCGCTCATTATCATGAGCCATATGGGTAAACCTAAAGGCAAGGTGAATGCTAAATACAGCTTGGCTCAGATTAAGGATGCTGTAGCTGCTGCTTTGGGTGTAAAGGAAGTAAAATTTGCTCCGGATTGCGCTAAGGCTAAAGAGATGGCTGATGCGCTCCAAATGGGCGAAGTGCTCATGCTTGAGAACCTCCGTTTCTATGCTGAGGAAGAAGGTAAGCCTGTAGGTATCGATAAAGAAGATCCGGCTTATGATGAAGCTAAGAAGGCTATGAAAGCCAGCCAGAAGGAGTTTGCTAAGACCCTCGCTTCGTATGCTGATTGCTATGTGATGGATGCGTTCGGTACGGCTCATCGTAAACACGCTTCTACCGCTGTAATTGCTGATTACTTTGATGCTGACAACAAGATGCTCGGCTTCTTGATGGAGAAGGAGGTAGCAGCTGTAGATGCAGTACTCAGCAATATCAAACGTCCGTTTGTAGCTATCATGGGTGGCTCGAAGGTTTCGTCTAAGATTGGTATCATTGAGAATCTCCTCGGTAAGGTAGATAAACTCATTCTCTGCGGTGGTATGACTTATACGTTTGCTAAGGCACACAATGGTGAGATTGGTGACTCTATCGTAGAGCTCGACAAGCTCGATGTAGCACTTGGTGTAGAGGAGTTGGCTAAGAAGAATGGTGTAGAGCTTGTATTGGCTGACGATGCAGTCATCACCAATGGTCTTGACTTCGCTACGATGACCGTTAAGCCGGGTTCGGAGATTAGCGTTGCTCCGTCGAATGCTATTCCTGCTGGTTTTGAGGGCGTAGATGCCGGTCCTGTTGCTCAGAAAGCATTTGCTGAGGCTATCAAGGGCGCTAAGACTATCCTTTGGAATGGTCCTGCTGGCGTATTCGAGTGCGATGATTTCACGGCTGGCTCTAAGGCTATCGGTCTCGCTATCGCAGAGGCTACGGCTGAGGGTGCTTTCTCCCTCATCGGTGGTGGCGACTCGGTTGCTTGCGTGAATAAGTTCGGTTTGGCTGACAAGGTATCGTATATATCCACCGGTGGTGGTGCTCTCCTTGAGGCTATCGAAGGTAAGGTACTCCCAGGTGTAGCTGCTATCAAGGGTTAAATAATAAGATAAGTGGGTTTTATGACTCACCTCTAAAAATATATTATATGGATATTTTAGGAAAAGTAATTCAAAAACTGGATATTCAGAGTGGTACCTCAGCTACTACCGGCAAAACATGGCAATCGCTTACGTTCATCATCGAAACGATTGAAAACTACCCCCGTAAGGTGGCTATCGAACTTTTTGGTGAGCAACGCATCAAAGATAATCCGGTAGAGATTGATCAGGTTTATACCATCTCATTTGATTTGGAAAGCCGTGAGTTTAATGGGCGTTGGTACACTTCTGCTCGTGCATGGAAAATTGTAGCCGGTATGCCGCAGATTAATACCACTCCTCAACCCACTCAGCAGCAAGTGATGCCGCAGCAGATGCCTACCATTCCCCAGGCAGCTACTCAAGTTGCTGCTGCTCCTGTTGCTCCGCAGTCGTTTGATGCCGCAGCAAATAATATGCTTGACGACAACTCCGGTCTGCCATTCTAATGCTTTGTCATCCCTATGCTCTTTGCGTAGGGATGACTTTGTTTAATGACATGATATACGCCCATTTTGGCGAATAAATGGCTATCACTATCGCCATGATTACCATCTCTCATCTCTCAAAGTCTTTTAATAAACAGGTAATATTAGAGGATATCAGTCTTCGCATTCCGCGAGGAGAAATAGTATGTCTGCTTGGGCCATCCGGCTTGCTGCTCTCGTAGGATGCATTATTATGCTATTTACCGTGAATACCCTCAGTCTGAAGAAATACCGCAAGTTATGAAATTATAAATCTATTGAGTTATTAGAATATAACAACACATTTTTTCAGTTGTGTTCAATAAAATGCTTAATATTGGAGTTAAATTAGCATATTTTTCCTTTTAAAACATCATAATTTTTTAAAAATGCATTATTATGGATTTCAAGATTATTCTTAAAATATGTTCTACTCGAAAAAGATGGATAGCTTATGGTAAAG
This sequence comes from uncultured Bacteroidales bacterium, assembly GCA_946059305.1. Classification (GTDB taxonomy): domain Bacteria; phylum Bacteroidota; class Bacteroidia; order Bacteroidales; family Paludibacteraceae; genus Colicola. Next base: position 1,259 of record CAMGMU010000090.1, on the reverse strand, counting down.
GTGGTGAAGATGAATATTTCGTTGAACAAGAGGCGAAAGTAGGACCTTTTCCGCAAAAGTATTTTCCTTTAATAGTAATTAAAGAAATTCATAAGGACAGAATCATTATTTCTGATGGGAGTAATGGAAAGGAGAAAGTACTTACTCCTGACGGAAATATATGTTTTTCTTACGAAATAGAAGGTCGTGAGTGGAGCGATGGCTGTGTGTGCGATGGCACCGAATATACATTGGTAATAAGTTGGAAATAAAGATTTTGTATTGAAATAAAAAACAATATTAAAGTATTCTATTTTTTAGCGTAACATTTTGTTACGTTACGCATGAGTGACCTCGTCGTGTATTAAACATGGTTTACGAATGGTTAGACTTGCACAAAGACGAACTCATGGCAAATTGGGAACGAATAGAGCGAAGTGAAACTATAATAGAAATTAAACCACTTGATTAAATGGCATTAGTTTGGATTATATCTGCAGAGTATCTTGGGGATTACCGCCTTAAGCTTACTTTCAACGATGGTGCTGTCAAAATTTTTGACGGTAAGGATATCATTTCTAAGCCGCTTTATCAGGTTCTACAGTCGCAAGCTACTTTTCAGCGCTTTGAGTTGGATGGTTGGACGGTTTCTTGGGAGAACGGCAAGATTGATATTGCCCCCGAGTATCTTTACGAGCATGCAATAGAAGCATAAGAATACCATCGCTCACGAGATGTAAAACGGTGAGAGTCTATGCTGAGGCGTGAAGGAAAATATTGCTCCCCCCAGCATGACAAGTAGGAGCAAAACCTACAAGACATATTTAAAGGCGTTTTTGGCGCTTTATTCTTGGCAATCGTGAACCTAGGAAATTCATAATTTACTCCAAGATGAAGCAACTAGACGTCTGCATGGATTGTATTTTTTGTTCTATATGCCCATAGGGTGTATAGATGTGTGATACATATCCGGCAGGCTAGAGTTGTTCGTAACTGAGTAAAGGGCAATTCCTAGGGCCTTCGATTGCAGGACGAATAATTCGTGCCTGCTTTTTTTATTGTCTGCTTTGGAAATTTACAATTCATAATATTCAAGGGAGTTATGCCGAAAATCCCACAAAGAGTAGGCAAGAAATTATAAAAATATGAATAGATTAGTCGATACTGAAATTTAGTATAAAAATTGGTTATCAATTAGATAATTGCAATTTTTCTTGCATATGTTAAAATTTTTCCGAACTTTGCAGCCAAGTTGCGCATGACGATGATGTTTTAGTTGT
>CAMGMU010000089.1 GCA_946059305.1 uncultured Bacteroidales bacterium | reverse complement strand
TCAAACATTAAGAAATTTGCATGGAAAATCTGAATAGAATCAAAGGAGCATTGGCTGATGCTGGTAAAACTGGCGTCTGGCTTGCTGGCCAATTAGGGAAGGATCCCGTAACGGTTTCCAAGTGGTGCACCATCATGGGTGACGTTCTATTGTTAGGAGGACGAGAGATAATTTGTAATCTTGTGTCCATCAAAAGTTTCTCTTCGCCAACTCGGATTTGAGAATTACGAACCATTGCCTCCCAAGTTCTTTGAGGACATAAATGAAATTGTGTTTCACAGCGAATGGGATATTGACCACAACTTTTCAAAATATGAGCACATAAGAGTACAAAGAATTGAACGCTTCCCTGATAAATATAAGGATCTTGAAGCTGAAGACCTGGGTCAAAAGATGGACAACGCAATAAAATTCGCAACAAAGATTGCACAAAGAAATTATAAGTTCATCATACCGATGTATTATCCAACGGCACATCGTATTCAATTACTTATGCCTATATATCTTGAAACTTCTTATACTTCTCAGCCTGACTTTGCATTGGTTCTTACTCCACATGCTAACGAAAGAGTTTATACACCAGAAACAATTTTAGGGTTGGATGAAGTCTATCAAGATGCAAGACTTGTTGCTAAACCAGAGGAATCGTGGTTAAATCCTCGAATGATAAAGTAATGGTAAATCGCAAGAACCTCTTTGACGGCGAAAGCTATAAAGCTCAATTTGCAGATATTACCTATCGGTGGCTTATGAGTCGCCGATGGGTAACCTATGCAGATGTATTAGCTGAGTATTTGGTCTTAAATTCTGCTGACGATTTAGAATACTCAATATCAAAATACTACGAATATTCAAAAGATGATGATGAGAAGAAAAAAGGCATAAGAGAATTGAAGAAGGCTTTCCCTGAGGTTTGCAATGCCATCAGAGAAAGAATGGGTGACAATTGCATTGAAGAGGAAGGTAACAACAGGAGCAAAAGGTTTAGGTACGTTGGGGAAAATGATAATCCTCTTGCTGACATGCAAGTTGCAAAAACAATAGATAATCTTAACCAATATTGGAAGTTCTGCCAAGATTCAGCTGGTTTGATGCCAATGCCCTGGTTGGAGTACTTCTTCAAGAACTGTCATGATATTTTAGCGATAAGGAAGAAGCGCCAGAAAGGAGAACAGGTAATAAGCGCAAGCCTTGACCGCATCTTGACTAATATTGAGTATCTGCCATCGCTGTATGAAGCCATCACCAACAAAATGGTTTTGGAGATTGACTACAAGCCATACGATGAGGAAGAGGTAACGCTGCTGTTCCATCCCCACTACCTAAAGGAATATAATGGCAGATGGCATCTGTTCGGTCATGCAGAAGGAAGGGTACCGGAAAATGGCTACAACGTACCTCTTGACAGAATACTATCAAAGCCTCGTGAGAGATCAAGAGTAGAATATGTGGCAGCACCGAAGCATTTCTATGATGGGTTCTTCAAGAACATCGTTGGCGTAAGTCACGTAAAAGATGCAGAGAAGGAGCATATTATAATACGCGCGCATATACATAAAATATTTAAGTTAATGGACACGAAGCCCCTTCATCGAAGTTATACTCTTGTGAAACCTTTCGGCAAGTATGACGATGGTGAGTATGCAGAGTTCTCTGTTGATGTAGAACCGAACAACGAGTTCTATGGTCGCATACTACAGATGGGAGCAGGATTGGAGGTGATTTCACCAGAATCTGTTAGAGAAGAAATGGCACAACGGGTGCATAAATTAGCCACATTATACCCATAAAAGAATAGTGGAATGGTTCCAAATAGTAAGGAACCATTATACACTCGACTACTTGGTTTTATTAGCGAAAGACGTATTACCTTTGCAGCGTCAAACTTCGATACCACCTCGGAGTTGACGCTGCAAATCATTGGTGGGTGCAAAGGAAGGTAGACGAAATAGACATGAGTATGACAGAAATTCAGTCAAAAGCTGACAATCTTGCAAACTATATTCAAAATAGCATATCTCGCGAATACATTACATAAAACTTGTGATTCGAATTTAAATCCATCTACATTTTGGCACGCCTTTTGCATATTGTAAAGTATAAAACGGCTAAGAGCCATTGAGCCAATAGCCTTATTGCTTAATTGTTAAAATTATTAAAACTATGGATCAGAACCCAAACTTCCGAGCGTTGCTCGAAGGGGCTTACGCCCAAACACCTACTCTCGCAGGAAACTTTGTTAAGTTCAGCGAATTTGTTAACCGTTTCAGTGAATTGGTCGCTGAACGAAGTGAAAAAACAATTGATGTCGAAGAGTTCATTAAGGCCAACTATCCCGATGCCAAGTATGAACCCAACTTCAAACCTCAGGACACTGATGATGTTTTTTTGGCATTTCGCATTGCCCCCAACAAACTCAAATACGTTGGCGAGGTAAAGAAGAAAATTGAGAGCATATTCAAGACCACACAGACAGATGCGAACGGATGGATTCCGTTCGCCATTGTAGGTCAGAAAATCACTCGTACCGAATACGAGGCCATGGGATTCCTTAGCATCCGCGATGTGGTTCGCTGTCTATTCGGCAAGCGTATCGAGTTCCGCAAGGGTGACATTACCAAACGCGAGGCTCCTGTGCAAGTGCGCGATCTTAAATTGATAGGGCGAGAGGACGCAAACCCTACACCAGCTACCCCACGAATCACCACAACGACTTTCAAGCCTAAGCAAGGCAGTTATCTCGGTGATGCATTAGATAAGTATGCTTATTTCCCTCGACCTAAGGATATGCCAGGATTGAAGGGATGGGATGCAGCTGTTAACACTCTAGCGGTAAATCTTGCTCTAGAGGAGCGTTGGTATTACGACGATGCCGACAAACAGAACCGTCCTATCCTGAAAAATTATCTCTCATTCACCTTCGAGCGCCTTCAATACGAAGACAAGTTGGAGACAGGAGTAGCTGCCAAGAGCAACAGACAACCAAGGCTCAAGGTACTTGAGAACCAGCAGTATGCTGTTTGGAATACTGGACTCGTAGACAATATCTACGATCCTATTTACGCCTATTTTAGGCGTAACGACGGTCGCCAACCTGCAATCACACAGCCTTGGATATTCCTAGGTTTCAATACGGCCAACTCTTCTCAGCAGAAAATCATGTCTAGTTTCCCGTACCGCCCAGAGCGCGCATCATATTTCAATGATCCTCGTGAACTGCTTTATGATACCCGAGCCACTGAACCGACTCTCGACTGGGAACATTTCCTAAAAGATAACATTTCTCGTCTGCCCATAGGTTTCATCAAAAAAGGTTATGCCGACAACTTTCCATTTGTAGACGACCCTTTAGCACTGACTAAGCAAAATCGCGAAGAGTACTATCGCAACATGGCCGATGCAATCTATGCTGACGAAGATTGGAAACAGTTTGTAACTACTCGTTTTCGTAATGCAGTGACTGTGGCTTTGGCACGTGTAGCATGGAATTACAAAACAGCTATTCCTGTTTATTATCCTACAGCAAAAAAGTTGCAGCTACTCCTACCGTTGGCACTTGAGGACAAAAAACGAATTGATGTGGCACTAGTCTGCAACCATGTTTACAAACCTGAAGAGGGGGTTAACAACTACGAAGGTCGTACTATCTTCACGCTGCAGATGGCATATAACAATGCCCGACTCATCACTCGTCCTGACAGCGATTGGCTCATGGCCGACATGGCAACAAGCAATTAACCATTTAATCGCGAAAAGCATCGGGAACTTAACTGTAACCGATGCTTTTCGTGCGTTATTATGATCGTCATCATAAACACCGTTTACATATTATAGATTACGCATGCGAATCTCTAATAGTCTTTTTAAGAGCATTGCACCAATCCCATGTATAAACAAAGGACAAATATGACGGTTAATAATCACCAAACTACCGTATACAATGGTTCCAAAATGAGAGGAACCATTATACACACGACTACTTGATTTTATTAGCGAAAAACGTATTACCTTTGCAGCGTCAAACTTCGACACCACCTCGGAGTTGACGCTGCAAATCGTTTGGTGGGGTCAACAAAATCGGCATACTATGAAACAGACAACAAGCAACAGCAAGAACACCATGAACAAGAACGCTAACCAGAAGCAGGTCATGAAGAGCAAGAAGGCAGAAGCAAATGCTCGCCGTAAGGTCAACAAGAGCTGGGAGAAAGTTGAGCACACCCCACGATATCGCTCTGCATCGGCAAAAGAGGTGTGTGACACCATCACCAAGAAGATTGAGATAGAGGTGCTGGACGGAATCCTCCTCAACCTAAGCATCAAGAGTCAGACGAAGCCATCGAGCGTTCAGAATCGCATACTGAGACGAATCGTTGAGAAGCGTCAGGCACAGGCAAACCACAACAAGTACGGCCGTACAGACGACCTTACTTCAATACACATTTCCATTACCAGCACAAGTCGCTGCATGGAAGCCATACGCAAGAAAAGGTTTGCTGCATAGCCCTACTAAGGACAACGTATTGGTTCCAAATTGAGAGGAACCAATGCACTTGAAAAAAGCTTAGGCAGGATGATAAAAAGTCTGTAACTTTGCATCGCAATTCCGAGAGAGTTGGTTTTGTTTATACATTATTTTATTTATCACAACAGAGGTGGCGGCCTATTCCGCTAAACAGACAAACTCAAAACGAAACGAAGATGAACACATCACTCGCACTCGTTGCCGCAAAGGCACTCCCAGCCCTCTCGGGCAGTTCTCTCAC
>CAMGMU010000088.1 GCA_946059305.1 uncultured Bacteroidales bacterium | reverse complement strand
GTTTCTGGAATGATTAAATAATGTTTATGCGTGCACTACACATGCGCACACGATTCCGCCTGCAAAGGTACAAAGAATTTTTGAGATAACAAAAAAAAATAACAAAATTTTTCAACGGCCTATGGCCTATTATCAACGTCAGGGCCTATTACTCGTTTATCGCGGAAGTAATGGAGCGAAGAATATTTGGCACAGCCAAATTTTTAGCCAAAAAAAAATTTGCAGATCGTACCCTTGGGGTTAAGAATGTGCAAATCTAAAAAACAACGAGCAAGCTCAATATTACAACGAAACTACCAATTAGGGTCGACCCTAAACTATAATTTTGCAGGTAGTTTTGAGGTGGATTTTTCGCAAAGTCTGCATTAAGACTGCATTAAGTATGCAATAAGTATGCAACCGGTCTATCAGCAGGGCAGGTTTTGGGGGACGTATAACCCAGGGTGTCGCTATGCTTGCCTTGCGGCCGTTCCAGAGGCGGATAATAGGACGGAGATAATATAGGGATTTATCCCGTCCTGCCAACAAACAATACAAGGGCCGCAAGAGCCTTGCGGCCGTTCCATTGGCGCTTCGCGCGTTCCAAAAGGCCGGAGGGGATGCTGAGTAGAAATAGGAAATCCCACCGCTTTAGCGGTGGGATTAATTATAGGACGGAGATAGTATCTCCTGCCAATGAACAATACAAGGGCCGCAAGCGGCCGTTCCAGATAGAGCCGGAGGCTCTGTTCCAGATGCCCCAAGGGGCAATTCCGCCAACGGGTCCTAATAAATCAATGATTTTGGGGAATAACCCTTTGGACGAGGGAACGCGCGAAGCGCATCAGTTGGTAAACTTAGCCATACCTCGCAGAATATGGCGGAGATTACTCATCAGCAGTTGTGACTCCTGAATGAGCGAAAGATACACGGTGGCAGCTTGGATATTGGTATCATGATGCTGAATAAGCTGAATAATCTGCTTTTGGTATTGCTCAAACACATGCTGCTCATGCTCAATCTTGGCTCGGAGAGCCGCTGCATCTTCATAGGTAAGTGGTTGACGACTGAGCAACAATTCCGTTTGCTCCATCACGACTAAGAAAGCCTTTTGATAACGCTCGAAATGCTCTGATAACGACTTGGGCAATGAGGGGAAATTGTTACCCACATGCTCGATACAAGCATCGTTGATTCGCTTGATGCAATAAAGCATCTGTTCGGTGTTGTTCGACACATGGAAATACCAAGTATTCTTCTGAATGGCGAGCAGCGGGTCGATTTTTCTTAGACAGATAATCTCACGTCGGCGCTGCCGCTTGAGTTGCTTATGAGCAGTCTCAATATGATGAGTTGTAAGACGAAGCACACGATAGTTTTCTTGAAGAAACGCATCGGAAACGGCTTTATATGTTTGCGAAGCAAAATGTACGTTATCTGCAGCAGCAAGTGACACATACTGCTTAAGAATAGTCCAACAAACAGACTTATCCTTCACTGCAAGGAGCTGCTTAAAGAGCTTGTCTGTAGGCGTATCTTCGGGTGTTGGTTGAGTTCGTTTCAGCAAAATACCAATCACCAATGCCACAATAGCCACCACAACCACCACAAACAATACGGCAATCTGCGAACAGAAAACGAGCAGGTTTGTAATGAGAAAACATACGATAAACGCCACACCTGCAGTAATGAACCATCCACCAATCACACTGAGCACGCCCGTGATTCGGAAGACGGCACTCTCTCGGCTCCATGCTCGATCTGCAAGGCTCGTACCCATCGCTACCATGAAGGTGACATAAGTCGTAGAAAGAGGTAATTTCATACTTGTACCAAAAGCAACCAATAATCCGGCTAACACAAGATTGATGGCCGCACGAATCTGGTCAAAAGCCGCCCCTTCGGGAAGTACAGCGGCTTCTGCGTTAAAACGCGAATCAACCCATTCTTTGGCTCTACGAGGGATATAGCGATTCATATTATCTGATAAATGTTGTACGTGTCGAACGAGTACCCGCGCAAGCGCGCTCGAACCGAACATCTCATCGCCCTCATCTTGGCGAGAGAGATCGACAGAGGTTTTCACCACGTTTTGCGCTTTCTTTGAGAAAATGAGCGAGAGGACCATGATTAGGCCTGCTATGACAAGAAATAACACAGGTGTTTGCGCTGAGCCCATCAGAGACTGCATCATAAACGAATGCGGGTCGCCATTGCCATGAGCAGAATAATCCATATATGCATCGAGGCCGGTAAGCGGTACACCCACGAAATTCACCAAGTCATTTCCTGCAAACGCCATAGCCAACGCAAATGTACCGAGTAGCACCACCAACTTCAGCACCGGCAGTTTGAGCGCGCTTAGCACCGTCATAACAAAAGAAAAAAAGGCACATCCCGAGCCGAGAATCAGCCATGTATTGTCATTGATAAGCGCCTTCAATTCTGGCGTCATGAAATTAGCATTCTTCAGACCATTGATTAAGAGAAACCATATGATACTTGTAGTGGCAATACCAGCGAAAATACCAATCTTCAGCGAGGAGGATAGCATGTCGTGTTTGCCTGAGGAGCGAAGCGTGTCGATGCTGGTGGTCGTGCCATTTACGCGATATGTAAAAGTGAAAACAAGTCGTGCCAACCACTGCACAAGTGCACCAAATACAAACGCGATTGCCACACTCAAAAAGATGCCAACAATCACGCTCAACGCTTTCTCCGTATTGAGCAAATCGCCAAGCGAGAGTGGCATTCCTGATGCATCTGTAGCACCTTTTACAATATATACCAGCGCTACGGCGAAAGCACCACCGAGCAACTCAAAGACCATGCTGACAGTAGTGGAAGTTGGCATACCAAGGGTATTGAAGATATTCAGCAGAATCACATCGGTTGCCATCACGGCAAGAAAGACGCACATCACATCGGAAAACGAATAAAAGGCAGGCATCATAATGCCGTGGCGAGCCACATCCATCATACCATTGCTCATGGCAGCACCTGCGAAAACGCCTACTGCGGCAATAGCCAAAATCGTACGAAAACGAGCCACCTTTGCGCCTATGGCCGAATTCAAAAAGTTCACTGCATCGTTACTCACGCCTACAATCAAATCAAAAATCGCAAGCACTATCAAAAATGCTACAATACAAAGATAAAAACTATTCATGATAAAATATTTTCTCGCTGCAAAATTACTGCAAAATTATTACATACGCATTTCAAACATGTTACAATTTTGTTACAAAAAAAGCCGGGGGACCTCACGGCTGCCCGGCTAAGTAAACCAAATCCTTCACAAAATTAAGGTTAAGATTATCACTATTGTCAATCTATATGCCAATTTTTTAGAAGAAAATTACCAATATAATCTTTATCAAACCACCTACAATCTTTTTTCTACATAAATACAGACTACTGACTTATACCTCTAACGGATTAATACTCGGTATTTTGCGGGTCGAAGTTTGCCCAACCTTTTGTCCAATCGTTGGATGCATCAAAAGCACCCACATAAGCTACCGGCTCAAAATCGCGCAACACACTTGCGCTGAATGAAGCGGCATTAAGCAGCGGGCTGCCATTCGAGAGCAGGAGTGCCCCTACCCCATTCGAGAGACCAACGTAATTATATGCAGCCTCCTGAGCTGTAGTTTGATGGTTTCCGCTTTGCGAAAGGAAGAAAGTAGAAGAGAACGAGGGTTTCTCAGTATCGAACGTCTTATCCGTATAGTTGAGCGCCAACTGATCTACGTATTGCTTATTCATATCCGAACCGAGGATATCTGCATCGATAATCCAGGTGTTTTGTACCTGAATCAAACCATCGTTGGCTGCCTGCCAGCAGTTGCCCTTCTCGTTGTCCACCATCATGCCAATAGGCCATCCGGCAAAAATGGAGTTGAAGCAGCAGAGATGCGAATTGCGGCGAATCTGCATACCCGATTGGAAGCGGCCGAGCGAGGAACCGTTGTTTGGGAAAAACTCGCCACCATTGATGTAATCAGCTTCGTTCTTAAACGAGGGGTCAGCTTTAGGGCCAATAAAGGTCATGTTGGAGAACACGCATGTTGTGTAAGGCGCAACGGATGCACCATCAGCGCAGTTATCAGACTCAAAGCCGTTGGATTGGCTGACGTCAGCCAAGCGAGAGTTGCGAATCGATAAGCCATACTGCACGTGACCGGAGAAACCATTATCGGTATCAAAATCATCGTCCCAACCATGGAAAGCAATCAGGTAGTTGCAATTAACGGCACCTCCGAACCACTCAAACGAGTCATCGTTGGAGTAGCTGACCTGCACGTGATCAACTTTCGTATTGCTACCTACCGAACCAAAGGTGATACCATTGATTTCCTTATCCGTTTGGAAGGGGAAACCAGCAAACTCCACACGTACATAAGAGAGCGCACCAGAGCAGTCAGCATTGTCATTTCCGCCATGCTTAGAGCGAGGACCACCCTCAATCTGCTGTTCGGTTTGGTTGTTCTCAGCCTTACCACAGATGATGAGGCCTCCCCAGTCGCCCGGACGACGCTGTCCCTTAGGCATCTCAGAAGTAAATACGATAGGCTCTTGAGCCGTGCCCTCTGCATACAGTTTGCCACCACGCTCTACGATAAGCGATGCCTTCGTATCTTTGTCGCCAAGGATAACCGTACCCGGCTCGATAGTGAGTACTGCGCCATCTGCGATATATACCCAACCGCGGAGGAGGTATTTGCCTTTTTTAAGTGTCTGAATGCCGGTGAAGACAAACTCATCATCGCCATTGCCGATTGTATCGCCAAACAGCAGATTATCAGCTGCACGAAGACCGCCATCTTCGCTCCAGTTGCGGGTGTCTTCTACGGGTTTTTCTTTGGGTTCACATGCCACGAAGGTGGCTGCCATGATGGCCGTTGCCATCAAAAAAAGAATAGAACGTTTCATCGTCAAAAAAATTTATTATTATATGTGCTGGCAAGCCAGCGTTTAGTCAAAACAATAAGTATTATATGTGCTGGCAAGCCAGCGTTTGCTCAAATTAGAGGTGGGTTCTAAAAATTCCCACTTAAGAAAAACTATTCATTATTGTGGGTAACA
>CAMGMU010000087.1 GCA_946059305.1 uncultured Bacteroidales bacterium | reverse complement strand
AGCAGTAACTTCGCACCGGAAATAGAGTTCAATAATCGCATGCATATAAAAAGCATTTTTCTTCTGTACACCCTGCCACTCAACGCGTCGGGCATAAATAATTCCCTACCCCTTGTGGACAATGCTATCCATAGCGAAGACGAGCATTTCACCGCGGCCGATGAGAGACAAGCAGGCAGTTACTATGGACCGACGGCGATTACGTTATCAATAAAGGCGATGCCCCGTCCAACCCGAGAAAGAAACCGAGTAATTCAGACGATACTGCAATGCCACGATGCTTCAATGAGTAGAGCATTTCGCCTTGGGCATTTAAGCGCGTTGTAAACTACGCCCCAGCTAGCTTTCGCAATAGCTTCGACCAAGTGCAAACTATAGGTGGTCTTTCTGGCAGGGAAGGAATTCGAATGAGCAAGAGGAGCTCGCTCTTGGTGAGCAGCTTACTCATTGCTTGGCGGCTATTCTGATAGCAGCAGGATTGCCATCTTTAATGGCGTGTGCTATCTCCCGGTTGGAGAAGGCGTAGTACTCACGACTGCATTGATAGGCATTGTAGCAGACAACACGGAGATGACACCTGAACCAATAATCGAACAAAGGTATGGGTGAGATACAATTACGCTCCATAGCTTCAAATGAAATATGAAGACTCTCACCCAGTTTGGAGCGTCAACAAGTTCTACAAACTCGACAATGCTGATAATGAAGCATTTGTAAGGCACAGACGCTGATTGGAAGTAGAATACACTCAATCTATGAGGCAAAAAAGAGACAATATGACGAACCTTGTAGAACGAACAAATAAAGATTCTACAGCATTAAATCAATGATTAATAATATTGTAGAATATGTAGAATATGTAGAATACAAGATTATGACTGCGAATATACCATTGTGGGCTAAAAGAAAGGCTCATCATTAAGAAGAACCTTTCCCGGAGTATTCTATCTTCTCAGACTGTTCTACTCCTTCTACCTATCTACCTTCACAGGCGGATAGGTTCGCATTTTAACTATAATCGCCTACGCAGAAGAAATACGTAGGCTTTTTTTGAGAGATGGGATGCTATATATATGGTTAATCATTGTTGCAGTCATCTTTGTCATCATCGTTTTCAAATTCGCCTTCATCAGCCATTTTCGGTGAATAGTCATACTTAGTGATATTAAGTTTGTATATTTCACGGAGCTTTTGGTAATCGAACAAGTAAGCAAGTGCTGGTTTAGTAATAGTGCAGTCTTCTCCTGTTTGCTTGTTCTTCTTTGTTACCGGAACTCCATTCAGAAACCACTTGAAGCGTACAGAATCCTTTACTCCAATAAAAGATGAACTTGACTTCAGGTATTGGCGTAAAGTTGCTTCCTTTGCAGGCTCTCTGTCAGAGATTTTTGCGGCATTCTGTTGGTAGAGCGCACGAACTCGTGGGAAGCGAACGTAAAGAATCTCTCGTCCGCCATTCTCGTAATGGATGCTGACCTTTTTATCTTTCTTTCCATCAACTACGATATCCGTCTCTTTAGATATGAAAAAATCAGCACCATAAAAGATCAGCCCATTATCAATGAGCATATCGAATACCTGCCACCAGATACCCACTTCATTGGTAGATGTGGTACTGGCATGCTGATAGCGTATGCCATTGACGGCAAAATCAAATAATTCCTTGAACTTAAACGGTAACTGCACATGGTTCTGCAGCGTGTAAAAGGTGGCAAGTGGAATGGCCCAGTTAATAACGATTCGACGCTCCACACTGTCCTTTAGAATGACATCGAGTTGTTTGATGACGATATCATACGAAACTGCAAATTGTTTCTCCATGAGTGTGCGATATCGGAGCAGTTCAAACGTGATATGAGAAAGCCCCGGCTTTGCAGCTGCTTCGAGAGCACGGAAACGTTCACTCTCCTTTGAATTAAACTGGTTCTTGGAGAACACCAAGTGTATAACACGGTTAAAGAGAGCCGGATCTCTATTAGGCACCTCTTGGCCGGTAAGGATAACACCGGAATCGACAGCAGACATCTCACGACGGCCATCAAGATCGAGACTCATACGAGTACGACCTATGCCGTCCCAAATACCCTTAAGAAGTTCAATCTTCTCGGCTTCGAGGTCGTTCTTATATTCATCTATAAGCACAAGGGCATTGGATGATTGTGCGATAGTTTCCGCAATACTTGGGATAGTGCCAGTACGCAAATTCGCAGGATCGTAATTGGTGACAAAGAAAGCCATCAAAAATTTTCCCAAGGCTGTTTTACCGCTGCCAGTCATACCAAACAGGTTAAGGATGGGATAATTCTGAGTTTCAGCCACAATAATGTCTCGAAATAGGGAACAAATGTAAAAGAGGATGGCTATCATATGGTTGGCGCCATATACACTTTTAAGTAAGCGTGCATAGTCGAACAACGAAATACCTCCTCGACGCAAACAGACAAAACTACGCTCAAAGCTATTACGTCTTGTTTTCCGAGCCTTATTGATACAGGAAAGAGCAGGAATGTAGTAACTCCCCTTGTTAGGGATGGCAACTATTCCGTACTCATCAATCTCGTACCATTCATCTTGGTACACTACTCCATTCGAGAATGCATAGAATCCAAACGAATGCCATCCCGGTTTACCGATAAGAAACGCCGTTTTGGTGCTGGCGTAGAGATAGGCTTTTAGTTTAAGAAGCTGATCCATCCGAGCAAACCAAAGGAAGTTTCCCAATGTTTCCAACTTTAAGCGGAACTTATCAACCGAATTCATCTCCTCTTGTTTAAATTCCACAATGATGGTTTGGTTCTGTCTATTGGTAAGCCGGTATAGACGGATACTCAAATTGAAGTCCACAATTTGGAATAGTGGCTCCAAGATGAAGTTTGACCAGTCTACACGGCCATTGGACGAACTACCTACGTAATGATTATCAACAATAGCAAACTCTTTGTTTTCAGGACCAATTTCTGCGTTATTCTTCAAAGTTTGCTCGTTGAGCGACTGTCGTTCTGATTTAAGAGCATCAGTAAGCCACTTCTTTTTGCCGTAAATGCCATCTACAGCCTCCTTGTAGTAGTTGCGCTCATCGTCACGTTGAAGGAGCGCGAGGAGGTGCGCCAGCGTTTGGAGTTGCTGTAACTCACTACCGATAGCTGAACCATGCAGTTTTTTGGCGAACCAGGATATAAAATCCATGACCTCAACCTTGTTGAAGGTTTCCTCGTCATTAAAGTAACTATCTGCATCGTGTTTCTTGGACAGGTTCTTCTCAACAGAGCTGATATCCTTCACAAATACGGAGAAGCCGAGTTCGATGGCATGTTGCCCAAGCGCCATCACCTTACCGATGCCGGTACCAAAGGCAGATATGTAGGGATCAGCGGAATAGTTAGACCTGACAGGATCAATATCCGGCACAAAAACGATATTGCTGGTATGCTTCTTGATGAGGTTAAACTGTGCGTCAGTCCAGGATGAACCGAGGCAGGCAACAGCATTATTATGCCCCAGCAAGCACAAACGGAACACGTCAGGTGCTCCTTCACATAGAAATATGCGATTCTCCTTGCGCGCCTGCTTGCGCGCATAATTCAAGTTAAATACTGACTCATCCTTGCGGTAGAGCATTGACTTCGCTGAATTGACATATTTGGGCGGTTTATGCTCCCCATCCTCATCAAAATTTGGCAGGATGCGACCAGAAAAGCCGATGAGCTGTCCAAGATGATTATGCAAGGGGATTATGATACGACCACGCAACTGGTCGTTGAATCCGGCTACTGGACGACCATCCTCTTTTGAGCGCCGAGCCGAAATCAGCCCGAGTTCCAGAAGCAGTTCCTGCGAAATGGAGTTCTGCTTAGCAAAAGTTTGGAGGGCTGTAAAACTATTCGGAGCAAAACCGATGCCACGCATCTTTACGAACTCTTCTCCCCACCTATCGTTTACATATTCTCGTGCAAGATCGGCATACTGGGTGTTACTGTTGAGCTGCTCTTGATAGAATCGGTGGCAAGCTATCACAACAGCAGAAAGGGATTCTCTATGAAGTTCCTGGGCACGTTGCTCATCAGACTTGGGTTTGAAATCGTCAACGATATCCACACCATAATCGTTGCCGAGTTTGCGAACCGCCTCAAAGAAGCTGAGCGTATAGAATTCCATCATAAATGCGATGACATCACCATGTGCACCACAACCAAAACACTTGTAGGTGTTCGTATCCTTGTAGAGTACCATAGAAGGGTCCTTATCCGAATGGAATGGACACACGCACTTCATGTGAGCACCGGCACTATATAGCTTTAGACCGGCATCAGAGACAACCTTCTCGATGTCGATCATAAGAACTTTATCAATGGTTTCTTGTGTAATCATGATTACAAAAAATCAATCTTGGAGTTGGTAATACTGCTTGACCATAGCCTCCAACACTTGTGCCATAACGAGCATATCATAGCGATTCGCCTCTCCAAGAAAATTATACGCAATCTTCGTGCCCTCATATGTAAGGAGAATCAGTCCGTAGGGATTCGGAGCATCCTTCGACCACTCAAACGACTTAATACGAAAGCCCTCTGATCCGAGGGTCTGAGCAAGATGATTGGCTAATGGTTCCAGATGTTGCTCTTGACGTACAGCAATACGATATACAACATTGGTTATAGCCCAATAGTCCAGAATGTCATATTCTTTCAATTTATTGGGCGGCAGTTTATGAGTGCTTTGTAAGTTTGGCATCTTCTTGGGCTATGGCTTTTAGTGTCTTACAAAGATCGAATTCCTCAAAGCGATTTCGACCGGTTTTATAGCAAATTCCATCATGCCTCCAAGAAACCTTCACAGGTGCCGTCTCTTTGATTTCGGTACCTGGCAAATAATGATCATATTGCTTGAGGACATTACAGGTGATGCTGTTAATTCGACCAAACTTTTTAGGGTTGTATTCCTTGGAGATGATTTGAAAACCTCCTTCAAGAGTGGCAAGAGCACGATGCCATTGTTCCTCGGTGTAATATTCATCCGCTTTCATAACTCAGATGGTTTAAAATTATCGACAATAGGAAGCACCTTCTCTAACTCCCATTTTTTTAATTTTCCGTTACGCATCTTGTTGTAGAAGGTAGTGTACGCCCAACCAGTAGCCTCAAGGACTTGCGTACGGAAGATTACTCTATCGATTCGCCTTTTTAGCGTTTCGTTGTAAAAAACGCATATTTTCGTCATTTTTTTTGCGAAAAATTTGGATAATTAAAAAATATTTACTAATTTTGCCGCAAAATTACACAACAAAAACGAAACATGCAAATATTTCCGCAATTTTATGCGGTTTTTTCTGCATTTTTTATTATATAAGATAGTTTTGGCGGAATT
>CAMGMU010000086.1 GCA_946059305.1 uncultured Bacteroidales bacterium | reverse complement strand
GCTCGGCAATAGGCTCGCCCGATGAGCTGCCCAATAAACCTTGTGGATGCTCGGCCATAGGTTCGCTTGATGAGCTGCCCAACGATTCCGGCAAAGGCTCCCCCTGCGGGGAGTGCTCATCGAGGGCGGTCACATATAGCACAATCTCCGCTTTGCGGGCGGCAGAGAGCGTGCGCTGGATGCCGATCTCTTCGATGGTGTCGTGGGTGGAACGCAAACCTGCTGTGTCGGTAAAGCGAAACTGAATACCATCGATGATGAGCGTGTCTTCAATCAGGTCACGTGTAGTGCCGTGGATATCGCTCACGATAGCTTTCTCTTCGCCGAGAAGTGCATTCAGCAGCGTCGATTTGCCGGCATTCGTAGCCCCTATTATCGCTACGGGGATACCGTTTTTGATGGCGTTACCCACGCGGAAACTGCTAATCAGTTCACTCAGATGCTGTGCAATCGTCTCCGCCAATTGCCGGAGCTCACTGCGGTCGGCAAACTCCAACTCCTCGTGGTCGGCAAAATCGAGTTCAAGCTCGATGAGTGAGGTGAAATGCAGGAGTTGGTCGCGCAACTGCTGAATCGCATCGGAGATGCCGCCTTTCAGGTGCTGCAATGCGAGGTTCTTCTCGGCTTGCGATTGGGCAGCAATCAAGTCGGCCACTGCCTCGGCCTGCGTGAGGTCCATCTTGCCGTTGAGAAATGCGCGTTGGGTGAACTCCCCGGGGCCAGCCATCCGTGCCCCTGCTTCGATGAGCGCCTGCATCACCGCCTGCTGGATATATAAGCTGCCGTGGCATGCTATCTCTACCGTGTCTTCGCCCGTAAATGAATGGGGTGCGCGAAACACCGTGCAGAGCACTTCGTCAATCACCTCTTCGCCGCTACGGAGCTCGCCATAATGCACGCTGTAACCCCGCGCCTCTCTGAGCGCATGCTTGCCGCGGAAAAGACGATCCACGAGCGAGAGGGCATCGTTGCCGCTCACGCGCACCACGGCTATGCCGCCTGTGCCTGCCGGAGTGGATATTGCTGCTATCGTATGCATCGAAACTACTTGATAAAAACCAACATGCGCCAATCACCGTCTTGTCGTTCGGCAACCAAACGGAGTCCTACGGCTTGAGCAGCAGCCGTGAGGGAAGGAATGTCGGTTTCATAGAAACCGCTCACCCACAGCTCGTCGCCTGCTTGCAGACAAGCACTGTAATCGGGCATCTGCTCGATGAGGATATTCCGATGGATATTGGCGAGGATAAGGTGGTAATGCGCAACGGGCACCGTAGCGGCTTCGATGGCGCGAATCGTAACCGCGTTATCTGCTGCATTCTCAAGGGTGTTCTTGACGCTCTTATCGTCGATATCAACAGCCGTAACCTCTGCCCCGCATTTGGCGGCCATGATGCCCAACACACCGGTACCGCAACCCATATCGAGCACACGGCAACCTTGCAAACGTGCCCCATCAGCAAACCGGCTCACAAGCTCCGTCACCATCATCCGAGTGGTCTCATGATGCCCCGCACCAAACGCGCAATGGGGCGTTATCCGCACCCCTAAAGGCAGTTCCTCAACAGGGTGCTCTGCCTCCCATGCTGCGTTCCAATTCTCATCAGCACACTGCCGGATCTCCGTCAGTTCGGCCAATCCGGACGTCTCGCAAAAATGGCGGACGGCCGCCTCATCCAGCTGCGCTGTAGGGATATAAGCAACGTTGTCAACAAACGACTCAAAACCCAAATCCGCCAGCCCCTGATACAGCAAATCCTGCTCGTAGTCAGCGCTGAAATGAAACGTAAAAATGGCCTCGCTATATTGCATGTTGATTATGGATTTTACTTGTTTTACTTGAATTTTGCTGCAAAATTACATTTTTTCGCCCATATACGCAAGTTTTTCTTGAAAAAATTTGTTTACTTCGATTTTTCTTCGTAATTTCGCAGCAAAAATTGGACGTATTCTGCGCTTTTCTCTCGCAGCCGCCCTACCATACAACTATGTCATACGAAGAAACACTTGCTTATCTCTACGCCTCTCAGCCGGCTTTTCATCAGATAGGAGCAGCGGCGTATAAGCCCGGTTTGGACAATGCCATTGCGCTGATGAACCATCTGGGCAATCCTCAAACGGCATATCCTACCATCCATATTGCCGGCACCAACGGCAAGGGTAGTACCTCCCATCTCATCGCTGCGGCCTTGCAGGAAGCGGGGCTGCGAGTGGGGCTGTACACCAGTCCGCATCTGGTGGATTTTCGTGAACGCATCCGCGTGAATGGGCAGATGATACCGGAGGAAGCGGTGGTGCGGTATGTAAACGACAACCGCGCCTTTCTCGATGCGCTCAAACCCTCGTTTTTTGAGTCCACGATGGGGATGGCGTTTGCGTTTTTTAAAACAGCGCAAGTGGATATTGCGGTGATTGAAGTGGGGCTCGGAGGCCGACTTGACTCCACGAATATCATCACGCCCTGGCTGTCGGTTATCACGAATATCGGCCTCGATCATACGGAGTTTTTGGGCAATACGCTCCCGGAGATTGCCGCGGAGAAAGCCGGTATCATCAAGCCGCATGTGCCCTGCGTGATAGGAGAGTCTGATCCTCTTACTGCGCCCGTTTTCAGCGCTCGGGCTGCGGCTGTGGAGAGCCCGATAACGTTTGCGGACAAGCAGCCTTCTGAGGCGCTGAAAAATATGCCTACGTCAGCGGAGGAGGGAGCATACCAACAGAAGAATCGCCGAACGGCATACGTTGCCTTGCAGGTGTTGATGCAGCAGAAACATCCGGAATTAGCTTTGCTAAACGAGGAGGCTATCGCCCGCGGCTTTGCGCATTTCATGTCCCTCACTGGTTTGCGCGGACGATGGGAGACGCTCTCTATGGAGCCGCTGGTTATTTGCGATACCGGCCATAATGCGCATGGTATCCGAACGTATGTCGATTCGCTCCGTCAGCTCCACGATGATCGGTCCGCTCTCTATAATGCCTCGCAGTCTGACAACAGTTTCCTGCGTATCGTATTCGGCATGGTGCAGGATAAGGATGTGAACGAGGTGCTGACGTTGCTGCCGCGAGAAGCCGTGTATTATTGGACGCAAGCCCATACGCATCGTGCTATTCCCGCAGAGGAGATGCACCGGATGGGCCTTGCTCACGGACTTATCGGACAAACGTATGCATCGGTCGAGGAGGCTGTCACCGTTGCCCTTGAGGCGTCCTCTCCGCGCGATATCGTCTTCATTGGCGGCAGCAATTATGTAGTGGGCGAAGCCCTGCCGTTGTTTGATAAGAAATAGAAATTGACGGAGCCCTTACGAATAATCAACCCTCACACTGCTGTATGCGCAAAATTACCAAATCCGCCTCGTTGTATTTCATCACCTGCGTATGGATGCTCACGGCCATCGTGAATTTTCTGCTTGGTTACAACGCTGTAGCTGCCCTCTTTGCGGCGGTTGGCATCCTCACGTTGCTCTTTGCGTTCTATGCCGATTGGCGCGAATCCCATCCCCGCAAGAAATAGTTTTCCCCTCTTACCACGCTTGAAGAACGAAAGCGAGCATGTGTTGTTTGTGCTCCCGGAGACGGGAGATCGTCTGCTATGCGTCGATGAAGCGAAACTGCTTGCTGTCGAACAGCCCCTTGTCGGTGAGTTTGAGGTTGGGGATAACAGGCAACGACATGAACGCAAGGGTGATAAATGGAGCTGTGAGAGAGCAACCCGTTTGACTCACTACTCGTTTAAGCTGCTTATGCATGGCGGCAACTTCGGCTACTGACGCAGGAGAGAGCAAGCCCGCTATGGGCAACGGTAGTTCCACCGTCTCATGACCATCCGTCACCACCATTCCCCCTTTGAGTTCGATCACGCGGTTGATGACCTCAGCCAGCAGTTTGTCGTTGCTACCGATACCTACGATATTATGGCAGTCATGTGCAATCGTCTGTGCGATAGCGCCTTGCTGTAAATGAAAACCGCGGATGTAAGCCACTGCCGGACGCGCGCCGGGGCTGTATCGGTTATAGCATACAATCTTCTGACAATCCGTATGGTCGTTGCTTATCTCGTGGCCGGTAAGGAGAGAACCGTCTTCCGCTACGATGATATGATTGGCAATGGCTTCCGGCACATGCAGGTCGGCCTCCGTAATCGGCTTTGCCGCCATCTTGCTCACCATCTTTTTGTACATCCTCCTTATCTCTTCGCTATCGCAGCTATCGCAGCTTCCACTGCTTTCGCAGCTGTTGCTATCGCTGCTGCTTGCTGTGGCAATCATCGTTTCCATCACCTTGAAGGCAGGCGTGAGGTCCGACAGACAAATGAAATCGGCAGGGTCGCCTTGCTGGAGCAGTCCGATAGGCAGATGATAATGGCGCACAGGGTTCACGCAGGCGGCTTGCAGGATATCCATCCATTGGTAACCATCGGTCAGTGCGCGTCTGACGAGGCGGTCGATATGTCCCTCTAATAGGTCGGTGGGGTGGGAGTCGTCGGTGCAGAACATCACCTTGTTGGGGGCTTCGGCAATGAGCGGAGCGAGGGAGGCGTAGTTCTTGGCGGCTGAACCCTCACGAATCTGCACCATCATCCCGGCTGCGATGGCGGCTCGTGCCTCGTCCAAGTCAGAGCACTCGTGGTCGGTGGAGATGCCTGCTGCGGCATAGCGAATGCGCTCTTCGCCTACAACGCCCGGTGCGTGACCATCCACCGGCTTACCTGCTTCTTGTGCGGCTGCAATCTTACGCATCACCTCCTCGTCGCCGTTCAGCACGCCCGGGTAGTTCATCATCTCTGCTAAGCAATACACCTCCTTGCGCTGGAGCAATTCACGCACGGCTTGGCTGTCAAGCGAGCTACCGTTGGTCTCTATTGCCGGGTCGCACGAGGGTACGCAAGACGGAACGCCGAAAGCAAAATGGAATGGCACGGTAGCAGCAGAACGAATCATCAACTCTACGCCCTCCTTGCCCATCACGTTGCCTATCTCGTGCGGGTCGCAGACAGCGCCTACCGTACCGTGCTTCGCTGCGGTGTGAGCAAACGCTGCGGGCAGCACCATCGAGCTCTCGATATGCACATGCGAATCGATGAAGCCGGGGAGGATATAGGGGGCATTGGCCGGCACTTCGCATCTGAGGATGCTACTGATGATGCCATCCTCTACAATAATCTTGCCATCGAACATCTCTTTGTTTACAGGGTCCACGATGTGACCGCATCTCGTGAACGAGCTCGAGGAAGAGCTTCCGCAAGCGTCAAGGAGGGTCGAACGTGCGATGGAGAGAAAGCAACGAATCATCGGTATGAGTTGTTTGAGTTTCATGATTATTATGATTGAATTGAAGTCTGTATTGTGTTTTAGTAAAAAATTACCTTTGCGACTGCAAAGGTACAACAAATTTTTGACATATGCAAATCTTAAGGCAAAAAAATGAAAAAAAACGGCAAAAAAACTGTATTTTTCTGCATTTTGCACTATTTTGTGCTTTATTTGATAACACAAAAGCGCATCTGTCACTCTCCTTTACTAAGTCCGACAACTGTCAACAAAACCAGGAAAGTCCCCTCGCCACCCCGCTACTTTCACACTTTCACACTTTCACACATTTTTGTATGC
>CAMGMU010000085.1 GCA_946059305.1 uncultured Bacteroidales bacterium | reverse complement strand
AGGGGGTGGAGACACTTCATCCCCTGGTGAGCGTGGTGCATGTGGAGAACACGGAGCATATCAAGGAGTGTGTGATGCATTATGGACTGTATGCCATCTATCTCAAGGAGAACAAGGGATGCAAGCTCTCTTACGGCCGCACGCCCTACGACTTCGACGAGATGACCGTGACCAGCTTTGCCCCAGGGCAGGTGGTGAAGGTAGAGCCAAACCCCGATGTGCCTTTTGCCAAGTTCACAGCCTTGGTGTTTCATCCCGACCTTCTCAACCGCACCGCATTAGGCAGGCAGATCAACCGCTACGAGTTCTTCGGCTATTCCAGTACCGAGGCTTTGCATCTCTCCGCCCAGGAAGTGGAAGTCTTTCGGGGTGTGCTTGCCATGATAGAGCAGGAACTGCACCGAGCCATCGACAAGCATACCCGCGAACTTATCGTCTCCAACATCGAACTGCTGCTGAACTATTGTCTCCGCTTCTACGACCGCCAGTTCATCACCCGCGAGGAGATAAACCATTCTGTGGTAAAGAAATTCATAGAACTGCTTGATGATTATATCTCCACAAAAGCCCTTCGTGACGGTTTGCCTACGGTAGCTTATTTTGCAGACAAATGCTGCTTGTCAAACGGCTATTTCGGCAATCTGGTACGTGTGGAAACAGGTCGTACCGCCAAAGACATCATTGCCGACCATGTTCTTGCTTATGCCAAACAACTTCTTAATGATGAGGCGCTTACCATCACGATGATCAGCAATCGTCTCGGCTTCGAATACCCTCAGCATTTCGTCCGTTTCTTCAAGTCACATACTGGCAAGACCCCTTCTGCATATAGGAATGAAAAATGAGATTTTCAATCGCCTGTATTTTTTAGGTGGGTTCTAATAATTATTAGTCAAAAAGGGTAGGGGAATCTTTATAAAATCGGTCAAGTATATTGCGCATGAGCGCTTCACGAATGAGGCGGCTGCGATTGGATACGTCATAGCGGTCGAGATAGCGCTGGAGCATACGCATCTCACTGTCGTTGAGCATGACAGTTACTCGATGCTTACGCGGCTCACGTTTTCTTCTGGGGCGGTTATGCGATGGTTCAGCCATGTGTTTTCAGTAGATTTGAATTATTCAATGCCACAAGATGGAGGGTGGAAGAATTGCGTTTTAGAGATATACGCCGAATCGGATTCCCACATTCGAATAGGTTCGGGTGGCTATGGGTTCTTGATATCCTTCTCCCTGTGTGATAACTAAAAGGTTCGTTATCTTCGCTTGCTGGAAGTTGCCGAAAAACGTGAAAGCGAGCGCTCTGCCATTCTCCCCTATCATCCACCGCCATCCGGCAGAGAGGTCGGCAAATAAACCGCCCTTATCCTTTTCGTGCAACGAGACTCCATAGCCGACGCCCAATCCAATCACAGCCTCGCGTGCTCGTTTGAGCTTTCTTTTCTGCCATGTAGTGGCACCAGGAATATAGAAGTCAGTACGCAATTGTATAGGCAGAAAATGGGATCCGGCGAGATGGTATCCCACTCCGCCTCCGATGCTGCATGCAGCACCATTACCTCCCTCGCCTTTCCGGAGCGGAAGCGGTCGCGAAGCAATAATCATATCCACGCCAACACCTGCACCAACCAGTCCTTGAGGCGGGAAGTCCACTTCTGCAGATACTTGCAGCAAAGCTACCACCTTGCGCTGATTCTGAACCTGCTTAACCACCGGCTGCTCGATGCTTACAACCTCATCAGCCAGCACCTGCTCTATCTCCGACTTCGGATACTGGTAGCGGCTGCCATCCGTGGATTTGATAATCAGCACCTGCTCGTTTTCAAACACCACCGTGCCGCTTATAGTAGCGCCAGACTTCAGTTTTACCACCTCAGCCGCCGCTACCTGACAAAGCAGAAGCAGCAGCGTCAATAATCGTATTTTAGTGCACCATTTTCTCATCTTGTTTTTTTCTGCCTACAAAGGTAGTGCTTTTTTCTGAAATATACAAAAAAAAGTCCCTTTTTCGCTAAAAAAAGGGCTTTTTTTATGCATGTACATGTGTTATTCGGCTTTTCAGAGGCCTCAGAGCACTAATTCAAAATCGAGTTGCTTACGCGCCAAATCGGCTCGCGTCACCCTCACGCGTACTTGGTCGCCAAGGGTATAAACGGTGCCTGTTCGTTCGCCTTTTACGCAATACTCTTTTTCTATAAAATCATAATAATCAGCGGGTGCAAGGTCGCGAATGGGGATCATGCCCTCGCACTTGCTCTCCGTCAGTTCTACGTAAACGCCCCAGTCCGTAACGCCTGAGATTACGCCCTCAAACTCCTGCCCAACATGCTCTTGCATAAACTCCACCTGCTTATACTTCACGCTGGCTCGTTCGGCATTGGCCGCCAACTGCTCGCGCGATGAACAATGCTTGCAATAGCCCTCATATTCTTCGGCTTGCACCGGTTGTCCGCCATCGAGATAGCGCTCCAGCAAGCGATGCACCATCATGTCAGGATATCGGCGAATGGGGGAAGTAAAATGCGTATAATAGGGGAACGCAAGGCCGTAGTGGCCAATGTTCTCCGTAGAATAGACGGCCTTGGCCATCGCGCGAACGGCAATCGTCGCAATCAGGTTGGATTCCGGCTTTCCCTGCACCTGCGTGAGCAGCTTATTGATGTTTTTCGATACGGTCTCTTTACGCGTACTTCCGGTCTTGAGCGTATAGCCAAATCGCCGAATAAACTGACTGAGCTCCAGCAGCTTATCTTGGTCGGGAAGGTCGTGGATGCGATACACAAACGGCTTCTTCAGGAGTTTGCCCACATGCGTGGCTACCGTTCGGTTGGCGAGCAACATAAACTCCTCAATCAGCTTATTGGCATCTTCCGAGGTGCGGAAATATACGCTTAGCGGCTTGCCGTTTTCGTCAATCTCAAACTTCACCTCCTCTCGTTCAAAAGCGATGGCACCTTTCTCAAAGCGGCGTTTGCGCAGCTGCTTAGCCAATCCATCCAAGGCCCAAAGCGCTTCCGCCAATGCGTCCTTATCCTCCGCTATCGCCTCTGGCGAATCCTTCTTGAGAATAATCTCCTGCGCCTCTTCATAACACAGGCGGAAGTTCGAACGAATAACCGTTCTTTCGATTTCGTAATGCTTCACCTGCGCCTCGCTGTCCATGGTGAAAACCACCGAGAAGGTGAGCTTGTCTTCGTTTGGCCGGAGCGAACAAATACCATTGCTCAAGCGCTCGGGCAGCATCGGAATGGTGCGATCAACGAGATAAACCGACGTAGCACGGTCGTAGCCCTCTTGGTCGATGATAGATCCAGGACGCACATAGTGCGTCACGTCGGCTATATGTACGCCCACCTCTATCGTGCCATCCTCATTTTTGCGGTAAGAGAGTGCATCATCGAAGTCTTTGGCGTCACGCGGGTCGATGGTGAACGTGAGCACTTGGCGCATGTCGTGCCTCCTCTTTATTTCGCTCCGGCTGATCTCTTCCGGAATGGCTTCTGCAGCCTCCTCCACGGCTTTCGGATAGCTATACGGCAAGCCATACTCTGCTAAGATGGCATGCATCTCCGTATCGTTTTCGCCATCCGGCCCCAGCACATCGAGCACCTCACCCTCAGCCATCTTGTTGCCTCGTGCTTTGCGCGTAATCCGCACGACGACCTTCTCGCCCTCTTGGGCACCCATCATCTTATCGCGAGGCACGATGATACTGTCTTTCAGCCATTTCGAATCAACAAACACCATACCGCCCCTGCGGCTATACTCCATCCGGCCTACAAACTGCTCGGGCATCATCTCGGCCGTCTGCTCGCGTTTCTCGGCTGTTTTCTTCTGCCTTTCGGCAGCCAATCGAGCGCGCTCACGCTCTCGCTGCTGCTGCTTCAGCGCAAATTTTCGGCGCTTATCTTCTCTCCGCTGCGCGCGGAAATCTTTATTTTTCATACGTTGCGTTTTGCTTTTAGCGGGCGAAATTACCCGTTATTCATCTTACAAAAATCGTGCTAATTTAGGGCATTGTGCTGCATTTTGCCCAACAACGATTGGTTTATAATTATCGTAGATTCGTTAAATGATTATAAAAACGTGCATTTTTGCCAATTCTAACTTGGCAAAATGCAAAATATATGTAGCATTTCCGTAAAAAATCACACTTTTTCCCCATTATAATTTGATTATGTCAGAAAAAAATACTACCTTTGCACCGCTATTTGTGTGTGCATACACAATGCGCACGTATATAAGAAAATTAGTATCAACTTAATTTAATAAACAATGAGAATCAAAGTTAGCAATGTTAATCAGGCAGCTTGGAAAGACATTAACGTACATGCCAACCTTCCTGAAGAACTGAAGAAACTCGAAGAATTGGCATATAACCTCTGGTGGGTATGGAACACCGATGCCAAGAACCTCTTCCGCCACATCGACCAAGAAGCTTGGCACAAAGCACAATCTAACCCGGTAGTGCTGCTCAACACCCTCAGCTACGACAAGTATCAGGAGCTCTGCAATGATGCTGATTTCATGAAGAAACTTAACAGCGTTTACAAGGATTTTCGCGCATATATGGACGTGAAGCCAAACGCCAAGAAGCCTTCTATCGCTTACTACTCGATGGAGTATGGTTTGACCTCTGTGCTGAAAATCTATTCGGGCGGTCTCGGAATCCTTGCAGGTGACTACCTCAAAGAAGCCTCTGACTGCAACGTAGATATGACCGCTATCGGTTTCCTTTATCGCTATGGTTACTTCACCCAGACTCTCTCTCCTGAAGGTCAGCAGATTGCCAACTACGAGGCACAAAACTTCAATAACCTCCCTCTTCGTCAGGTAAAGAATGCTGATGGCACGAACTTCGTTGTGGAAGTGCCTTATCCCGGCCGCACAGTATATTCCTATCTCTGGGAAGTGAGCGTTGGCCGCATCAAGCTCTATCTGCTTGACACTGACAACGAACTCAACACTGAGTGGGATCGCTCCATCACGCACCAACTCTATGGTGGCGATTGGGAGAACCGCATCAAGCAGGAGATTCTCCTTGGTATAGGTGGTACCCTCGCTCTTAAGAAACTCGGCATTAAGAAAGACGTTTATCACTGCAACGAGGGCCATGCTGCTCTCATGGGCTTGCAGCGTTTGGTTGATTACGTAGAAAGCGGTCTGAGCTTCAACGAAGCACTCGAGGTGGTTCGCGCAAGCGGTCTTTATACTTGCCACACCCCTGTGCCCGCTGGTCATGACTACTTTGAAGAAGGCTTGTTCTACAAGTATATGTCAGAGTATCCGCAGCGCCTGGGTATTGACTGGAATCAGTTTATCGGTATGGGACGTCAGAACCCCGACAATGGTGGCGAGAAGTTCTCTATGTCCGTTTTCGCGCTTAATACCTGTCAGGAAGCCAACGGTGTGTCGTATCTCCATGGTAAAGTATCGCAGCAGATGTTTGCCCCCATTTGGCCCGGCTATTTCCCTGAGGAGCTCCATGTAGGTTATGTAACCAATGGTGTTCACCTCCCCACTTGGGCTGCCAGCGAATGGAAAACTGTGTATAATAAGCACCTGAAAAAGGGTTGGTACGAAGACCAGTCTAACCTCGATATGTGGGCTCCCTACAATGATATCCCCGATGAGGAGATTTGGGCAACCCGTATGTTCCTCAAGAAGAAACTGATTGATTACATTCGCGTGCAGTTCCAGGAGACTTGGATGAAGAACCAGGGCGACCCTGCTCGTATCGTTCGCGCTATGAACAACATGAAGCCCGAGACGCTGATCATCGGTTTCGGTCGTCGTTTTGCAACTTATAAGCGTGCACATTTGCTCTTCAACGACCTGGAGCGTCTTGATAAGCTCGTTAACAACCCCAACTATCCCGTGCAGTTCCTCTTCACCGGTAAGGCTCACCCCGCTGATGGCGCAGGTCAGGGACTCATCAAGCGTATCATCGAAATCAGCCGTATGCCGCAGTTCCTCGGTAAGATTGTCTTCCTTGAGAACTACGATATGAGCCTTGCTAAGCGCCTTATCTCGGGTGTGGATATTTGGCTTAATACGCCTACTCGTCCGCTCGAGGCATCGGGTACGTCTGGCGAGAAAGCACAGATGAATGGTGTTTTGAACTTCTCCGTGCTCGACGGTTGGTGGTATGAAGGTTATCGCGAAGGTGCTGGTTGGGCTCTTA
>CAMGMU010000084.1 GCA_946059305.1 uncultured Bacteroidales bacterium | reverse complement strand
CTAAACTATGGCGTATCCGCAGGATTTTGATTGCAAAAAGACAATTCTTTGTCAAACCATGAGGCTCTTTCGGATTTTTTTGTTATCTTTGCATCCGAAATAGAAAAAAGAACGAGGAAGTATGATTAAACTGATAATTGAGAATACAGACCGTTTCATGAATGCTGTGCCTAAGGCGAAACGGAAAAAGTATGGTCAGTTCTTTACGAACGTGACCACGGCTCTGTATATGGCTTCGCTCTTTGATTTCGACATTGCTAAACCTCAAATCAGCTTGCTGGATGCCGGAGCCGGCACAGGAATACTGTCGGCTGCCGTGGTTCAGAGGCTCTTCGATGTGGGTTATAAAGGTCATATCCATATCACCTGCTATGAGACCGACAGCCTCGTGCTGCCTCTGCTGGAGGAAAACATGACAATCATCACAAATCATGCTGATGTGTCGTTTACGATATGCAACGAGAATTACATTACCTCGCAGCCTTTTGGCATGGATATCTTATTTAAAGATAACGAGAATATCTATGACTATGTTATAGGCAATCCTCCATACCTGAAAATTCCGAAAGAGGCTGTAGAGGCCAAGTCGATGCCCGACGTTTGCCATGGTGCACCCAATCTGTATTTCCTGTTCTGGGCTATGGGGATTTACAACCTGAAGCAGAATCAGGAACTGGTATATATAGTGCCAAGGTCGTGGACTTCGGGGGCTTACTTCAAAAAGTTCAGGGAATACCTGTTTAGTAATTGTGTAATCACTGACATCCACCTGTTTGAGAGCAGGGATAAGGTGTTTGAAGGCGAGTCGGTCTTGCAGGAAACCATCATCGTAAAGGTAAAGAAGACTCGCCAACTGCCCTCTACCATCCGCATCACTACCTCTTCGACGTCAGATTTCTCGGACGTGAGCAGTTTTGACACGCCATACGATACCGTAGTAGGCAAGAACCAATATGTCTATTTAGTCACAAACAAGGACGATGCAGAGGTGCTGCAGAAAATCAATCACTTCAATAAGACTCTGCCAGAAATCAGCCTGAAGATGCAGACAGGACTTATCGTGGATTTCAGAACCCGGGAGGTGTTGCGCAACGAAATGGAAGAGGGGGCTTATCCTTTGCTCTACTCCCAACACATCAAGGAGGGCAGAGTGGTGTGGCCGCAAGGCAAGGAAGGCGAAGTCATCAAGACTGAAAGAGAAAGTTATCTGCAGAAAAATAGTGATTTCCTGCTGGTGAAGCGTTTCACGTCGAAAGAGGAAGAACGCAGGCTGCAATGTGGCATTTACCTAAAGCAGAGATATTCGCAGTTTGAATATATCAGCACTCAAAACAAGGTGAACTTCATCAGGTGTGATTCGCCTTGCATCACATACGGTCTGTATGTGCTTCTGAACTCCACACTCTATGACTGCTACTATAGAATACTGAATGGATCGACGCAGGTGAACTCCACCGAAATCAATCAGATGCCCATACCTGAAAGAGCAGTAATTGAGGAAATGGGCAGAGAGCTGATGCACAAGGAGTTGTCAGTGGTCAATTGTAATGAGATATTGAGCAAATGGATAAGTTAAAATCAGCAAGACTGCTGTTAGAGCAGATAAAAATGCCGGCGAGGCAGCAAGGCGATCTTTGTTGCCTCACCTTGTTGGCTATGGCCAAACTAAAAAAGAGAACGCCATGGGGCAAGGCTACGAATGAATGGATGAGGATTCATGATGTGATTGCTTTTATTGCGGATAACTATGGTGTAAGTTATGCAGAAAACACCAGAGAAAAGGTTCGCAAGCAGGCCATGCATCCGTTCCGGACGGCTTCTCTGATTGAAGACAACGGCTTGGAAACCAATAATCCTAATTACAGCTATCGCATTACGGATGAATTTCTGGCTGTGGTGAAGGAGGCGGGCAAAAGGAGTAACAAAGCGTTAGGGCCTTTCATGGCTAAACATAAAAGCTTGACAGAGATATATGCCTCAAAAAAGAAGATGCTGAAGATGCCTGTCAGGATAAACAATAAGGACTTCACCTTCAGCCCTGGCAAGCATAACCAATTGCAGAAAGCCATCATTGAAGAGTTTGCTCCAAGATTTGCACCTGGTTCCGAATGCTTGTATGTGGGTGACACCATACAGAAAGATATGGTGAAAAACATAGAGAAGTTATCTCAACTCGGATTTGAGATTACTCTCCACGACAAGATGCCGGATGTTGTCCTGTATCGTGAGGACAAGCATTGGATATACTTTATAGAGTCAGTAACTTCTGTCGGGCCAATGGATTCAAAACGTATTATTGAAATAGAATCCATGACAGGCAATGTGACAGCAGGCAAGATTTATGTTACGGCATTCCTTGACTTTGTCACATTCAAGAAATTCTCTGAACAATTGGCTTGGGAAACGGAAGTATGGATTGCCGAGATGCCTGACCACATGATTCATCTTAATGGAGATAAATTTTTAGGACCACGATAATTGCATCTTTTTTTAAAGTGGGTTCTAAAAATAGCGAATTTTCGA
Organism: uncultured Bacteroidales bacterium; assembly: GCA_946059305.1. Taxonomy (GTDB): domain Bacteria; phylum Bacteroidota; class Bacteroidia; order Bacteroidales; family Paludibacteraceae; genus Colicola. Next base: position 3,775 of record CAMGMU010000084.1, on the reverse strand, counting down.
ACCCACCCTTAAGACTTTTCGCAGCTACTTGCGGTAAGTAGAAACCGCACACGCTAAAAATATACAAAGACTGTAATCCAAGCGGAATTACAGTCTTTTCTATATGTACTACAACGTAACCCTTTCAGGCGTTGGTGTAGAACGGGTTTTCCACGTGAACGATAGGTCTCCTCAAGCAAGATGCAAGGGGTCCATACGGATGCAAGAGGGTTGCGAATGGGATTTATGGGACGATGACTTTGCAGGTGGAGCCGGAGGCTCGGATGATGTAGGTGCCAGCGGTGAGGTTGGCGGTGTAGGAGGTGCCGGCATCGGCTTCCATGCAGAGCAGACGGCCAGCGGGGTCGTAGATACGCAAGTCGTAGAGAGGCTCTTCGGAATAGATGGTGAGCATGCCGCCATAGGCGTAAGTCTGGAACGCATCGGTCTTCGACTCGGAGGTGTAGATGCCGTGTCGCGAGCGCTCGAGGTAATAGCGTACGCTACCATCTTGGGGCATGTTCAGACGCATGGTCAAACCCTCGTAAAGCGGTTGACGCACGCCTGTGTTGATATCCACCAAGTCCCACTCAACGAGGTATCGCGCTTCGCCCTCAAAAGCGAATAGCGGTTGATTCACGGGTTTCTCTGCATACATTGCCAACGGAATACGCGACTGGCCCTCGCGGATGTGATTGATGGAGAGGGCTTTGCTATCGGCCACCGTGTAGATAGCGAACGGTGTCTTCTCCCTATCGAGCATGAAGAGCTCCTGTTCGGCATCCGGAGCATCGATAATGGAGGTCGAACACATGAAACTATCCAGCGTTGCCGTGATGTAGATAGCCGAAGGCTCAATCGCTATGGTGTCAGCATAAGCAGCATAAGCGGCAGGAGCAGCCGAAGATGACGATTGAGAATAAGTCGTTCCCCAAGGGTTGCCATAACCATCGTACATCTTAGTTTTGTCATTAGTGTTACTGTTGCGTAACATGGCAGGATTCAGCTTTATATCCACTGTTTTTGCAGGTTCATTTAAGACGATAAAACAAGCTTCACCAGTTGGAAGAGTACCTTTTACTGTATTAGCTTTCGTTAAATTAGTATACCAACGACTACTTGTAGTATCCTGTGTACTCGCCAAAAGATACCTATTATCTTTATCTACTGTAATCTGGTAAAAAGCTTTAATTGAAGGATTTGCAGCCAGTAGTCTTTCAAGATCTATTGATGCAAAGGTGGGATTTCCGAATAAGAAGTATTTCGAAGACTCATAGTTTTCAAGCCTGATGACCATGTTATCAGTTTTTTTGTCTAATTCAAGCATCGGTCTTCCCAAATCTTCCGTTCTGTCGATACGTACAGATTCTCCTACCCATGTGTCGTTCCTAAAATAGTGGTACACAGTATCGTTCTTGGGCAAACGAATTACTGGGTCCTTTACGGAGCTGGTAGTCATTAATCCCAAAGCCCACCCAAAGCCGGCTGTTATTTGCCTATCCAGGGCATTTGTAGCATACGTCCAAGTAGAGGTTGTAATATCTTTAGTATTGCCATTCCCTTGCTCCGCAATGATCTCCATATTGTTGACAAAATCGCCCATCTTTTGGCTGATAGGACCTACAATATTTTTATCAAAATACTGTATCTTGAACTGAGCTATTTTGTAGATTTTGTTTTCTGATTCGGTATTCGTAGTCTGGAAGGATTCTTTCAAGATTTTTACCGTCTCTTTGGGTTTGCCTGTTTGCTGCCACCCATTTTCTGAATTATAGCTATAATCGATTTCTGTAGTAGTACATTCCGTTTTGGAATACGTAGTGGTACAAGTGTTCTCTCCTAAGGCATAAATAAGTTGATAGGTGGTTGTGTTAGGTTGTGATTTTGAGTCTATATTTACATACTGCCCCGAAATAATAGCTGGATCTAGAGAGCTCTTTTGACCATTCTCCAACCATATCCAGCCCGGACCTTCTGCATTAAATATATCGATTTTTTCATAATCAACAGTATTCGTGATGGTTACCTTTTGTGTCCAGAATTGTGCAACTGCAGCATCGGGTACTTCGGTGGTAGTATCGCCCTCATTGCCTTTCAATGTATTGCCGTCTTCATCTGTCTCGAAGTAGGTCTTATTACATACATAGCTGGTAGTGGTGGTGGGTTGATAACTTTGCTTTTGTTTCCAATCGCCTATAACTGAGCTGCCATTATTTCCGGAGAACCCGTTGGTATTCATCCGTAGAACTTCGTCATTGCTATTATAAAAGTAAGCGGGATATGACTCACCTACAATCACATTCTTATCTCCCGATTTGGTTTCTTCGTACTTAAATGCATACTTGGGGCCGACAAAAAGATTTTGACCAGTGGGTGCCATGATATCATACTCCTCCAACCACTCGCCTTTAGTATATACATTTTCTATACTATCCGCCATCTCCGAAGCCGGATGAATCTCAAATACCATGCGCTGAGAAATAGTGGGTTCCGTAAAGGTAGCATCAGCGATGCTCCAATCCGTATAATGGACTGATCACATGCTATATACACGACTTGATTATCGTTAGAAGTCGGATTATATACATACTTTGCATTAGCTTGGTATGGTTTTCCTTTAATTTGATTACTGTTATTATCAGCACTACAGTACCAAATTACGCCATGATTATCCGTTTGACACGTATCACTCTGAGTGCCGCTGGTATTGTTGTTTTTATCACCATTGCCGCTTCGCCATAGTGTGATATTGGAATGGACTCATCGTTGGTGTAATCATACCAACGGGCATACGAAACGAACCCCTCGGCATTGCGCCATAGCGTGAAAGGATCAGTGGAGGGCTGTCGATAGATAACCACTCTGTCTTCGTGTGCTGCCTGCTTTTGATAGCCGCCAAGGGAGTTCGTTTGCAGATCGCGTAAGGACTTGCCCTTTGACTTTATGTATGTATAAGTAGTCGGAGTAGTCTGCCCGATCATAGGCAAAGCCAATGCGAGCATCAGCAGCATCGCAAATAAGCGACACCGATTCATGAAGGGCGATTTATGGTAGTTTACTGACATAGGTTTGATAATAATACTTTTTGATAATAATACTTTTCGATGCGTATAAGAACGTGCAAAATTAGTAAAAAAAAACCAAATCTGCAAATTTTATGTATCGAATCGTTGAAAATTACCGTTTTTTTCGAATAAACAACCATATTTTAAGCACAAAAGGCCGTCTGAGCGCATCATTTAAACAACTGCAGAAGAATCTGGTATTGCAAACCATTGCAACGGGCTATGCCCTATTACCAACGTCATAGACTGTCAAGGACTGTCATGGACTGTCATGGACTGTCATGGACTGTCATGGACTGTCATGGACTGTCATGGCCTATTAAAGTTTATCGGGGAGGGCAGTTATTTGTATCGTTTACTTAGCAGGCGATACTATCGCCACATTGCGCACCTCTGCATTGCGCACCTCTGCATTGGCGATGGCTTCTGCATTGCGCACCTCTGCATTGCGCACCTCAGCATTGCGCACCTCAGCATCGCGCACCTCAGCATTGCGTACCTCCGCATTGGCGATGGCTTCTGCCATCGCGTTCATGGCTGTGCACTCGGTGCGGGAGCAGCGGCCTTTGTTGGGCACATAGTGCGGCCATGGAGAGAGGAGGAGAAGCCGCCCTTCGGCAATGGCCTCTATAAGGCTTCCTGGCGGCTTATACTTCGCGCCGATAGGCAGGCCGTTGTCGAGGATATAAATCATCGGCAGCCCCTCGCGGAGCGCTACATCGCGCACGGCC
>CAMGMU010000083.1 GCA_946059305.1 uncultured Bacteroidales bacterium | reverse complement strand
CAATTTTACGACGTGTATCTTTTTTTTACGATTGTCCGTTTTTTACTATACAAATTGCATAAAAAGCAGTAATTTTGCAGCCGATTTCGATTTTTATTTTTTTTAACATTCACTCATGTATGATTATGAAACGTCGGTCTGTATATTTCTTGCCAGCCATTATTGCCATTGGAGCAATTTTAACAAGTATGCTTTTTGTTTAATTTTTTGACGAAAATGTAGTTTTTTTGCGCAAGTTGCGTCTAATTATTAGATTAGTTTTAATTTTTAACCGGGCTAAAAGCCTATTACAAGTATGAAAAAGTTTTTTTTAATGTTCATGTGCACAATAGCACTAATATTGAGCGCTCAGCATGTAGCCGCTCAGAAATTTGTAATGTCTGACGATAGTCTCAGTTGTACCTATATCAAATCAGACGCATCCGCTAATGCAGTCTCCTACGAGCCCGTTTATCGAGCAGGCAATACCTATATCCTTGGTAAGCAGACGATGGACAAGTATCAGTATGCAGCATACTTACGCAACACCTGTCCGGCTGCATATGCGAAGTTCCATAGCGGCTATACGCTGAGTAGCGTAGGTTGGGGATTGCTGGCTGGCGGTTTGGCGCTCGAGCTCAGTAGCGCAGTCATGTGGTGGTATAGTCCGAACAGTTATTATGGCCATTATGCCGCAGTGAATAATTTTGTGGGCGGCCTTGGTCATACACTTACGGTAGCGAGTGTGCCCTTACTGATTATCGGTTATTGCAAGCAGCATAATTCGGTAGGCGTGTATAACAGCGCTATCGGTCAACCCTATTTCTCGCTCAACGCATCGCAAGATGGGGTAGGTATTGCTTACCATTTTTAGAACCCACCTTTAATGCTATTCTTTCATTAATAGGACTTGTCTATATTTCTATAATCGTTTATGTCTAAATTCTTTTTATTATGAAACGCAAACAATTAGTTATTCTTGCCGCAGCCATGATACTCAGCAGCTGCGGCTATTGCAACCGACCCGCCATTCCTCTTTCGGGTCAGTCTGCTGAAACGACCTATGCCGTTCGTCCGTTCAAATCTCTCGAAGTTTCGAGTGCATTGCACGTATTGCTTACTGATACTGCTACTACTGCCCACGTAATCATGGACAGCGCCCTCATGCCCTATTTTGTGCTCCAAACCGAAGGTGATGAGATTAAGGTAGGGTTCCGTAAGGGCACAAGCTGGATAGGTCAGACTACTCCGCTCGTGATTCTTCCATGGCAGACGCAGCTTAGAGATATTGACGTATCGGGTGCTTCTGTTGTGGAATTGACCGATACGCTCAACGTAAGTGAGTTGGATATCGATTTGTCGGGTGCTTCTGTTATCGAACTATCGATGCAAGTGTCGGATGCTGACATTGAACTCTCGGGTGCTTCTATAGCTCGCTTGAGCGGTGCGGTTCGCGACTTGGATGTGTCCGTTTCGGGCGCTTCTCAGATTGCTGCTGAAAAATCGAATGAGCAATACAATCTTGTTGTGGACGAGCTCTCCGGCTCCATCTCTGGCGCCAGCATCGTGCATGCTCATGTCAATCAAAAGGTAGATTGCAGAATCTCCGGCGCCAGCATGCTCTATCTTACCGGCAATCCCAACACCGCTTCTTGCTCCGTCACAGGTGCATCTACCATCATCCGCGAATAAGAATATGAAAGCTATATTCCTTACTGATTTGACCAAACACTACGGTAAAAACCGTGGTATCGAACGCGTCAACTTGTCTATAGAAGAGGGCGAGTTCTTTGGATTTATCGGCCCGAATGGTGCCGGAAAATCAACTACCATCCGCATCCTGCTCGGCCTGATTAAAGCCACCAGTGGTCATGCCGAAGTGTTTGGTCATGATGTATGGAGCAACCATGTTTCGTGTTTACAATCAGTGGGTTACCTGCCGTCTGAGGCGCATTTCTATGCCTCTCAGACGGTTCAGCAAGCCCTGCAGTTTGCAGCTCGATTGCATGGCGCAGATTGCGAAAACCAAACGGCTTACCTCTGCAAGCAACTCCAACTTGATACTACGCGTCGCGTTTCGGAACTGTCGTTTGGCAACCGCAAGAAAGTGGGCATCATAGCCGCTATGCAGCATAAGCCCAAACTGCTGATTCTTGATGAGCCCACCAGCGGGCTGGACCCCTTGATGCAGCATACGTTTTTCCGCCTGCTGAAAGAGTATAATGAGGCGGGCACTACGATTTTCATGTCGAGCCATATCCTCTCCGAAGTGCAGCATAACTGCACGCGGGCGGCAATCATCCGCGAGGGACAGATAGTGGCATGCGACAGCGTAGCTGCATTGATGCGCACGCATGCAAAGAAGGTGAGCGTCAGGGGAGTGTTTGACAAATCCAAACTGAAAGGAGTAGCCCAGGTGCAGCAACTCGATGATGTTACCCATTTCCTTTATCAAGGCGACATATCCGACTTGTTGCATTGTTTGGCAGAGGCCAACGTGAAGGACCTCACTATCTCTGAGCCCAATCTTGAAGATATTTTTTTGCATTACTATAAATGAGCCATTTAGCATTATTATGGGTATGAATCGGTATTTGTTTATTCACGAGCTTCGTCAGAATGCTCGTTCGCTTACGATTTGGACGTTGGCTATCAGCGCATGTATGATAATGTGTGTATTATTGTTTCCTGAGATGAGCAGTCAATTGGATAGTATAGGATCGATGTTTGCCTCCATGGGCTCTTTCTCTGCTGCGTTTGGTATGGATAAGCTCAATTATGGCTCGTTTATTGGTTTTTATGCCATCGAATGCGGCAATATTATGCTGCTCGGAGGTGCGATGTTTGCCGCCCTCTTAGGAGTGCAGATGCTTTCGAAAGAAGAGGACCAACAAACAGCGGAATTTCTCCTCTCTCAACCCGTATCGCGTACAGCTATTCTCTCCTCCAAATGGCTTGCAGGACTGCTTCTGTTAGTCATTTTCAACGTGCTGGCGTCTGCTTTGATGGTGCTGTCAGTTTGGGCTATTGACGAGCCTGTTCCTTGGAAAGATTTGCTTCTGCTGCATGGAGCGTTTGCCTGTTTGCAAGTGGAGCTGTTCTGCATCTGCTTTTGTTTCTCTGCCTTCATGCGCCATTCGGTTATCGGCCTTGGGTTGGGCATGAGCATCGGATTGTATTTCTTGCAACTGATAGCCAATCTTTCTGATTCGGCTTCGTGGCTGTCTTTCCTTACACCTTTCGGCTATACCGATACCGCTACCATCATCACTGAGCAAGCTTTAGACGGTCAGCTGCTACTCATTGGTGCTGCTGTTTCGGTCTTTTCTACCCTCCTCGCGTTTGTCCATTATTCCCGAAAAGATATTTATGCTTGATTTTCAGGCAAACTCGATTGATACGAAGTACAAGTATTAGAGCGAATTTGCGAACCCACCTAAAATTATGAACGTATTGATTATCAATGGAAGCCCTAAGAAACGAGGGTTGATTGCTCAGATGCTCGATATGCTGCAGAGCGATGCAGAAGCGGCAGGAGCCGAGGTTACGAATGTGTATGCCAACGGCCTGTCGATCAAGCCTTGTATGGGGTGTATGGCGTGCCGCACGAAGAACGCTTGCGTCATGCCCGAAGATGACGCGCAACGCGTGTTGGTGCTCATTCAGCAAGCCGATGTGATTATCATGGGAGCGCCCTGCTATTGGGGCAATATACCCGGGCAACTCAAGTTGCTCTTTGACCGCATTGTGTATGGCATGATGCGCGATACCGATCGGTTTCCCGAGCCGCTGATGAAAGGCAAGAAAGCCGTATTTCTCAGTACGTGCACTACTCCTTATCCTTTTAATATCTTAATGAATCAGTCGCGAGGTGCTATACGTGCGATGCGTGAGATTGGCCGCTATGCCGGTTGGCAGATTATAGGTACGCTCGAGCGTGGCGGCACGGCTATGCATCCTCAATTAACCCCTCGTGATATAAAAAAATGCCATGCTCTCTGGCACAAACTATGCGGCACCACTATTTAGATATTATTCGTTTTCCAAAATAGAGGATTTTGAATGAAAATTTAACAAATTCTGAAGATTCTTACTTGAAAACTTGTGTATGTTGTAAAAATGTAGTACCTTTGCGACCGATTTTGAACGCAAGGGTACTATAAAAACGACACCCGATAGTTTGACTTGCGTCAGGGACTACCGGGGATTCCGCTGCAAAAGTACCGTTAAGGCATCATAAATGGACAGTTAAATCCTATTTTAGAGAGCATTATTATAATGGCTACTTGGCGAACTTGTATGAAAAAATCATGAGGAACGAGACTATCACAGACAAGGAACTTCTACAAGCTATGCCCCAAAACAAGGAACAATACGAGGTGTATGATTATGAATGTAACTACCCCTGTAACTTTCGGTCTTTGGTATTCGACAGCATAGCGATAGCTCGTTCTAAAGACCAACCGCTCTTCCGGGATGCATATCTTAGAATGGGTCAATGGTCAGACGGAGCTGCTTCTGAGTTACTTTTTGAAGGACATTACCCGCTTTTCTTCCATTTGGATTCCGTATATTTCAGAAATGCTGTCCGCCGCATCATACCGGGATATGCAGATGAGTTCGAGGACGATAGCATCTACGACGAAGAAACCGGAGACGTAGGATGGCTCAGATGGACCCGCGAACACAAAGAAGAAATTTTAGACTCCTATTCTCGCCGGTATAATCATTAAAAATTTAATTACGATATGGAAGCCTTTCATTCTTTAAGTGAGAACTACCAAAGCTTAAAACTGCGAGCTAAGGATTATGAATTACCTCTGGAGGCAATGAACACATGGGTTACTGAGAAGTATTTGCCTTATTTCCGGCAACCATTTGTTATCGATCATGGAAAGCGAATGAAAGATATCATTGCGTATTTTAAGTGTGGATTGATTTTTATTTCTGACAAGTTTAAGGCTGTGCTTTCCGATTATGTGCCGGATATAAACCAATATCTTGCACCCATATCTATTGAAGGAATAGATTCACAGTATTATGTGTTTCATGATTTGCCGGAATATGGAAAGTTCTTGAACAATAATCTTTCTTATAATAGCCCCGAGGAAATCACATGCTTCTCTCCTTATCCTATAAACATGCATCTTTTTGCCATCAAAGGCTCAAAAACTATCATGTTAAGTAAGGAGCTTAAAGAAGCGGTCGTAAAAGCAAAAATAACAAATATCCATTTTAATACGTATTATGGGGCAGACAATTACGACGAATATCTGAGAAACAAGTCTTTTTTGCAAAACGAGTGTAAGGCAGATTATATTAAGAGAGGGCTCTTTTATTTTGTATTCCGTCATGCTACAAAGGAGGATATTCCGGTAATTGAGAAGATTATTTCCAATTCCAAAATCAAAATACACGAAAGAGGGCTGAACCATATTCAGGAAGACATTGAACGCGCAGAAGCCTATCTTATGGAAATAAACGATCGTGTAGAAGGTTATGTGGTAGTAAGTTGCAATGCTTTACAGGATTATGACCATATTAACGGAGAATGGCTTTCTAACGATGGAAAATATGCCGTGATTCGGCATCTGGCAATTAAAGACCCCGAAGAATACGTGGGTCAAACAGCAAATATTATTATCCATGTTATATATATGGCAAAAGAACAAGGTCTAACATCCATACGTTTTGACATCGGAGAAAATAATTCAGAGATGCTTGCTGTGATAGAATATATCAACTTATATAAAAAAAGGTTAATCTACTGCGGTGAATTATTATCTTCGCACTATTTCAGAACAAAGAAACGTCTTACATTCGAACTACTTGTAAATAATTATTAGAATAGTTCTGCTTACTCTAAAATGTGTGAACTTTGTGAACTTTGTGAACTTTTTGTGAAAAAATCCCACCGCTTTCGCGATGGGATTTTCTTATTTCTACTCAGCATCATTTATTCGTTGCCTTCGACTTCTGGAACGCCCGAAGGGCAATTGGAACAGCCGCAGGCTTCTGGAACGCGCGAAGCGCTTTGGAACGGTCCTCCCCTAACAAGGGGAGTTAGAGGGGTCCTCTGCTTTAGCAGAGTCGTGCGACTTCTTGAGCGAGCCGAAGAGGGCTGCGAGGGCTTGAAACACGGCTGCTATGATTTGCCATGCGTTCACTTTCTTATCTTTCTTTGCCATGATATAAAAAACAAAATAGACAGGTTGGTTTTTAAATAAAGAACAACGGCCTTAGGCCTATTTTTCAAGATTAAACAACGGCTTTAGGCCTATTTCTCTTTCCTGATACTATCTGGAACGCCGCAGGCTTCTGGCCTGCTCCTTGGCGCTTGGAACTCCTGGAACG
>CAMGMU010000082.1 GCA_946059305.1 uncultured Bacteroidales bacterium | reverse complement strand
CTATCTGGATCGGGGTATGGCGCTTGCAACGTTTTCGCTTGCTACTGTGGATAAAGGTTTTCCTATGCCCGATGGGAGTGATGTGCCTGACCGCATTGAGTGGCATGCCATTGTCTTGTGGCGACAATTGGCTGAATGGGCGGAGCAATACGTAAAAAAAGGTATGAAAATTTACGTAGAGGGCAAACTCCAAACGCGCCATTGGGAGAAAGATGGTATCATACGATCGAAGACGGAGATTGTTGCTGACAACGTAAAAATTCTTTCTTATCCTGAAAAATCAAATGCGAATGCTAATGATAAATGACCAACTAATAGTATTCGCATTGATAACTGTCGCAAATAATATCAGAAAAACAAAATAATAAGTATATGAGAAAAATATGCATCGCAATGATGGCGGCCCTGATATGTGCAGGAGCGGCTGTAGCACAAGAGTCTAACACCTGGAATCCCAACCTCCCAAATGGTAGATATCGGAATCCGGTGATTGATGCCGACTATTCTGACCCCGATGTTTGTCGTGTGGGCAATGATTATTACATGACCGCCTCCAGTTTTGCTAATTTCCCGGGACTTCAGATCCTCCACAGCACTGACCTCGTAAATTGGCGTCTGATAGGTGCTGCTCTGCAAGACGATTATCCGGTGCTGCCTGCTTATCGCGGTACCGACCTCGATTGGCGGAAGAAAATCCAACATGGTAACTATGTTTGGGCACCTGCTATCCGCCATCATGATGGTTGGTTTTATATCTATTGGGGCGACCCCGATCAGGGCCTTTTTATGGTGAAAACGCAAGATCCTGCCGGCACGTGGTCTAAGCCTGTTTGCGTAAAAGAAGGTAAGGGGATGATTGATTGTTGTCCGCTATGGGACGAGGATGGAAAGGCATATCTGTCTCACGGATGCGCAGGGTCAAGAGCAGGCGTGAAGTCTGTATTATTTGTTGCTCCTATGTCTGAAGATGGCACATGTGTATTAGGCCCTTCTCGCATCGTATATGATGGACATGAAGACCAACCGACCATTGAGGGAACGAAGTTTTACAAGCGCAATGGTTACTACTATATCATGTCGCCTGCAGGTGGCGTGAAATACGGATGGCAAGTGATTCTCCGTTCCAGAAATCCTTACGGCCCATATGAGGAGTACGTGGGCTTGGCGCAAGGCAAATCAAAGGTCAACGGCCCGCACCAAGGCGCTTGGATTGATACGCAGAATGGTGAAGATTGGTTTCTCCATTTTCAAGATAAACATGCGTATGGTAGGGTAGTGCACCTCCAGCCGGCTAAGTGGGTCAACGATTGGCTCGTGATTGGCGACGACAAGGATGGCGATGGTTGCGGTGATCCGGTGGCTACATGGAAGAAGCCGAACCTCCCATCATCGGGTAGTGTGCAACCTGCTGAGGATGATGAGTTTGATAGCACTGCGCTCGGTCTCCAATGGCAGTTTGAGGGCCCCTACAGCCATTATTGGTACTTCTGTGACGCCCGCCATTCCAAGCTCCGTCTATATGGCATTCAGCAACCCGAAGGCTATCGAAATCTGGCAGACATGCAGAACACCCTCATGCAGAAATTTCCTACGGAAAACTTCACCGTAACGGCAAAGCTTCGTTTTATCCCCAACCCCAACAACAAGAACAAAGGCGAGGAAGCCGGCTTCATCATCAAGGGATTGGACTATGCTGCTATCAAACTCGTGCAGGAAGCAGAGGGCTGCAAAATGCGTTTTGTGACCTGCATAGGTGCGCAGAAAGGCAAAGCAGAACAGGTGATGGCTGAGGTTCCCGTTGAGCTCAAAGCGCTGGAGAAACCGTATACGCAGAAATATGCGGTGGATGATATCCCGCAGCCGCGTCTTGCCACGCCCGATATCTATGTGCGCGCTGTGGTGAAGAGCTCCGGCATCTGTAATGATATCAAGTCTTCAGCTCAATTCTATTATAGTTTTGATGGCAAGCATTTCCAAAAGATAGGTGAGCCGTTTAGCGTGAAAGAGGGCAAATGGATAGGCGCTAAAGTGGGATTCTTCAACTGCCGCTCTACCGTCAGCAACGATGCCGCCTTCCTTGACATCGATTGGATTAGATTTGCGAAATGACGCATTGACACATATCGCTTTCCAGCAAAAAAAACTCCCTGCCCACTCGGGCAGGGAGCAAAGGATTACTCAGCGGAGAATTCGTCTTTTCCTACTCCACAAAGCGGACATACAAAATCCTCGGGAACTTCTTCCCATGGCGTGCCTGCCGGAATACCAGCCTCGGGTACGCCTACGGCGGGATCATACACCCAACCGCACACATCACATACGTACTTCATGTTAATAAAATTTATGGAGCGCAAGCTCCGGGTTATTCTTATGGTGGGTTCTAAAAATTAGCTTTGTTAAGTGGGAATTTTTAGAACCCACCTTATTTTGTTAGTTGCGCAAAAGCGCCTGCAAAGGTACAAAGAATTTTTTGGATAAACAAGTATTATCAAATATTTTTTTTAGATTTAGCAAAATTACTCGTAATTTAGAATGCGAAATTCTGCTTGATGGGTCCCCTTTCTTCCGTTATTTGCATAGACACTACAAGCGATTCTGAGAATGGTCAACTGCGAGCGTTTGCTTATGGGATGGTTTTGTCGCCTTGATTCCAGATGATGTATTGCTGATTGCTTGTGCGCTTCTCTGCATCTTTCACTACGATAGATGGCGTAGTAAGATCCCATGAGTGATAGACACTATTGTGGGTGGTATCTTCTATATACGAATGGATATTGGCAGCCATTTGCATCCACGATGGCAGTTCGGACTCTACCGTGTGGGTGAAAGCCTTGTAGCGCGTTTGGCGACCTATCGTATTATTATGGAGGTCCATATAATGGTCGCAGGGCGCATTCGGGCTGGCGTATTCCCAATACACGTCCATCACGAGCCACGCCATCAGTCGATTGGTGTATTTGCGGAGCATGGCGTTCACAAAGATATGCTTGAATGCATCGCCTCTGCGGCCGTATGTGGTAGCATCGCCGTAGTAATATTGCGCCATTTGCTCGGCACGAATCTTGCATTGCATGACCCTCATGTAGATATTCGGCCCGAAAGTCAGCATAATGGAGATGCCTGCGTTTTCCGTTTCCCAAACCGATAACGTATCCTCTACGTTGTTGACTTGCAGCCGGAGGGAGTCGAGGGCATCTTTGTCCGCAAAATCCGCACTGGCTGCCATTCTATTCAGCTGATTAATGCGTATGAACTCTTCTTGCGTTAACTCAAGCGAGGCCATATTTACAGCTTGAGCACCATTAGGAAGTTCGGCTCCGATATTGCTGATGATATTCTGTTGGGGAGCTGCCTGAAGCATGCTCCATTCTGCTATGCGCATCACTTTGTTGACATAGCCTGGATAAGCCAATTGAGGGTAGAACTCCGTCAACCGTTGGTCTAAATATTCGTCCATGGTTGTTTGGTTGTTGCGCACTTGATTCGCTATTGGGGTGTGGTACTTGGCCGTGGTTGAGTCATGAATAGCTATCCATTCTTGCCCAATAAGATAGATGGCTTCTGCGGGAAGAGCAGGAATAGCGGTAGTGTCGGCCGTGATTTTGCTGGACACTGCTGTTGTTGTTTTGCGTTGCTGCGAACAACCTGTCAGCAGTCCGGCTAAGACAATAAATACAATTACGTAACGCTTTAACATTGCTAATAAAACTGACTAATAACTTTTTTACTTCTCATTCTTACTAACAGATACCCTCATTTTCGGTAGGATAGGCTAAAGCACATCCATCATGTAGGCGCTGTTATATAGATGGGATTGCAAAATTAGTGCCTTTTTTTGAATTATGCAATAGAAAAATGCAAATTGCTATCTCGACTATGCATTTGATGCCAAATAAATTTGGCTATTCCAAAAAATCTTCGTACCCTTTCTTATCTTCGCTTCGCTTCGAACGATCTGCTCCAAAGGAGACTGTGCATTCCGCAAGGGAACAGCGGTACTTCGCATTCGGCACTTGGGTCGCATGGCTGATACCGCTCCACTTAATCAGCGGGCGACCAAGGCCTCTGCTCTCCCCATTCGAGCATAGCTCTTTGGGGACTCCATACGAAAAAATGCCAAATAAATTTGGCTATTCCAAAAAATCTTCGTACCTTTGCATCAAAATTCTTGATTACGCATATTGAACATGCGTACAAAGAAGTTTGGAAGAAACTACCGAAGAAACTGCGTGTATAAATTGAGTGGGCTATTTGTAACGCTTTATACCTTATCGTTATCCGCATTAATATGACAAATAATAACACATATAGTCTGGACGATGAACATTGGTGGGGATTTGCGGCTTTGCCCGATGGGGTGGCCTATCCCGAGAATGGCGAGGACAACCCGCTCACGCTGATTTGTCAGTTTCATCATGGCGATGGCATGGTGAGTGTGTTGGCTGATTTGGACTATTTCTTCGGCGATTACGATGCGCCAAATGGCGGCATGGGAAGCTGGCCTGAATCGTTTTACAAGGTGATTTACTCGCCTGATAGAAGCCATCTCAACGAGCATGCCATCCGTTATTCTGATGGCAGTAGTGCCGTACCAGAAGCCGAGCCGATGGATGCGCCTCTGAAACGAGGAGAAGTGAGCCATATATGGGGCGAGCCATCTTATTTTACCGATGAGGTGGCGCAAGACTACCCCGGTTATCGCGTTTTGCTCCAGCTCGACGAAAGCGATGTGCATCAGCTGCGTTTTTACGATTGCGGCTCACTCTTCTTCCTCATTCCGGAAGAGGATATTGCCGACAATCGATTCGACCGAGTCGTTTGCGCGTTGTATTCTTATTGATTCTGTTTACTCATGATAGCTTCTGCATATACAAAAAATTTAAATATCAAAAAAATGAAAAAGCATGTATTTTTCCTTCTCCTTCTTGTATTCTCGTTTTCAGCATCTGCTTCAGTCAAAGCTCCTCAAAAAGCAGCTTCTGCGGTTGCACCTGCTGATTCGTTTCGTGTCACAATCTTCGGCGATTCCTATAGCACCTTTGATGGTTGGCTCAGTCCTGCCACCAATGAGAGTTGGTATTTCCCTGCAGGCCACCCCGGTCACGTGGAAGGTAACGATGTCACGCGAGTAGAGGAGACGTGGTGGTATCAGGTTATTCAGCAGATGGGCTATAAACTCGAGATGAACAACTCCTATAGCGGCTCTACCGTGGGCTATTATGGTTATCAAAATCAGAATTATCAACCGCGGTCGTTTAATACGCGTGTGGCCAATTTGGGCGAACCCGACTTGATCCTCTCTTGCTGCATCACCAACGATAGCTGGACCGGTGAGACGCTCGGCGAATATAAATACGCCAATTGGGATGAAAACGACATGTGGTATTTCCGTCCGGCTATGGCTCGCCTCTGTGCCGCGTTGCGGCTCAATTACCCCAACGCGCGCGTGGTGTTTATTTTGAATACGGATTTGAAACCGGAGTTTTGTGAGTCGATGCGCATCATCTGCAAGCACTATGGTTTCCCCTTGCTCGAGCTGCATGATATCGATAAGCAAGTAGGCCATCCAAGCATTGCAGGACATCGTGCAATCGCAGAGCAGGTAATCGATTATCTGAAGAAATGAAGATGGATTGTATAGAACGCATCTGAAGAAATGAACAGATTTGCCATTTTTCGTTCGGCTATCTTTGCCGGTATATGTATCGGTATAGCAGGTTTTGGTTTCCTTGCCGACAAAACCTTGGGTATGTTTCTCTTTATCTTCGGGTTAGCTACGGTGGTGAGCTATAAACTCAAGTTGTTTACTGGCACGGCTGGTTTTGTGCAGTCGTGGAGCGACATGCTCGATTTGTTGCTAATTCTCGTAGGCAACTGGTTGGGTTGTTTGCTGGTGGGATTGGCGGCTCGTTGTTCGGCTATGCCCCTGCAAGAGACCGCCCTCCACTTGCTGGAGGGACGGTTGGCGCTTGGCCCATGGAAGGCGGGGGTACTCAGTATCGGCTGCGGCATCTTGATGACCACTTCGGTTACTTTCGCGCGCAAAAGCCGCGATGTTGGGCATTGGATTCCGCTGTTGATGGCAGTACCACTCTTCATCCTTTGCGGTTTCCCACACTGCATTGCCGATGCGTTTTATTACCTCACTGTTGATTTCAGTTGGTTAGCTTTGCATGCGGGTGAGGTGCTCCTGCTTTATGGTTGCCTCGTGGTAGGGAACTTCATCGGCTGCAATCTTTATCGGGCATTTGTTTGCGAGGATGTCGTTTCTGCAAAGTAGACAGTCACCCTTACTCTAAAATGTGTGAACTTTGTGAACTTTGTGAACTTTTTGTAAAAAAATCCCACCGCTCTTGTCTTTTCCGCAAAGTAGACAGGTTTATGGTGGGTTCTAAAAATTAGCTTTGTTAGATTTTGGATTTATTTTCGAGGAAAAATTGGAAGTAAAAGAGGGAGCGTAGCGAGCTACGTGACCGATTTTACTTACGATTTGGGCCGAAAAGAAACCAAAAGATGACAAATAATGCATT
>CAMGMU010000081.1 GCA_946059305.1 uncultured Bacteroidales bacterium | reverse complement strand
CCGTGTTTCAAGCCCTCGCAGCCCTCTTCGGCTCGCTGAAGAAGTCGCACGACTCGGCCAAAGCCGAGTCTTCGTCAGAAGAGACTTCTGAAAACTCCTCTCGTCAGAAGGGACTTCGCTAACGGATTTCGATGAATCGAAATAAAGCCATCGCATTCATCAGGAAGATCGAAAAGACCTGCAGCTCTGCCGCAGTTGAGCCGACTTCCGATTCTGCTCTCCCCATTCGAGCAGAGCTCTTTGGGGTCCCCGGGGGCCTCTCCCCATTCGAGCAGAGCTCTTTGGGGTCCCCGAAAATTCTGCTGAGTAGAAAACTAAGATAATCCCACCGCTTTCGCGATGGGATTATCTCGTCAAATACGGCAGTGCAGAGAGAGGACGGAGATAATATCTCCTGCCAACGAACAATACGAGAATCGCAGCAAACTGCTGCGATATCACTACAAGCGTGCAGCGGGGCGCGCAGCGACAAAGCGTTACAAACGTTACAAACGTTACACATTTTAGAGTAAGGGTGTCTACTTTTAGGAAAAACATCCTTTCTTCATTGTCTTTTCTAAAAATTTTGTTCTTATATTTTGTTATCTTAAAAATTCTTCGTACCTTTGCAGGCGGAATAGTTTGGAAAGGTAAATACTCCGCAAAAAATACTAAGATTTTCAGCAACTAACAAATTGAAAATCTGATACTTACAAAATAAAGAAACGTAAACTGGGTTCTACTGATTTTGTAAGTTTTTATTCTCTAATTGCGGTCATTTAGGTGTTATAACGGCAACCTTGATTCGTAAAAAGTGTGTAGCTACACAAAAAATACTAATGATATATTTTTTATGCAAATTTCAGATTTCTGCAGATACTATCAGCAGCCAACAAACAATACGCCTGAGTTCGCACTCCGGATAGGCAGCAGGCCAAAGGATTTGCAGCTGCTTCTCTGCTACTATATTCCGCTAACGCGATGAGGAGCGATGAGGACTCATTGAGGAGCCTCACCGGAATCACAAAGTTCATCTACTTTCATCCGCACAAAAAAAGCACCAGGCGAATCCCAGTGCTTTATACTACTACACTTTACCACTATACTTCAAGTTTCACAGCTTTTCATTTCCGATTAGGAAAAATCCCTTACATTCTTATTAACATTCACATCATTTTCGATGTATCAGAACAACGCAATCTAATTGCACCTTAAATATCTACACTTATCACTTTCTTTAGAAAGCAATGCAAAGGTACTATAATTCGCTGAAAACTACACTAACATTTTGCTCAAACTCATGCAAAAATGTTGCAACTCATGATTTTGCAACATTTTATACTAAATTGAACAATTTTTCGCATTTTTACGTTATAATAATTGTAAAAAAAACGGAAAATTGCAAAGTCAATGTATGAATGTCCAAATTATTTAGCGAGCACCTTAGCCCGATATTCAGTAGGCGTACAGCCAAATTTTTCACCAAAAACGCGGTAATAAGTAGATCGATGTCGGTATCCTACTTCGAGCGGAATAGCATCGAGCGGGAAATTGGGGTCGCGCAATAACTCTTCAGCATACTGCATTCTCAGACTATTGATATACTCATAGAAAGTCTTGCCGGTAGCCGACTTGAGCCTGCGAGTGAGATACGAATGGTTGAGCATCATCGCCCTTGACAAATCCTCGCGTGTGAGATCTTCTGTAGTATATAGTTTTGTATCCTCGCACACTTCTTTCAGTCGTTTTAAGAACAATTCGTCTTTTGAAAGTTCGCGCACTTCCTCCACTGCTTCAGCCGCAGATTCAGAGGTAGGATTCAGCTCTATCTTATCGTTTACAACATGCTCATTCTCTGGCTCGCCCACGCATACACTATCATCTCGCATGCTCTCGCGAACTTGAATCACTTTAGCCATATTGAAGCATCCCAATGGCCAAACGATCAGGTTAATGAACATAAAAATAGTTGTAAAGACAGGGCCTTCAAAAAAGAAGAAACCCAACCACACTGTAAACAAAATGCCAATCAAGACCACAGCACGAATAATCCACGACGTCTCTCGTCCATAATCCTCAGAATAGTTCTCTCTTACAAATGCCTTGTAATAATGTACAGAAACGAATGTCATGATGATATTGAAAGCCATATACAATGCTACGAAAGCAGCGTAAATATGCTCAAAATATGGTGTATCGATGAAAATCAACACATGCATGAGTGCCACCGGCACAAACGGCAACACACCGATAACCTTCGTTATGGGTTTGCGCTTGGTCAATTCGGTAATAATGAGGTATAATTCCGGAAGTACCCAAAGGCAAAGCATCACCGACACCTTGCGCGGAGCCGGATGCGTGAAATAAATCGGGAACCACGACAAACAATACGACAACGCACAACAGCACACCGTAAACATCAGTATGCTGGTAAGACGACGCAATACTATTTCTTTTCTACATTGCGTATAGTCATCAGTCGTAATCTGAAAATGTGCGGCGAGAAATAAACAGGTAATGATACATGCGCCACAGAGCGAATCGGCAATATGCGTAAACATTCTGACTACTTCTTTTGCTTTTTTAATAGATCAGGAAGAAGGATATCGCGAATATACGCATGCTGCGGATAGCGGGCAAGTAGCTTACGAGCAAGACGAATAGCCTTATCCGTATTTCCAACCTTATCCTCACATTCTATCTGGCACTGGAGGCAACTTACGTAATTCCAATTATTAACAGTATCACCTTTTTGCTCAAAAAGGCGTTGTGCTTTGTAGAAATAGCCTAACGCACGCTTCTTATTACCGCCAATCATCTTAGGCGCATAGAAGTCAACATTACCTTTGAGCGTCAGTACAGAAGGATTGAGCGAATCCACCTCAAAAGCTTCGTAAATCAGTTTCTTGGACTCTAAACCATACGAAATGAATTTGGCCTTATTCATCAGCGCTTTATATGCAACGCAAGAACTCATATAATCGAGATACATAGCCTTCTCCAAATGTGGTTTGAGTGCCTCAATATGCTTCTCAAAATTCTGAAGATGCTGCTCCGCATCAGGCTCCTTTTGGTCAATAGCAGTAGCTACGTAGCCATACTCATAATTCAAATAGCGCTCCTTCTCTCTGAGAGAAAGCTTATTGAAATCATACGCATGCAGATACGAATTCCATACCGACATATCCGCGCGAAGATAAGCATCGAACAATACGGCATCAGAATATTGCGCAAACGAGGACACAGAAGCGAGCAGCAATGCTGTCATCAGGAAGATTTTTTTCATGCAAATTATGCTATCAAAGAAAATTATCGAACGTTAAAAGCTATACCATTGGCTAATGATTATGCTCAAACGATCAAAATGATATGATTACGATAGCAGGCGAGCATATAGCCCGCCTGCTACTGATATTGATTCTACAATCAAAGTGCGTTATGCTCAAGGCGGAGCGTACGAGTAGGCTGATCGCAAACCTCAGACGGACCATAATATTGGATGGGGCCCGGATAGATATAGGAGGTGTTGGCATCTGCCCATTCTTCACGATGAGCAACCAGATACTTGAATGGAGCGCCGTTCAAGTCAACGAGCGCCTTCTGAATAACCGGCTTCATCTTACCATTGCGTTTCTCCATATTCATCATCATCGTGATAGGTACACCACCGGCCACCCAATCAGCAGCAGGAGCGGTGAGGTTCTGCACGAGCGACATGTAACCGGTCTTTCCATTGGCGATAAGCCAGGTAGCCGTTACGCCAATCGAGTAGCAATAGTCAGCATCGAAGTTAGAGGGGATAGCGCAACGGCCTTCATAACCAAAGAAATGGTTAAGCGCATTGAACTTACCCTTATAGAGGCCCTCTGCTTTGAGGATAGCGAGACGCTTAGCTACCATCTCAATCAGCAGTTTCTCGGTCTCAATCTGCGATACCATCACGTTGCCGTGAGGGTCACGATCGAGCATCAGCTGACGAGCAATGCCCTTAGGAAGCGAACGGAAAAGCTCGCACGAATCATGCGTGAGGCAAGCTTTTACAAACTGACGCTTCTCATCATCAGTCGTGAGTGCTTTGAAGGTTTCTTCGTTGGCAGCGAGCGTATCGTTGAGCTCAGAAATGAGTTTCTTCATAGCAGGAATAAACTCAATAAGGCCTTCCGGAATAAGGATAGTACCAAAATTCAAGCCTGCTTCAGCACGGTCAACAATCACTTTTACAATCTGCTCTACAATATCCTGAAGGGTCATATTCTTAGCTTCCACCTCCTCAGAAATCAAGCACATATTCGGCTGAGCCTGCAGCGCACATTCGAGCGCGATATGCGAAGCCGAGCGGCCCATCAAGCGAATAAAGTGCCAATACTTCTTAGCTGAGTTGGCATCGCGCTGGATATTACCAATAAGCTCAGAGAACACTTTGCAAGCCGTATCAAAACCAAAAGAAGTCTCAATCTGCTCGTTCTTCAGGTCGCCATCAATCGTTTTGGGGCAACCAATCACCTGAATACCGGTATTCTTCTGCAAATAATACTCAGCGAGCACGCAAGCATTCGTATTGGAGTCATCGCCACCAATGATTACGATAGCCTTGATATTAAGCTCTTTGCAAATCTCAATACCTTTGTCAAATTGCCAAGTTTCCTCAAGTTTCGTTCGGCCCGAACCAATGATATCAAAACCGCCGGTATTGCGATATTCGTCGATAATCTCAGCCGTGAGCTCCGTATATTTATGCTCAATCAAGCCGCTGGGGCCGCCCAGAAAACCATAGAGTTTATTCTGCGGATTGAGATTTTTCAAGCCATCAAAAAGGCCACAAATAACGTTATGACCACCAGGGGCCTGACCACCAGAAAGAATCACGCCAACGTTCATCGGCTCGAAACTCTTTTTTTCACCCTTAATCATCTTGATGATGGGCATTCCATACGTGTTAGGGAAGAGTGCCTTGATTTCTTCCTGATCAGCTACTGACTGAGTAGCTTCACCATTCTCAAGAACGACATTTCCCTGAAGGGCAACGGGGAGCTTGGGTTGGTAGCTCGCACGTGCAATTTGGAGAGGACTTTTTTGCATAAAATAAAACTATTTTTCTTGTTAGACTAATAATTTCAAAATCGGCTACAAAGTTACATAAAAAACTTTATATATCCAAGAAAAAACTATTTTTCTTCCCATTTGCCATCTTGTCTTATCAAATTGACAAGCTCTTGGACAGCATTTTCTTGCGGTATATTCATTCTTACGCACTCTTTTTGTCGGTAAAGCGAAATCTTTCCTCGCGCAGCTCCCACATAGCCATAATCAGCATCAGCCATCTCGCCCGGACCATTCACAATGCACCCCATAACGGCAATCTTCAAGCCTTTCAGATGGCCGGTGGCTTCGCGAATCTCACGGATTACCTCTTCAATTTTGAAAAGTGTTCGTCCGCACGAAGGACAACTCACATACTCAGTCTTATAGCGAATCAGTCCGGCAGCTTGCAAAATATCGAGCGAGAGTTGTGCACATTTCTCTACCGCGAAATCGGCTTTGATAACGAGCTGATATCCTGCATATTCGGGCATCCAAAGCAGTCTCCCACATTCGGCGGCAGCCTGAAGCTGAAGCATTGCCCAATCCGTTTGAGGGGAGGTATAGGTGATGGTTTTGCTTTCTTGGCAAATATCCACCTCTACCCCGCTATAGCGAACAGACTGCGAGCAAGCGAAGTAGTCGCGAAGAGCTTTTGCTACAGGAATCTCCGCTTCAGGTGCTTCCGATAAGCTCACGCGAATCGTATCACCAATACCCTCAGCCAAGAGCGCGCCAATACCTACCGCCGACTTAATTCGGCCGTCTTCTCCTTCGCCAGCCTCCGTAACGCCCAAATGGATAGGAAACATCATCTGTTCCTTATCCATCTCCTTTACAAGCAGCCTTACCGTATCGGCCATGATGCGCGTATTGGAAGCTTTGATTGAAAGCACAATATCCATAAATTGCTCTTTCACTGCCACTCGTAGAAACTCCATGCACGACTCCACCATCCCTGCGGGGGTATCACCATAGCGCGACATGATGCGGTCAGAGAGCGAGCCGTGGTTCACGCCAATGCGGATAGCCGTGTGATGCGCTTTGCATATATCAAGGAGGGCAGTAAAACGAATGCGCAATCGCTCAAGCTCAGCAGCATATTCCTCATCGGTATAATCAATATGCTCGAACTTGCGAGCGGGATCGATATAATTACCGGGATTAATGCGCACTTTCTCCACATATTGCGCTGCTAAATCTGCCACTGCCGGATTGAAATGGATATCTGCCACCAGCGGCTGCGGGCAATCAGAAAGCGCTTCACGAATCAGTCTAAGCGATTCTGCTTCACGTTTGCCCTGAGCGGTAAAACGAAGCAATTCAGCCCCTGCATCAAAACAGCGACGAGCCTGAAGTACAGAGCCCTCAATATCATTCGTATCGGTATTGGCCATCGTTTGAATACGAATGGGGGCTTCCGAACCGATAGTAAGACCACCAATATGTGAAGTCGAGGTGGCGCGACGGCTATATGTTAAGGATAATTTCATACCAAAAATGAGAATACCAGCCTATTTTTTTGAAATAAGATTATATTACCTCAATGCGGTTGCCTTCATACTCAATCACATCCCCTCTTACAATCTTGGCGCGCTTACGCGTTTCCACCACGCCATTACGCAACACCATACCCGCAGCCACCACCTCTTGCGCTTCCGCACCATTATACACGAGGTTGGTAGCTTTCAAAAGCTGAATCAATTGGATGAAATCTTCTTCATCGCCACGAAGTTCAAAATGTAATGTCTGCATATACGTATGAAAAATGGTAATTAAGCAAAAGAAAGGCAGTGCGAGGAGAGAGAACAGTAATAAAACGAAGAGAGGACCACAGAGGAGTGAAAAAGACTGAAGAAAGGGCCTTAACCAGAAGTGAGTAAAGCCCGAAGAGAGGACCACAGAGGAGTGAAAAAGACCAAAGAAAGGGCCTTAACCAGAAGTGAGTAAAGCCCGA
>CAMGMU010000080.1 GCA_946059305.1 uncultured Bacteroidales bacterium | reverse complement strand
TGCATTAAGTCTGCATTAAGTCTGCAACAAGTATGCAACCGGTCTATTAGAAGGCTAAAAAACAGCATATGCTGAGCGATGGAAATTAGGACGGAGATACTATAGGGAGCTATCCCGTCCTGCCAATGAACAATATACTGAGAGCGCTTCGCGCGTTCCAAAAGGCCGCAAAAGCCTTGCGGCGTTCCAGAAGTTCCAAGTGGTTCCTGGAGCTCGAAGGGCGGTCAAGGGAGCAATAGGACGCAGATAATATCTGCTACCAATGAACAATACAAGGGCCGCAATAGCGGCGTTCCAGGCCCGGAGGCCGTTCCATTAGCGCTTCGCGCGTTCCATGGCCAAAGGCCGTTCCAGGTGGTTCCAAGAGCCCTGCGGGCTGTTCCAAGCGCTAAAGCGCGTTCCAGGGTCGGAGGGCGTTGTTCTTTCAGTCGTTCGCCTATATTTCTTCAAGATAAGATCGGGAGGGATTACTGTTTGCTGGGATGTGAGAATTTAGAATTCAGTTCGTCTAACGAAGATTGCAACTTCTGCAGATCCTTCTCCATCTTCTTCATCTTCTTAAGCACTTCATCATTATTGTCTTCTGCCATGGCATCCACAAAAATGGAGTTAATCAAACTCACACCAATAATTCCACCGAGGGTTAAAAGCAAACAGAAATACAAACGTACAAAATGCGCTGCAAACGGACTTGTATTGCTGGTTATTGCATCCGGAATATCATACCATCCCTCTACCGTAAACAACCGGAAGACGGAATAGAACGACTTAAGAGGTGTGGAGAAATATTGCGGAGCAGAATCGCGAAAAAGACTGCAATTGATTAATGCGAAGATAAAAATGAGCAGCGCGAAAGCAACCAGTACGGCCCACGTTTTTTTCATAGCAAGATGGAAGCCTTTCATTATCTCCGTGAAGTTTGGAAAGACCTTCATCAAACGGAAAAACTTCAGCACTCGGAGCAGTCGGAAAAGAAGCAATATGCTCAGATTCCATCCTACTCTTTCGCCAAAAAGAGTCAAAAGCGTTGGAATAGACAAGGTAACCAAAACAAAGTCCATCCGGTTCCATCCATCCCTCCAATAGGAGCTAAATCCATTCGCTTTAATCTTCATGACCATTTCTGCAATAAAGATAATCGTGCAGAGGGAATCAACCAGCTGCAGCCAAATGGAATTGTAACCACAGACTTGAAAGTAAATGACAATCGCATTGAGGACAATTACCCCAAAGAAAAAGGCGTCTAACTTATCCACCCACTTTTGTAACTTCGTATTCTTAGCCATAATCAAATAGTCCAATCAGCAACTTCAAAATGAGACTCGACCGCTTCTTCCACCGTATCGGGCAGATTCGGGAAGAAATCGATTCCCGCAATGGATTCTACGTCATTAACTGACACCATATACGACATCAGCGGACGATTACCCGGTTCGTTAGGCATAATAAAACCGATGGAAGTCCATGTGCCATCCGTTTTCTGACGCAGTAGCACCTTATAAAACGCCTGAGGAACCACTATTCTGCGAAGGTGCCCAATCATGACGGACGTGTCGGAAACGATAGGGCCTACGCAAATATAGGTATTTCCATATTTACGCGCAACGTCACGTACCAACTCTTCCAAGTCCTTCCAATCACCAGCATTGTTGTTATGATTCTGCGGACAGATATTGGTCATATAGAAGGACTCCTTCATCGCCTGCTCAGACCACTTCATATCGGCCGCAGGAGCCATATGACCACGGTCATATCCCGACCCCGTATAATCCTGCGTAACGACCGGATCGCCCGCTACGAGCGGGTCTGGCAAGAATTTATTCGTACGAGAGAAGTCGCCATCCACTTCATTACCCTCCAGGCAATACGCCACCCAATTCGGAAGGTGATACGTAGGATTATATCCAACCGTATAAGCAGCATGATAAATAACCTGTTCGCTGGAATCATCATGATGCGGTAACTCGAATAGATCCGCGGGATTATCGCCGCAGACTGTTGGCTGCTCTGCATACGGTTCATTCCTTTCCGCATTCGCTGGATGAGGGTACCGACAAATAGAAGCTGCCAAGAGGGAAAGGACTGCAATAGCAACTGCACCGACTAAAATATGCTTATTTCGATTCATTGTATGAGATGCGTGGTTCAGGATCAACGTAGGCGGTATCGGATGAAATGCGGACGGGCGATAACGAAGTAAAACACCACGCCCAGGATATTGATAGCCGTAGCGGTCCAGAAAGCAGCCGAATAACCCAGGTGTTCAGCTACTATACCGCCCATCAGCATGCCCACTCCCATGCCCAGGTCCCAGCTCGTGAGGATAGTGGAATTAGCGGTACCTCGTTGGTTATTCTCCGCCAGGTTGATGAACATATTCTGAAACGCCGGCCACATGTGACCATTGCCCAACCCGATGATGAAAGGTGCCAGATAATAGCCCCATTCGTTTTGCAAGCCCGCGAAAATAGCATATCCGAACACCGACACCACCATCCCCGCACTCGCGTTCTGCACTACCCTGCCCTTCCTGAGCGACTTGGCTCCGGTGAGCCGTGATACGATCAGACCGATAGCGAGTAGGGCGAAGAAGAGTCCCGTACCGCCCGTGATGCCCAAGCGCTCCTTGCCATAGATAGCTACGAACGTACTCACCACACCATACGAAAAGGCGAAAGTGAACATCGACAAGAAGAGTGCCCATCCGCGCAGCAGGAAGAAGCGGTCAAGCGACCAATGCGGCTTAGGAAGGGACGCGTTGGCACCCTCGGCAGAGGCCACAGGACGCGGCTTGAGCTGCAAGCTTGCATCCACTATCAAGCCCAAAAGCGAACAAAGAAGCGAGAGCGAGAAGAGCAGGTCATACGAATGAAACGCAGCAAACAACCACAAGGCTACCGAAGGCGAAATGGCCGTAGCGATATTATTGCTCAACCCGTAATAACCAATACCTTCTGTTCGGCGAGAAGAAGGCAACACATCCACTGCAACCGTTGACAGACTCACACCTGTGGCGCCAAATGGCGCACCATGAATCGTTCGGAAAATGGCAAACATCGTGAGGCTGCCCGCTATCAGATAGCCCGCAAACAAAGCCGTGGTAAGAAAATAGCAGATGAGCAAAACTGCCTTGCGCGGAAACGAGTCAACGATATATCCACTAAACGGACGCACGCATAAGGCCGCCACCGCATAGCCCGACAGCACCATGCCTATCGTATCTTTGTCCGCCGAAAACCTTTCGCTCAAATAGATGGGAAGCAGCGGCACGACCAGCATGAAAGCAAAGTTGAGCAGGAAATTGCTCGACCATACCTTGATATAATTACTATTCCATAACGTATCCATAGAAAGCACAATTCAGGTGGGTACAGCATACACCATTCAGGTGGGTACAGCATACACCATTCTGGTGGGTAAGCATGCACCATTCAGGTGGGTAAGCATACACCATTCTGGTGGGTAAAGCATACACCATTCAGGTGGGTAAGCATGCACAATCAGGTACCCAAAACAGAAATGGACTGCAAAATTAGCTTTTTTTTAGGTGTTTTGCAAACAAAATCGTAAAAATTTTGCGTATGTGCGTTTTTTTATGTACCTTTGCAACAAAAATTTATCATTATGAAACATTTCCTTCCTCTCTTGGCAGTAGCTCTCTTGTTTACTGCATGTCAAATGAAAACCAACACAACCAGCACCCCTGCCGTTTCGTCAGACTACTCTCGTGGAGCCGCTCAGATGGCTGCCCTCTGGACGGAAGCCGATGGCACGGCCGAAGAGATGGCCGCCTTTATCGAGGCCAACGAATGCAAGACGCCCAAAGAGAAACATGCGCTCTACTTGCAGCTGGCGCATATCATCGAGACGATTACTCAGTATGCGGACATGACCTACGTAGAGCTGCTCCGCCCCACCACCCTCACGGGTACCGAACCCGGCATTGCTGATTGGATGATTACTTCTTACAGTCCGCTCGCCCACTTCTCTGACGACCTCTTTACCAACAAGATTGCGTTCCTCACGGTGCTCAATTTTCCCCATTACAGCTTGGAGGAGAAAGATTCGCTCGGTGTCAATTGGACACGCGATGAATGGGCGTATGCGGAATTGGGAGACGTTTTCGCGAGCCGTGTGCCAGCTGCTGCCATGCAGAAAGTGGTGGAAGCCAATGCCGATGCCGAATGCTATATTGCCGATTACAACATCATGATGAAGCACCTCCTAACGGCAGACGGACGCCGGCTTTGGGACGAGGACCTCTCACTCCTGAGCCACTGGAACCTGCGCGATGAGCTGAAGTCGGATTACGACAATCAGGAGAAGCAGGAGATGATCTATCAGGTGATGCAGCGTATCATCAAACAAGAAATACCGGCCAAGGTGATCAACTCCAGCGAATACGATTGGTGCCCGTACACCAATAAAGTGTTCGCAGCTGATGGCCAGTCGGTTAAGGCTGAACGAGAAAAAGACGTTCGATACGAGAAAATCCTTGCGCATTTCCATGCGTATCAGGAGGAGGACAGGTATCGCCACGACATGCCTACCGCTATCCAGCGCAACTTTGAGGGCAGCATGCAGATGACCGCCAAGCAGATTGAGACGCTCTTCACGGAGCTCGTTTCATCTCCCGAACTGAAAGCAGTAGGTGCGCTTATTCGCGAACGATTGGGCAGAGACCTTCGTCCGTATGATATCTGGTACAACGGTTTTAAGAGTCGTGCTGCCGTATCCGAAGATGCGCTCACGGCCATCACGCGCAAGCGCTACCCCACTCCGGCAGCCTTTGAGGCTGACATGCCTCGTATGCTTCGCGAATTGGGTTTCCAACCCGCTATAGCCGATGAGATTTGCAGCCATATAGCCGTGGAGCCTGCCCGCGGTAGTGGTCATGCATGGCCTGCTGTCGGACGCCAAGAGAAAGCGCTCTTGCGCACGCGCATCGCGCCTACGGGCATGGATTATAAAGGATACAATATTGCCGTTCATGAGTTTGGTCATAACACCGAGGAAGTCGTTTCCCTCTATTTCAACGACCATTATATGCTTGCAGGCATCCCCGCAACGGGCTTTACGGAGGCCAGCGCGTTTCTCTTCCAGAGCCGCGATATGGAGCTGCTGACGGGCCAGAAGAGCGATGCCAACTCGCCCGAGTCGGTGCTCGACCAGGTATGGGGCATGT
This sequence comes from uncultured Bacteroidales bacterium, assembly GCA_946059305.1. Taxonomy (GTDB): domain Bacteria; phylum Bacteroidota; class Bacteroidia; order Bacteroidales; family Paludibacteraceae; genus Colicola. The sequence continues at coordinate 2,338 of CAMGMU010000080.1, read as the reverse complement.
ATGAGATCATGGGTGTGTCGCTCGTGGATATGCGAATGTGGCAATGGCTGTATGCGCACCCTGAGGCTACTGCAGCCGAACTCAAGGAGGCTACCTTACGCATTGCTGCCGAGGTGTGGGACGCGTATTACGAACCTATACTCGGAGAAAAAGGGTGCTGCCTGCTCGCTATCTATAGCCATATGGTCAACTCACCCATGTATCTGCCTAACTACCCCATCGGCACTATCGTTCGCTATCAGCTCGAGGCACATTTTGCGAACCTCGAACCGGCCGAATGGGCAGAGGAATACATGCGCGTTTATCGTCAGGGCTGCCTCACGCCCAACGCTTGGATGCGGGGCGCTACCGGCTCTGAAATCTCCATTGAGCCCATATTGAAGGCAACGAGAGAGGCACTCCAATAGCAGATGGCACTACATATAGCGTAAGGCACTACAATAGCGGATGGCACTACATATAGGCAGATACGCCTACTCCAATCGCTAAAGATGCTAAAGCCGCTAAAGCTGCTAAAGCTTACGATAGAAGAAAAAAGGCTGCAATTTGCTATCTACACTAAGCAAATTGCAGTTTTTTCGTGTAGAAGTTTGCCTATATCAAGAAAAAGCAGTAATTTTGCAGTCGGTTTTGATTATGGGCAATTCATTTCTATTCATCACACAAATTCGGGGATAAACCCTTGTATTATGGACTTCTTGTATCATCTGTTTTTCACTCCTTCGATTACACAATCGTTGTTTGTACTCACGCTCACGATTGCGGCAGGCATTTTCTTGGCCGACAAGCTGAAAATCAAAAGTTTCTCTCTGGGCGTAACGTGGATTCTCTTTATGGGCATCCTGCTTTCGCATTTCGGCATGCGGCTCGACCCGCATGTAGAATCGTTTGCCAAGGATTTTGGCTTGATTCTGTTTGTCTATTCTATCGGTTTGCAGGTCGGCCCTTCGTTTTTCTCCTCGTTTGGCAAAGGCGGTCTGAAACTCAATATGCTGGCCACAGCCATCGTAGGTTTGGCCGTATTGACCACATTCTGCATCCATTGGATTACCGGCACGGATATCGCAACGATGGTAGGCGTATTGAGTGGTGCCGTAACGAACACTCCCGGCTTGGGTGCAGCTCAGCAGGCTTGGTTTGATATGTTTGGCAGCCCGAATTCGGATATCGCTACCGGTTATGCCGTTGCATACCCCCTTGGTGTGGTGGGTATCATCCTCTCGATGATGATTATCCGATGGATTTTCCGCATCAATCTGAAGAAAGAAGAGACCAAACTGAAAGCCAACGATAGCGAAAACGACAACCCCACCACCGCTTGGGACATCCGCGTGACGAACCAGTCAGTAGATGGCGAGACGGTATATGAGGTGCAGAAAACGCTCGGTATTCAGATGGTAGTGAGCCGTATCATCCGTAAGGACGGCAGCGAGGAAGTGGCTGATTCACAGAGCATTATATCGGTAGGCGATACGATACGCGTGATAGCAGAGAAAGATAAGGAGCGCACGCTCCATCTGCTTGGCGAGATTCAGGGAACAGCGAAGCACGAGGAGCAGAAGAAGAACGTGAAAGGGCTCGTGTCGCAACGCATCATCATGACCAAAGCCGAACTCAATGGAAAGAAGATTGGCAGCCTGAATATCCGTTCGGATCACCATGTGAATATCACTCGCGTGACGCGTGCCGGTATTGACCTGCTTGCTACACCCGAACTGGTGCTTCAGCTTGGCGACCGCATCATGGTAGTGGGCGATCAGGAAGACGTGAAGCGCGTTGCCAACATCTTCGGCAACACCCCTGCCCGACTCGATATCCCCAACCTGATGCCTATCTTCTTAGGGATAGCATTAGGCGTAGTAGTAGGTACGCTGCCGATTGCCATCCCCGGTCTCAGTCAACCGTTTAAGCTCGGACTGGCGGGCGGTTCGCTCATTGTAGCTATCCTGATTGGCCGCTTCGGACCCTATTATCATCTGGTTACGTTCACCACCACTTCGGCCAATAAGATGCTTAGAGAATTGGGTATCTCCCTTTTCCTTGCAGCTGTAGGTTTAGGTGCCGGACAGTCGTTTATTCCTACGATTATGGATGGCGGCTATATGTGGATTCTCTATGGCGTGATCATCACGATGTTGCCGCTGCTGATTGTAGGCGTAATAGCGAGAATGGCCATGAAGATTGACTATTTCACGCTGATGGGCTTAATTGCGGGTTCCACTACCGATCCCCCTGCCCTCGCCTATGCGGGTGCTTCATCGCCCAACAACGACCAAGCATCTGTGGCGTATGCTACCGTATATCCGCTTACGATGTTTCTTCGCGTAATGTGCGGACA
>CAMGMU010000079.1 GCA_946059305.1 uncultured Bacteroidales bacterium | reverse complement strand
CGAAATCCGAAAAAAATGCGATTAACTCTGTAAAAATACAGAGGAGTTGCATATTAACAAATATTTTGTATTGTATTTTATGTCAAAGCGTTACAAACAGTGCAGTAATGCTTTATTTGTCAAAGCGTTACAAACGTTACAAACGTTACACATTTTTGAGTCTCAGGCACGTGTGCGCATATAGTATAATATAATACTACCCCCTACGAAATACCCCCTAAATTTTATCTTTAAAAATTGCCATAAAAGTACATGAGAAATACCGAAAAGTTGGTAGTAAAGTGGCGGAAAGTAGGGAGTAATGGCTGAAAAAGCAGGGGTAGCGCATCCTTACTGAATAATCTGTGAACTTTGTGAACTTTGTGAACAAATGCCGTCTGTCTATTTTCTTAGGAAAGTGTCTATGGTTTCAGGAAAAGTTGCAAGAAATGGTTCTATTATTTGCATATATCTCAAAATGTTCGTACCTTTGCATGCGATAATCGTATCCTAAAATTACTACATCTAATTATCCCAATTTATTCACTTAATTTTTTTGTTATGAAAAAAATTTAAACAAAATTTTGCTGTAGAGTTGACTTCTTCTCAACTTTCGGATATATTCAAATTCATTCAGCAGGGTTTTTCTTCTATCAATAGTCAAGGTGGATTTTTTACCTTAAATATCAGTTACACCCCCAATCAGCGCGAAGGTAGTTGGAAAGAACTTGCCGAAGCGCATCTGCGCGAACGCGTACGTAATCCCCATAACTATCGTGCGCTCAGTATTGAGCTCTATGCAATGGAGAAGGCAGGTTATGACTGGAGACGAGATTTTAGTTCGTATGGCGAACTTAGCCGCTTTCTAAGTTCTTTATACTCTTGTGATGTAAGTCATAGAGTATTAAGACAACGCATTGATGATTTAGATGAAGAGCGCAATAAATATATAATTGAAGCGTCTTTTTCTTTTTGGTGTCATTTGACATCAAACTTTGACATCAATTGACATCAACGATTGATTTTTTTTGTAGTAATTTTGCACCCGATTTCGGAAAGCTACCGAAGTCGGGTGATTTTTTTGTGCGCACTTAAACGAATGTTTAATCAAGTCAAATCTATGTTTTTTAATGCTACAAAATCAAATACAACGACAATAGAGGTCAATCAGATTGATACTCTACCCACCACGGAAATAGAAGCATTGCTGCAAAAATTCGATGGCGAATATGTAGTCTTTACGGCTCGCACCGAACGAGGACGCATACCGCTGCTTGAAGATGAGTACAATGTGACGTTTCCGCAATCATCTAAATACGCCAATCGGTATTGCCGCATCCGGAGGCTGCGACCGATAGAGCGAGAGATGAGCATCGAAAAGATTCAACAATACGAACTCAGGCGCTACCGCGCATGCTGCAAACACGGAGGTTTATCCGTAAGCATCCTATGGGCGCCGTATAAGAATAAACTTAACAAAGATGGATAAACAATTTTCGGGTTTCATCAAATGGAAAGGAAATCTTACGACTATTGTTTCAAAAAGAGATAACAAAGAGACTATCTTTCGTGAAATAATAGTTAGCACAGACGAGCAACATCCCACTTCGATGTTAATCACTTTCTGGGGAGACCTTGCAAGGCAATTAGAAGTAGCCGTACCTAATCAGAGAATCAGTGTTGACTTTGATATTACTGCTATCGAATATGTAAAGGATGGAAAATCATTTTACAAAAACAACATCAAAGGATGGCGCTTCGCATTGGGAGCGGTAGATGTGCAGCCTAATTGGGTGGTTTCTTCAGCCTATCAATCCCAACAACCAGCACCTGCACAGCAAGCAGCTCCTCAGCAGGCAGCAGCTCCTCCGGTAGCTACTATCCCCGGCTATCAGCAGGCAGCAGCTCCTGCACAGCAGGTAGCAGCTCCTCAGCAGGTAGCAGCTCCTCAACAGGTAGCTATGCAAGTTAATGGATTACCCAATCCGGTTATGTTAAATCAAGGGCAAGCACCCTTCTAATTTCAAACAATTATGGCTAATTATCTTAATTTTAAAAAACAAACAAAGTATAAAGCAGAAATCGAGCAAGCCGATGAGCTCGATGGTCGCAGTAAGTTAGCAACCATTTTCACCGAAGCTCCCTCCGTGACGAGCGCGCCCACCAAGCTCGGTCTTGAGCTCGGCAAATCCTCCAAGGGCGGCATCAAGCCTATGATGCTTGAGGATGGCAAACTCGCGTTGGTGATTACTCCCTACCGTCGCAGTGCAGCCACTCGCGCAGCCAACAACAGCAAGCCTGTTTATCAGACTGACCATCTGCAGGTGTGGCACAATAACAAGGGTATTCGCGTGACGATGACGTTCCCGAGGTCGTGGGATGCCGAACAAGTGGTCGACAAGATGGATGACGAGATTTACGATCTCTGCAATCTGCACAGTGAGGTGCTTCAATATGCTGGCACGAATGAGTGATACCGTTTGCTACCAATGTCCTTTTTGGAAATCTAATGACCCGCAAAACCTCGATACGGGGTTTTGCGGTAAGGCGAACGAAATTTGTAAAACGAACGAATCATGAATCAAAACGAACTAATGAAATCATGCCGCTTTGCATGGCAGCGAAGCGTTAAAGATGGCAGGCTCCTGCCCTGCAAGCAGGTGGTGTTTGAGCAGCTGCTCGATGCGCCATCGGTAAAGGAGATATGCGAACGAATAGCGGCCCTCCGCAAGGAGGATGCAGATTACGAAGAGCAGAAATCCAAACTCAAAAAGATGCTCCCCATCATCACGCCCCATGCAGTCGATTTTAAGAATGGAAAGCGCAAGAGCGAAGATGCTATCCTTGGCGGTTTGGTGATGCTCGATATCGACCATATCGAAAATCCGCACGAGCTCTTTGAGAAGCAAATCAGCAACAAAATAGAGGAGCTGAATATTTATTTAGTAGCCAAAACGCCCTCCGGTCATGGGCTTCGTATCATCGCAGAACGCGAGATGGGGCTCTCGATTGAGCAGATGCAGGCGAAACTCTCCGAGGCGCTCGATGTGGAGTATGATGCCGTAGCCAAAGATGCCGCCCGCGCTTCGTTTCTCGTGCCGCGCAGCTACGTCTATTATTATGCTCCGCTCGGTTTGTTTAGCTACCCTTCGGAAGAAGCCCGACAATATTGGCAGGAGCAAGCGCTATGGGCTGACGCCCGTTCCAGTAGCGCTGCGCGCGTTCCAGCGGCCGCAGAGAGCCTTGCGGGCGTTCCAGCGGCCGATGGCCGTTCCAGTAGCCCTGCGGGCGTTCCAAAAGTTCCAAATGGTTCCAACGACTCTGGAACGCGCGAAGCGCAAATGGAACAGCCGCAGGCATCTGGAACGCGCGAAGCGCAAATGGAACAGCCTCCGGCGTCTGGAACGCCCGCAGGGCTTACCTACCGCGGCATTCCAACTAATCGTATTGCTTATCACTTGCAACTCGCTCTCGGCGGGGGCGACAACCCATCTGTTGGTGAACGCAACACCCTCTATTTCTCCATGGCCATTTCCATGCGCTATATCACCGATTTTCGGCCGGACTGGTTGCTTCGCGCTCTGCCCGACTTTGGGCTTTCGGAAGAAGAACGCAAGCAGGCGATCAAGAGCGCACTTTCGCGGCCGCGCAAGAACAAGATGGATGCCGTATTGCAGTCTGCCATCCGACTTGCGGAACAAGAAGCCGAATCGTCAGCAGCACAGGAGAATCTTGCAGCCGCAGGGCTCTCGTCAGCCGCGTCAGCGATGCCGATGCCATACGTGCCGAGACTGCTCCGACTGATAAACCGCCGTATGCCCGAAGCCTATCGTCCGGCTATGATCATCGCTTCGCTACCCATCTTGGGCGCGCTCGCCACCCGCATACGATTTAGATATTTGGATGGACAAGAGCAGTCGCTATCCTTCATGGCGTGCATCACCGCTCCGGCCGCCAGCGGTAAGTCGTTTATCCGCAAACCCATCGATCTGCTACTTACGCCCATCAACGAGCAAGACGAGATTGAGCGGCAACGAGAGATGCAATATCAGGAGAAATTGCGGGCTGCCAAAAACAGCAAGATGCAGCCGGAAGACCCCCATGCTTGTCCGCGTAATGATGGCGTAAATATCTCCATTGCGAAGCTGCTGCAGAAGCTCACTTATGCCGAGGGCAAGCACCTCATCGGTATCTGCGAGGAGATTGATTCGCTTATCAAAACCGAAAAAGCGGGCACTTGGTCGCAAAAGTCGGATATCTATCGTCTCGGTTTCGATAATGCCGAATATGCGCAATCGTATATGTCGCAAAACTCGTTTTCTGCCAAGGTAAAGGTGTATTATAACCTGCTATTTACCGGCACTCCGCGCGCCATGAGTCGGTTCTTCTCTTCGGATAATGTGGAGAATGGTTTGATGACGCGAACGTGTTTTGCTCAGCTGCCCGATACCTCCTATGCGCAGATGCCGATTTTTGAAGATTACTCCGATGCGGAGAAAGCGGAGATCATCGAATGGGCGCGCAGGCTTGACCGCGAAGAGGGCTTTATTGCTTGTCCGATTGTTTCAGCAGCTATCATGCGATGGCAGGAAAACAAACGTTTGCAGGCGCTCGATGCCGACAGCCATTCGGCCGATATCCTCCGCCGCCGTGCTGCTGTGATTGGTTTCCGCGCGGGTATGCTCTGCTACTTGATGGAGGGCCGGCAAAACAAGAAACAGATTGGCGAGTTTGCCGAGTGGGTGGCCGAATATACGTTCCGCACACAGATGGCTATCTTTGGCGAGAAACTCGAAGAGGAAATCAGCCAAGGGCTGGAGATGGCTACAGCCAAGGGCGCAGTAGAGTCGCTGCTCGACCTCTTGCCTTCGGAGTTTGATAAGTCCGACCTCATCGCCCTCCGCGTGAAGCGCAAGCAATCCACCTCGCCTAATGCAATCCGCATAGTGCTCCACCGCTGGAAGAAAGCCGGCAAGATCGAACAAGTGGATGGGCTTGCCAAATATCGGCAACTGAAAAAGAGCTAACTATCCTTAACTCTATCATACTGAAATTATTGCAACGGTTTTTCATGTCAATTAAGAGTGCGCAGTCCGGGAGGATAGCGCACTCAACTTTTTAAAGCAGCAGCAAACAGCTCAGTAATGCTTTGACATACACGTCAAAGCAGCGAGCAAAGCGATGCGTTACAAACAGTGCAGTAACGTGTTGGCATTTATGTCAAAACAGCGGAGTGCGCAGCGACGAAGCGTTACAAACGTTACAAACGTTACACATTTTAGAGTATTCGAAAAGATAATGATTAATTGTGGTAACGAGTATTAAAGCGAATTTGCGAACCCACCTTTAAATTTTGCAAGTTGTCTAAGATTTTGGGACTATTATAGTTTCTGATAAGTCCATTGTAGTGTCCATTAATTATCGTTATCTATAACTACCCATGTTCCGCTCTTTCTTCCACCTTCACGTTTCAGAAGCCCGTATTGCTGCAATTTCCCGATATTGAACTTTATACCATCTTCGGTGATGTCGCCAATAACAGCTGCCAAATCTTTTCTCGTAGCATGAGGATGCTCTTTCAGGTAGTTCAGAATCTTCTTTTGGGTAGTATTAAGTGCCTTTTGGGTAGTATTAAGCGTCTTTTGGGTAGTGATTTTTTGGGGATCGGGCGTTGCCCTCGACATCCAAACGAAAATCCTAAGGAAAATCTATAAATATAGTTCATAAACTTGCGTATATCGGGAAAAAGCAGTACTTTTGCAGGCGTAAAAATGGTGGATATACACCAAATAAGCGAATATGGTATTTGAGTGGAAAGGACATAAGGATATCTTCAAGGGGCCGGGGATCTATCACTTGACCTTCGCAGTGGCGGGCAGGCGGCCGCTGCTCGGGGAACTGGTGCGGATATTAGACGATGGGAGCTTTGCTCCCGTGCGCGATGCCCGAGGGGAGCGCACTGACCCGCAGTTACTGAGAGGGCACTGGGATGCAGACCTCTTCGGCCATCATACTGCCACAGTAAGGCTCAAGCCACTGGGATACGAGATATCCGAAGATCTGCAGCACCTCTCTGAGCGCCACCCTGGCTACCAGCTCTGCTGCAAGCAGGTGATGGACAATCATCTGCACTTGGTGATTTGGGTGCATGATGATGGCGGGAAGAGCATCCGCCAATGGGCTCACGCCTTCCGCCTGGGTATTACTCAGCTCGCCCGCTCGAAGGGCCTCTGGCCCATAGCCGAGGGCTCCAGCCATTCGGCTCTCTCGGCTGAGAGCCTTTGTGATGCCGTTGCCGTCTGTAAGCCCCCTGTGCCACAGGGGGAGAGCCAATGGGCGAGTGGCACTCGCCCCGATACGAACGGGAGCCTCTCAGCTGCCGCAGCTACCGAGGGAGCAGGAGCTGGCTCAGGAGCAGGAGCGGGAGCGGGCTTGGTGCTGGAGGTGCCATTCATCCGCACCTTAGCGCATAAGGGGCAACTCAGGCGCATGATTGATTATACCCATAATAATCCGGATAATGCGCTCATGGTGCGCGAGCATCCGCATTGGTATCATATCCGCAGGAGCCGGGTGATAGCCGGCCTTAGGTTCGATACCATGGGCAAGGAGCGGCTGCTCGACTATCCTGATACCTCGGTCATCGCGCTCCCGCGCTCCCTCAGTCCCGAACAGATAGCTGCAGCGGTGCAGCAGGCGCTCTGGAAGGCAGAACGCGGGTGCGTGACCTACACGGCCGCCATCAATGCGGGCGAGAAAGCGGTGGCGCGAGCCATCCGTGAGGCGGTGCTCGCGTTCGGCACTTGGGTCGCAAAGGCTGATTGCCGCATTGCTTAATCAGCGGGCGACCAAGGCCTCAGCTCTCCCCAAAAATCAAAGATTTTCGGGGACCCCAGAAGTGAAGCCCGTTTCTTCCACCCTGGGATGGCTTACCATCAGGCCTGCGGTGAGGGACGCCTCTTCCTGATGGCTCCCCATCCGGATAACTACCTCAACCCCGAGCTGATAGCGCGCACCGAGGCTGAGCTTAAGAGGAAGGCCGAGGAGAAAAGGCTGAGCTATATGCCCCTGCCGCACAGCAGCACCCGCTGGCGGATGATTGCGGGCAATGTGATGCTGAAGATGGTGAGCGAGAGTAGCCTTAGATGAACTTGCGGATACATCTATAGACAAAGAACAGGAGTGCTCCACAAAGCAGGAAGAAGGCATATCGGCAGAGGCAATCGAACCAAGTCTTCGGACGCGGGACTTGCACTGCCGCTTCCATTCGTTGAGTTTGGCGTTGCTTCGAGCATCGTGTTCGCGCAGCGGCTGGATGATCGTTTCGATGATTGGATTGATGCTGCCCTTACCGATACTCATTGGCCCAATCAGCCCGCACATGAAGTCCGGTTCGTGGAAAACGTTGTCCGAATAACGGAATCCGACATTGTGCATGAGCGAACCGAAGGCCGGAAACAGCGAATTCGAAATGGCCGCTTTCATGTGTTCAGGAGCGTTTTTTATCGCCAAATGGAGCATTTGAGGCAGTGGTTTGGGCATCTGAGGGGCATAGGGCGATAGGATATCGTAATGATTTTCTGCTGAATTTCTCATACTGAAAGTCTTAATTAATTGATTAATAGAGAATTACGATTTTTGCTTAGACAGTTTGACGGTTTGACAGTAAGAAAAACGAAGGGGTATAGTCTGCTCAAAAATCGTTTTCGACCAACTTCTTATTCTTATAACTTATTGATTATCAATA
>CAMGMU010000078.1 GCA_946059305.1 uncultured Bacteroidales bacterium | reverse complement strand
ATTTTATAGTACTATGTATTGCATAGTTCTAAAATTTTTACTAATTTTGCAGCGCAATTCAAAAAAAACGTATTACAAACAAATAAAAACAATCGCATTATGGAAAAGAAACTTACAAAATCCAACAACAAAATGATCGCAGGTGTTTGCGCTGGTATCGCCGAGTATTTCAACGTTGACCCCACCCTCGTACGCGTGGGCTATGCTATCCTCAGCTTCTTCTGTGCTGGTTTCCCGGGCCTCATCCTCTACATCATCCTCGCCCTCATTATCCCCAACGCATAACAATCTTACTCGTTGCCATTAACCAACCTATCACTTAAACCGCAATGATTGACAATATCAAATCGCAGATGCGCAAAGGAATGCTCGAGTACTGCATTCTGGAAATCATCCAATCGCACGAGGCATACGCCACCGAGATTCTCGATGAACTCAAAAGCGCCAACCTTCTGATTGTAGAAGGCACCCTATACCCGCTACTCACCCGCATGAAGAACTCCGGACTGCTCAGCTACCGATGGCAGGAGTCCACAGCCGGACCTCCACGTAAATACTTCTGCATCACGGAAGAAGGCACCGCTCTCTTGCAAGAACTCGAACGAGAATGGACAGCCATCTCAGATGCCGTACAGACCATTACACAAAAGAAAAACCATTCACTCGCTACATTATGATTGCCATTATAGCAGCCCTCACAACGCTCGTCACCAGCTGCATTACTTTATTCCTTTAAGAAAGCACACAGTGTCTTACCCTTTCATTCACTTACAAGAATCTCAATAACGAAAACAAATTATGAAACCCACTGTAACAATAAACCTTGCCGGCGTTGTTTATCATATTGACAACGACGCATACGAAACCCTCAACGCCTATCTCAAAGATATAGAAGCACATTTGGAAGACTCTGACTCCAAAAAAGAAATCATGCAGGATATTGAAGCCCGCATAGCAGAGCTCTTCAGCATGCACATGAAATACAGCCATATCGAAGTGGTAAACAGCACGATGGTAGCTGATATCATGACGCAACTCGGAAGTCCGGAGATGATCTCCAGCGGAACAGAGGAAAGCGAAGGCGATAGCGAAACCGGCGATAGCGAGTCTCCTGAAGAAACGAACGATGACAAGAAAGCAGCAGAGCAGCCGAAACCCTATAAGAAACGTTTCTACCGCAATATCGACAATCAGATTATCGGAGGTGTATGTTCGGGATTCGGAGAGTTCATAGGAGTAGATGCCCTCTGGATTCGGTTGCTCATGATTGTGCTCTTCTGCCTTCAAGGTGTAGGCTTCATCGTTTATCTCCTGCTTTGGCTTATCGTTCCGGCAGCCAACACAGCTGCTCGCCGACTGGAGATGCGAGGTATAGAGCCCTCTGCGGAGAATATCCGAGCCGAAGTGGAACGCGTGCGCGATAATGTGGATGCCAACGGCAACCTCAAGCAGCAGAACAACTACGGTTGCCTCCGCACCATCCTCATAGCGGGCATGGCCATCCTCTGCTTCCCCATCGCCATCGCTGTCTTTGCAATCATCTTTACCCTTATCTGTGCGGGCTTTGGTATTTTCATGGGAGGTATCGGTACTGCGGTAGGACTCTCTGCTGTTGCTGACATCCTCGCTGTTCCTCAGAGCCTATTCGTCTTTGCCATTATAGCCGCCATCTGCGGTGTGCTGATTGTCATCATACCCATCATTGTGCTCTTCACCTGGGCAATACGCAGAAACCGTACAGGGCAAGGGCTCAAAAGCGGATTCTGGATTACCTCACTCGTGATTTGGCTCATCGCACTCTTCACGCTGATTGCATTTATCTTCCGTATAGGGGCAGAAATCAGCAAGTATGAAGGATACTCATTTGAGGAAAAAGCAAAGAATTATACAACACAAATGGGCATTCGCTTATACAAACAGATTGATCCAACAGTCAACATCAGCATGTATCACAATCAAGTGATCCTCAATGGCGACACCATCAGTAGGGAGGAGTTTATCGAACGCACGTTCGGTGACGGAGACTTTGAAGATCAGATTGAGCAATATGCAGAACGTTATGCCGACAGCGTTGCTTACCAGATTGACAACGCGCAATCGGCTGGCGTACTTGAGATTACCAGCGAGAGCAACAACTGAGCCATAACGACATTGGCGCATGACAAATGCACCCTTTTCCAAACCGCAGGACACTCCTGCGGTTTTTTGTTATTAATTATTCGATTCTTATAGGAAAGCCTCATTTTTTGCTATCCACAAATAGCAGAATGACCGAATCTTTGTCAGAATAATGGCAAGTGGTACGATTTTTGCGGTGGATAATTGTCTGATTAAGCAGACGAACCTTCCTTAGTATAACCCCCAAGGTGAGATATCCAATCCCACTGCCTAAAAACCAACAACAATGAAGCAACATCATTTCATGCCCTCCACGGATGAGGCACAACAAATTCACTATATTACATGGCAACCCGATGAGCAACCTCGTGCAGTCTTGCAGATTGTGCATGGTATGGAAGAATATATCGACCGCTATGATGCGTTTGCGCGTCACCTGGTCGCCCACGGATGGGCGGTCATCGGGCATGATCATCTCGGCCATGGCGAGTCGGGCAAATACGAGCGCGGGCATTTCTCTGACAGTGCCCTCGGGCCACACCTCCTCATCGACGACATCTACCGCATCACGCAAGTAGCCCAACAGCGATGGCCGAACACCCCCATCTGCATCATGGGGCACTCCATGGGCTCTTTCCTCACAAGGCGATACCTCTGCGAGCATAGTCAGGATATCCATGCCGCCATCATCATGGGCTCAGGTTGGTATTCTGCGGCAGAAACAGGGCTCGCCTATTATGCTGCCAAGCTCACGAGCGCCATACGCGGACGACACACCAAGTACAAACCGCTTACGGCCCTTTGCTCACTTCCGTTCCTCTTCAGCTTCAGAAACGAAGGAAAGAATGCATGGTTGAGTGTAAATAAACAAAACGTAGATGGGTTCACGACTGATCCGCTTCGCGGATTTGGCTTCACGGCCGGAGGATATGAGTATATGTATAAGAACCTGCTGGAGGTGTCTCGCCACAAGCTGTTTGAGCAGATAAGACGCGATCTGCCCATCCTTTTCATCGCAGGCGAAGACGACCCGGTAGGAGGAGCAAAGGCCGTCAAACGACTGGGAAAAGACTTCCGCAAACATGGATTCCGCCATATCACCACCCATATCGTAAAAGGCAAACGGCATGAGCTTTTCTTTGAAGATAATGCGGTAGAAACGATGCTCACCCTGAGCGCATGGCTCAATGCCCAAGTAGCGGCTCCTTCAGAAGAAGTGGCATAACGCGAATAGACCGGTTGCATACTTATTGCAGACGCATGCAGACTTAATGCAGCATTACTCATTTTTCCGACAATCTCAGTCTGACACGTCCTGCCTCCGTCCGTCCAGCCTTCGTGCATCTAGCTTACATCTAGCTTACATCTAGCTTACAAGTACGTGCGCTGTAAGCTAGATGTAAGCTAGATACACGTGCAATGAACGTATGATAGACGAGAGTTGATGCATGAAGAATGATTCGTTTGACTTATTGGGTGTGTGCTGAAAAATTCTACTAAGTGTAATTGACAATCATCTACAGATTAAAGAAACTACAAACAGCTGCTTTAGAGCAATAAGAAAAGAGCAAAACTACGACAAAAATCGTATTTTTGCTCTATTTTTTTGCATAAAATGCCTTTTTATTTGTATGATTGCGATTTTTTTATTATCTTTGTCGCGTCATTAAAAATTTAATGACGAAAGATAACCATGCATTGCCTTTCGATTGATTCTTTTGATGGTACAAAAGAAGGTACAAAAGAAAGGTAAAAAACACTCTTTCATACATTTTGGGTGATGGTAAGGATGATTGGTATTGCATTGGTTGCTCAGGAAGGAAACGGAATGAGCACTTGCCAATCGAATAAATATAAGTAATTATGAATCAATGCATTAACACTATCATTCTTTTATTCCAAGGAGGTAATTGCACTAATAATGACGCGCCTATTCAGGCTCGGAATTCAAGCTCTTTTGTTGGCACAAAAGAAGGAACAAAAGAAGTTCAATCTTGCAAAAAAACGACATATTTAAGATACTTGTAGAAATCAGAAACAACCTATGGCAACTGCAATAGCGTTCGATCATATTAGCAAACAATATCGCTTGGGGCTGGTGAGCACCAAGACGTTGAGTCATGACCTGCGTAGGTTCTGGATTACCAACGTGCTCGGGAAAGAAGATCCTTACTTAAAGATAGGTGAGGTCAACGACCGCTCTACCAAAGGGCAGTCGGATTACGTTTGGGCGCTCCGAGATATTGACTTCAAGGTAGAGCAAGGTGATGTGCTCGGAATCATCGGCAAGAATGGTGCCGGTAAGAGCACGTTGCTCAAGCTCCTATCCAAAGTCACGGGTCCCACCACCGGCACGATTCGTGCGCGTGGGCGTATCGGTTCGCTCTTGGAGGTGGGTACAGGTTTTCATCCGGAGATGACGGGCCGAGAAAACATTTTCCTGAATGGCGCCATCCTCGGCATGACTCGCCATGAGATTCAGCAGAAGTTGGATGAGATCATCGATTTCTCGGGATGCGAACGCTATATCGACACGCCCGTAAAGCGCTATAGCTCGGGCATGATGGTTCGCCTCGGTTTTGCGGTAGCTGCCTTCCTTGAACCGGAGATCTTGGTGGTAGATGAGGTATTGGCAGTAGGCGATGCGGAGTTTCAGAAGAAAGCCATCGGCAAGATGCAAGACGTAAGCAAAGGCGAAGGCCGCACCGTCCTCTTCGTGAGTCATAATATGGCCAGCGTGCGTGCCCTCTGTACGAAAGGCCTTGTATTAAAGAATGGTATGGTGGATTTTTCAGGAACAGCTTCGGAAGCCATTGACCATTACATTGGGGAAAACGCTTCTAAAAGTATTTACATTCCCGAGAATAGTATTGTTAAGCGCATATGTGCATATCAAGAGGCCTCTTCTATTGTCATAGAGCTTGAATATGATGCACCGGATGAGATTCGTCAACCAAGCTTAGGTATTGTTTTGCAAGACACAGCAGGGAACATGATTTTTGGAACCAATCCAATTATAGAAAATGTGTTGGATTTCGGTATTCCGAGAAAGAAAGGGAAGGTTTCCGCAAAAATTAACAATCCTATATTGGAAAACGGAATCTATCCCATATCCATTTGGTTTAATGATGGTTTAGCGTACGGCACTCATAATTTTGAAATGGAAAGATGTATTTCTGTAGAGATTAATAACATGAATCAAGTTGACATTAGAAAAAAAAGTCAGTATTTGGGCCCCATTATTCCGAAAGTTAAATATTCATTTGCATAAAATATGAAGAAAGCAGATTGCCGATATATTCATGAAGAAACAGTTCATAATTTAGTGTCTCCCAAAGAGATTGTACCGATTATAGTTGAGATGTTTCACCCTAAGAGCGTGATTGACTTTGGGTGTGGCATAGGTACGTTCATTCATGAGTTTTCTAATGCCGGAGTTCCAAAATTGACAGGAGTAGATGGAGAATGGGTTAATAAGGAGTTGCTGTCAAAATATATGAAAAAGGAGCAATTCATAACCCACAATTTGGAAACACCATTTATCAGCAACTATAGATATGATGTCGCTATATGTTTAGAGGTCGCTGAGCATATTGATGAGAAGTATGCTGATATATTTGTCAATTCATTGGTAGGAATGAGTGATATTATTATTTTTTCTGCAGCTATACCATTGCAAGGCGGTCAAGGTCACATCAACGAGCAATGGCCAGAGTATTGGCAAGAAAAATTTGCCAAACATGGTTATGATATGTTAGATATCATCAGGCCGATATTATGGAATAATCCCAAGGTATTTCATTGGTACAAGCAGAATATGTTTGTAGTGGCGAAGCAAAAATATGCAGACGAAATTAAGCAAAAATATGTATCTTTCTCTCATGATATAGCCGTCTCATTAGTACATCCGGATTTGTATCTTAGGGAAGCAAAAAGATTAAAAGAAGCTTTAAGTGGCGAATGGCAATGGAAGGCTGCATCGTCTGGACAAATGTCTATCAGATTATATTTACGAATGCTAAAAAAAGCCATCATACGAAAAACAAAGAAAATTATTGGCGCTTCCAGCAAAGTATAGAGAATCGTATAAAAAGAAACATTTTCTCATAGAGTATTATTCGGTTTTTATCCAGAAGAACATTCTTGAAAAACAAAGTACGAATGATAAATAACGTTCTACTATCAATAATAATTCCAATCTATAATGTAGAAGCATACCTTCAGCAATGTTTAGATTCTGTTCTCGTGGATAATCAATTTACGGGCGAAGTGATTTGCGTTAATGACGGGAGTACAGATAATAGTTTTGCTATTTGTAGTGAATATTCCAAGAAGTATTCTAACATTAAGGTAATATCTCAGCCCAACAAAGGGCTAAGTGCTGCTCGAAATATTGGGATTACCAACGCAATTGGAAAATATGTATATTTCTTGGATGCTGATGATTATCTTCTCCCCGATGCGATTAATAATATTGTTAATGCAATCGAAGCAGGAAAATCGGAAGTAATTTGCACAAACGTGTTATGTAACGAATCTTCTCCTCTCCTGCCTTTCCATTTGAAGATTAGTAAGTGCACTGGTAGTGATTTCCTAACGAACTGCTATAAACAAGTAGGTTATTCTTATCCTGTACAAGCATGGTTATATGTTTGTAAACGGAGTTTTTTGCAGGAAAACAAGTTATTTTTCAAAGAAGGCTTTTTTCATGAAGATGAAGATTTTACTCCCCGGTTGTTGATGGCTGTATCAGAGATTGAGCTATTGAATGTTCCGTGTCAATACCACCGAACCCATAGGCCCAATTCTATTACCTCCAAGATAACCAACAAACATATATCCGATTTAGTGGTGATTGCAAGGGATCTAACCTTCGCATTAAGGAAAAATTGTTATGAGAATGAGCGTATGCATTCTGCGATTTTTCAAATATACATGAATGCCATTTTTAGAGCAGAAAAATACCACATTAGTTTAAATGGCACATTTTTATCATCTGATATTCATAATCTTAAATGGCTTGCAAACACCATCCAAGAAAAACGGGCAGCATGTCTTGCCGGCATAAGTCTTTCACTATCGTCTAAGTATTATCATGAAGATCTTCCTGTGTTTTTGAGAAGAATGCTAAATTTGCTGTTTTATAGAGTTTGATATGAAAACGAAGTTAGTATATGTTTTAACTTGTGAGCCGGAAGCCACATATATAGAGCAAGCGCTAATGGCTGTTTGGTCTGCTCGTTATTGGAATCCAGATGCCCATATTGTGTTGTTGACTGACAATAAAACATCGGCCTTACTTCATGCTGGTGATGCTCGCGGGGAAATATTGCAATATATTTCAGATGAGGTGGTAACATCGTTTGATGAAGATAAGAATATGCACTACCGATCACGTTGGCTAAAGACGAAAGCACGTGAGTTGGTCAAAGGAGATATGCTGTTTATTGATTGTGATACTATTTGTTGCAAATCACTTGAAAGTGTAGATTCCTTTGATTGTGAAGTAGGAGCAACCGGAGATAATAACGTATCATTTGCAAATGATATAGACAGAGTAAATACAATCAAAACAGTAGAAATTTTGAATTGTAATATCAGCGAAGAAGAGTATTATTTTAGTTCTGGCGTGCTTTTTTCAAAAGACACTCCCAAGACTCATGAGTTGTATAGTAAATGGCATATGTATTGGATTAAAGGGTTTAATAATCATGGA
>CAMGMU010000077.1 GCA_946059305.1 uncultured Bacteroidales bacterium | reverse complement strand
AATATGCAAACCTAAACACACCTCGGACACACATTTTTATTCATATAATATACCTGTTGACGGAATTAAATTAGCGCGTATTTAATTCCGCCAACGGGTTTATAATTTAGGTATTTCTATACCCTGAATCATCCTATATAAGTCGAGCGCATACACATCGGTCATACCGGAGATAAAATCCAAGATGGCGAGGATGCGATCGTAAGGCCGCTCTGCACGCACATCGTATTGCGAGGGCACGCGATTGAGCAACTGATGCGAGTAAGCGGTAGTCGGGCTGAAGGCCGCATGGATATAGCATCTGAGCAATTCGGAAATTACGCGATAGCCCGACAACTCAATATCCAGCACCATGCGTGCGCGATAAATCTGCTTAACAGAAATATCCGCACATGCAGCAAATGCGCTACAGAGCGGTTCGGGTAACTGACGAATCAGCGACGGCTGCAATTCGCCCACCATAATCTGCGGCTCGCAAGCTATGAACGCCTCTGCACATGCATCTACCAATGCGCCAATGGCGCAACTGCGCAAGTAAGCCAGTTTCTCATTCGGATCTTCGAGTCGATCACAATGCACACGCAGGTGCTCCCTGCGTTCTTCAGAGAAGAACCCGAGGAAGAGCTGGAGGGCCGCATCCGTAGAGATAATATGCAATTTTGACGCATCTTCCAAGTCCATAAGCTCATAGCAGATATCATCTGCTGCCTCTACCAAATACACGAGCGGATGACGCGCATACTTGCGTTCATCACCCACCTGCTTGCAGATACCTAATTCTGCGGCAATCCGTTCGTAGAGCGGTTTGTCTTGCTGAAAAAAACCGAATTTCTGCTTCCCTGCTGGCGAATACTTGGCCTCATGTGGGTACTTCACTATGGAAGCCAACGTGGAATACGTGAGCACAAACCCACCCTCTCGCCGACCAAGATATTGATGCGCGAGCAGTCTGAATGCATTCGCATTGCCCTCAAAATGCGTGAAATCTTCCCATTGGTCAGGCGTTACGAAATGTTGATATTTATGCCCTTCTCCCTCTGAGAAAAACGTACCGATAGCTTGTTCACCAGAGTGCCCAAAAGGCGGGTTCCCCATATCGTGCGCCAAGCAGGCTGCTTGCACAATGCTGGGTATCTGATTGAGATGATTTGCGCATTCAGGATAACGCTCAGCAAGCTTTTGCGCCACTCTGCTGCCAAGGCTTCTGCCTACAGTGGACACCTCCAGAGAATGCGTCAGACGGTTGTGAACAAAGATATTTCCCGGAAGCGGAAACACCTGCGTTTTATTTTGCAATCGGCGGAAAGGAGCAGAGAAAATGATACGATCGTAGTCTCGCTCGAAATCCGAACGAATGTCGCTCTGTTTGTTGTGTAAATGCTCCAATCCGAGGCGTTTATTGGTTATAAGTTGGGTCCAATTCATCATATTTTAAGAAATTTGCTGCAAAGTTACGAAAAAATTTGGTAATATGCAAATAATTTCGTACCTTTGCACTCCTTTTCTAAGGAAATACCCAATTTATGAAAGTAACGGATACCCCAATAGCAGGACTGAAGATTATAGAGCCGGACGTGTATGGCGATGCTCGAGGCTACTTTTCAGAAACGTATAATGAGGCACGATATGATGCAGTTGGCATTCGCGTGCGTTTCGTACAGGATAATCAGTCATTCTCCAGCCGAGGCGTAGTGCGCGGTCTGCATTTCCAGAAGCCGCCCTATTCGCAAGCCAAATTAGTGAGTTGCATCATGGGTGAAGTGCTGGATGTGGCGCTCGACTTGCGGAGCGACTCACCTACGTATGGGCAGTCGTTTGCGGTGGTGCTGAGCGGAGAAAACCATAAGCAGTTCTTCATTCCTAAGGGATTCGCCCATGGTTTTTCAGTCCTTTCTGAGCATGCATTGTTTGCGTATAAATGTGACGAGCTCTATCACCCTGAGGCAGAAGGGGGCGTTTTGCTTACCGACCCTGCCCTCCATATTGATTGGCAGATTCCTGCTCAGGAAATGATTCTTTCGGATAAAGACACCAAACATCCAATATTAAGCGAATTGCCCAACGATCTGTTTTAAGAGGCTTACTAATTCGCTTAGTCAGAGTATGAAATTATGATTATTCTCGTAACCGGTTCAATGGGCCAACTCGGCCAATCGCTTCAGATTTGCGCCAACACCCATTCGAATCATACGTATTTTTTCACCGACCTGCTGGCTGAAGATCCAGCGCTCAGACTTGACATCACCGACCGAGAGGCCGTGATGCAATTTGTGCGTGAAAAGCAGATAGGCATGATTATCAATTGCGCTGCTTACACGAATGTGGATAAAGCAGAAGACGATGAGCCTACGGCCTTAAAAATCAATGCCGATGCCGTTCGCAATCTGGCGGAAGCGGCAGCAGCCGTGGGCGCAAAGATGATTCATGTGTCCACTGATTATGTGTTTGAAGGGCAAGCCTTCGAGCCGTATTGCGAGAGCGATAAGGTGCACCCTGCTACCGCTTATGGACGAACCAAACTGGCGGGTGAAACAGCTTTAACCGACATGCTGCCGGACGCAATTATCGTTCGAACGGCCTGGCTGTATTCGGAATTTGGCACGAATTTTGTTAAGACAATGATTAGGTTGGGTAAGGAACGCAGCGAATTAGGCGTTGTATTCGACCAGGTAGGAAGTCCTACGTATGCAGCAGATTTGGCAGCAGCTATCTGCGTGATTATGGAGAACGAAACCTGGCATCCGGGCATCTACCATTTTACGAATGAAGGAGTATGTTCGTGGTATGATTTTACGCACGAAATCCATAGTCTTTATAATTCGCAGGAAGTGCTTCGCGCTTACCAACGAGGCGATTTAGCGGCGGCTCAGATGCCCGCTATCGACTGCCAAGTTCGTCCAATTCTTTCGGCGGACTACCCCAGTAAGACACCGAGGCCGCATTACTCGGTACTCAATAAGGCGAAAATTAAATCGACTTTTGGTATAGCTATTCCCTATTGGCGTGACTCGCTCGCTCGTTGTATTGCCAATATGGAATAACCTATTCCATATTGAAAAGTAGTTAACCTATTTACCCAACCCAACAATGCGTATATGAATATGCAGTATATAATTATTTTTGCTGCCATTTTGCCAGCTTTTGCGCTCGTTATCTATATCTATTTGCGCGATAAGTACGAGCGTGAGCCTCTCAGCCAAGTGCTGAAGGCGGTGGGTTATGGTGTCATCTCTGCAGGCATCGCCTATGTACTGGAAGTAAGCATCGGAGGCATGGGCCTCACAGGGCAGGCCTCCACTTGGATTGGAGCAGTATGGAACGCTTTTGTAGGAGCGTCTATTCCTGAAGAAGCAGCCAAACTGCTGATGCTATGGTTGCTACTCCGCCGGAATCCACATTTCGACGAGCGTTTTGATGGTATCGTATATGCGTGCTGCATTGGTATGGGATTTGCAGGAACAGAGAACATCCTCTATCTCTTGGGTAATATTGACAGCTGGCAACAAGTAGCCGTTCAGCGAGCAATCTTTGCAGTACCCGGTCATTTCTTCTTTGCAGTGGCTATGGGATATTTCTATTCGCAGATTGCTTTCCGAGACTTGCCCGCGCATAAGAAGTCACGCGTATTTATCGTCCCCGTTTTGCTGCACGGGATTTACGATGGGCTACTGATGATGGCCGAAGTCAGTCCGATTTTAGGCGGTATATTGGTACTCATTTTTTATGTTTTCTGCTTCCAAATGTTCAAATACGGCAGACGACGTATTCACGAGCAAGCAGAGCAATCCAATCCCGATAATATCAAATTTTTTTAGACCCCCATATCTCCCAACTTTCCAATAATAAAAGATTAATACCACTTATCCAATTTTTTCCATCATGTTAACAGAACAAAAAAGAGGCACAAAAGCCACCAACGACATGAAGAAACTCATGCCACTACAACGAAAATTACAGCGTGCTATTGAAAACAAGAAGTTCATGGAGCCCAATCTGACGCTCGCTTCACTCGCTCATGATCTCGGCAGCAATCGCACGTATTTGAGCGATTTGATTCATCAGCAGTTCAATATGTCGTTTAGTGATTATATCAATCATCTCCGTATTACAGAGGCTAAGCGCCTACTTGAAACGCGACCTGAGGAACTGACCGATGATGATGGTTTTCTCTTTATCAAAAACGTGTACGTTTATCTTGGCTATAATTGTGCTACCTCATTTTACCGCAATTTCAAGCGCATCGTAGGAATGAGCGCATCAGAATACATGGAAAGTGTCAAGAATGACAAAAAATAGCCGTTCGCGCACGTGCGTATGCGCGATTTATTAAGAAAGTATGATTTTTTTTTAATTATACTTGCGTATATCAAAAAAAAGGAGTAATTTTGCAGCGTTTTTCAATAAACACATTGCAAAAACTCCTTTTTTTTGTAAATTTAAAATGTACAGTCTGTTAAAGTAGTCAATTATATTTGCAAGTGAGTATGCGAATACTCGCTTTTTCTTGTTAGCAATATCTCTTGATATTTATTAATAATTCCCCTTATTAATTCCCTTATTATTAATTAATCACAGTTCTTATGCGATTTTCAAAAATTCTCAGTTTGATGGCAGCTCTCTTTATGAGTGCAGCTATCTACGCTCAGGTTACAACCGCCAACTTGACGGGTGTAGTCAGTGACAAATCTGAAACGCTTGTAGGCGCTGTAGTAAAGGCTACCTACACCCCCACTGGTCAGGTGTACTACGCTACTACTGATGGCGCTGGTAATTACAACTTCCGCAACATTATGCCTGGTGGCCCCTACGATGTGGAAGTGCAGTCTCTCGGTTACAAGAACCTCAAGGTGATGGGTATCTACCTCAACCTTGCCGACGAAAACCACCTCAATCTTGAAGTGGAGCAGGAAACGTTCGGCGTAGAGGAAATCGTTGTTACTGCAGCTGATTTGAGCAATATGGCTTCGAATCGTGCTGGTTCGCTTACTACGATTTCGGCTGCCAACATTCAGCTCACCCCGACCACCAACCGCTCGATGAACGACGTGATGTCGCTCACTCCGCAGGCTACCGTTACCTCTAACGGTTTCGCTGTAGGTGGTGGTAACTATCGTCAGTCGGCTGTTACCGTGGATGGTGCTGCGTTTAACAACGGCTTCGGTATCGGCTCCAACCTCCCCGCAGGTGGTACGCCTATCTCGCTCGACGCTCTCGACCAAATGGCTATCTCTATCACGCCGTTTGACGTTCGTCAGTCTGGCTTCGTGGGTGGCGCTATTCAGACCACTACCAAGTCGGGTTCCAACGAGTGGAAGTTCTCCGTTTACGATTACTTCAAGCACAACAAGCTCCAGGGCAGCAAGCTCGGCAGCAACTTCGCTGACGGCAACCGCACCTATCTCACCAATGCTGACATGCTCAAGAACACCGTTGGTTTCACCGTAGGTGGTCCGATCATCAAAAACAAGCTCTTCTTCTTCCTCAACGCTGAGTATGATGTGGACAACGCTCCTGGTCAGAGGTATCTGGCTCGCGAGAGCGAGAGCGATCCTATCTCTGGTCAGTACAAGCGTCCGACCGTTGAGAGAATGGATATGATGCGTCAGTACATGAAGGACAACTACAACTATGATCCGGGTGAGTATCAGGGATATAGCTTTAACACGCCTGACTGGAAGATCTTTGCTCGTCTTGACTACAATGTCAACAGCAATCACCACCTCCAGCTCCGTTACAGCTACACCCACAACTATTACACCACCTCTCCTTCTACTTCGGTTAGCCCCTTCGGTTCTACCGCACTCTATGACCGCAACTCTTATGGCCGTGGCTCGAAGTACGCTCTCTATTTCCAAAATGCTTGCTACAATCAGGAGCAGAACTTCGGTTCGCTTGCTGCTGAATGGACCGCTCGCTTTGCAGAAGGTCGTGGTAACAACCTGCTCCGTGTAGCTTGGTCACATCAGTATGAGCCCCGTAGTTTCCGTGGCGACATCTTCCCGACCATCGATATTCTCGAGAATATTGACGTAAATGGCACCGATACCAAGGCTGTTTACACCACTATCGGTCTTGATCCGTTTACCTATGGTAACCTCCGTGATGTTCAGACGGTTACTGTTACCGACAACGTAACCTACGCTACCGGTATTCACACCATCACCGCTGGTGCACAGTTTGAGTACAATGGTGCTACCAATGGCTATATGCAGATGGGTAATGGTTATTACCTCTATGCAAGCTGGGAAGACTTCGAAAATAAGAAAGCTCCTCTCGCATTCGCTATCACTCACGCTAACCGCACCGATCTCCAGCAGCAGTTCCCCTTCATCGCTACCACCAAGTATTCGGTATATGCACAAGATGAGGCTAACCTCCATAAGCAGTTTAAGCTCACGTATGGTCTTCGCCTTGAGCTCCCCGTTTATCCTACTCTCGACTGCGAGAATGCTGAGTTTACCGAACTCTTCAAGAAGCAGGGTTGGCAAACCAACCAAACGCCGAAAGCTTACCTCAACGTATCTCCGCGCGTTGGTTTCAATTGGGACGTACTCGGCAACCGCCGTATGATTGTTCGTGGTGGTACCGGTGTATTCGCAGGTAACCTCCCGATGGTATGGCTTGTTTCGGCTGTAGGTAACTCTAACACCCTCCAGGCTCAGACCCTTCTCTCCGGCAACAGCGCTGACCTCCAGAAGTTTGCTGGCGACGGCTTCAAGACCGACATCCAGGGCATCCTCCAAACGCTCTATGGTGGTACGTTCGAAGAGCAGGCTCTCCCCGCTCCTACTTCTCCTACCATCATTGCTAAGGACCTCCGCTTGCCTACCACTTGGAAGAGTTCACTCGCTGTGGACTTCAACCTCCCGCTCAACTGGAAGATTTCTTTCGAAGGTATCTTCAATAAGGACATCAACACCGTTGTTGTAGCTAAGCAGGGTCTTGAAGAAAACAAGGGCGCCCTTATCATGACCCAGGGTGAGACCTTCGACGCACGCTCTACTTGGACGTCGGCTGGTATCGTTAACTCGCAGAACAGAGCCGTTACCCCGTATCTCATCACCAACAGCGATATCAACGGTTACTATGGCTCGTTCACCGCTAAGGTTGAGAAGTCTTGGAACTGCGGTATCAACTTGATGGCTGCTTACACCTACTCGAACTCTAAGACCGTAAACGATGGTCTCGGTGATCAGGTTACTTCGGTATTCTCTACCAACACCAACAGCGCAAACGGTTCGAACAGTATTGAGCTCGGCAACGCCAGCTTCGTTGCTCCTCACCGTGTAGTGGCTTGCCTCAACTATCGCATTCCTGAGAAGATTGGTGCTACCACGCTCTCGCTCCGCTATGAGGGCCAGAACATGGGTTACATCGGCAACCAATACAGCTACACCACTTGGACTCCGACCATGTCGGCTGCTGTAGTTGGCGATGGTGGTGCATACAACACCCTCTTCATCCCGACTGAGGAACAGCTCGAGAAGATGAGCTTCGTTTCTGAGCAGAACAAGGAAGAGTTCAACGCATGGATTGAGGGCAATACTTACGCTCGCAACCACCGTGGTGAGTATGTTGAGCGCGGCTGCATGACCATGCCTTGGCACAACCAGCTCGACTTCAAACTCCAGCAAGATTTCATCATGCCGGACGCAAGTGGTCGCAAGCACAACCTCCAGATTGCTCTTGACGTCAACAACCTCCTCAACCTCCTTAACCCGGCTTGGGGTACTTACAAGACGCTCAACAACACCAACATCATGTCGTGGAAGGCTACCGACAAGAACGATCCTTCGCTCGGCGGTGTTTACACCTTCAACGGTGGTCAGTCTGCAGGCAAGAACCAGTCTTGCGTATTCTCTACCCTCGCAAGCACCGCTTCTACTTGGAGCATGATGTTCAGCCTCCGCTATTTCTTCTAAGAAACAGCCGTGTATAACATTTTTTAATCGCTTTTTTCTAACGTAGAATACGTACTTTCTTTCCGCTCGATTCCTTCGTGGAGTCGGGCGGATTTTGTTCGTCCAGCACGAACGTATTCTAATGGGTGAAAGTCCCTAATGCGCCCT
>CAMGMU010000076.1 GCA_946059305.1 uncultured Bacteroidales bacterium | reverse complement strand
CCCACAATTAATCATTATCTTTTCGAATATGGGAATTATTAGAACCCACCTATACTCTTCATTTCAAATTGAAATTATCAAAACACACAAATTAGAAGTATGATACCCATTATTCTTCCAGAAGGCCGTCGGTTGATCTTTTACCTCGCAGCTGAGGAGTATTTCTCTCAGCATGCAATCCCTAATTCTGATGGTGGTTTCTTTCTTTGGCAAACGCGCCCGACCGTGATTTTCGGGCGCCATCAGGTGATGGAAAATGAGGTGAATATCCCCTATTGCAGAGAGCATCAGATTGAGTGCTATCGCCGCAAGAGCGGTGGCGGCTGTGTGTATTCCGACGAGGGCAACCTCATGCTGTCGTATATCTCTCCCTCTAAGCATACGCAGGAGGTGTTTCAGGAGTTTCTGGATAAGTTCTGCGAAGCGCTTCGCGCGATGGGGCTTCCTGCTGTAAGCAGTTCGCATAATGATGTACTCGTTGATGGGCGCAAGATTTCCGGTTGCGCTTGCATGCTTACTCCGGGCGGCAGTATCGTTCATGGCACTTTCCTGCTTGCATCCAATGTAGAAGCACTCCAGCATGCCATCACCCCCAGCCAGGAGAAGCTGCAGAAACATGGTGTGGAGTCGGTGCGCCAACGTGTGGTGACCGTAGAAGAACTTTGTAAAGAGAAAGGACTTCCGCTGATGACTGCCAAGGAAATCAAGAAGCACCTTATTGGGCATTTCTGCAACAACTGCAGCTTGGGATACTGCCCCTCGCCCGAGGAGATGGCGGCTATTGAAGCCATCGAGCAAACTTATCTCGACCCTGCTTTTATCCGTACACCTGTATCTGAATGACCGGACGTTTTGCCCCTTCGCCTACTGGACGAATGCACATAGGAAATATCTACTCCGCCTTGCTCTCTTGGCTGTCGGCCAAGGAGCAGGGCGGTGAGTGGATATTGCGTATAGAGGACCTCGACCCGCAACGTAGTCGCAGGGAGTATGCCTTGCAGATAGAAGATGATTTGCGTTGGTTAGGGCTCCAATGGGATAGGGGTGGAACGGCCGACTCTGCCGATGGCGTACGTTACATGCAGTCTCGCCGCATGGATATCTATGCTCATTACCTTACATTGCTTGAATCCAAAGGACTAACCTATCCTTGTTATTGCACGCGCGCGGATATCCTCGCGGCCGTTCAAGCCGCCTCGGGGGCTCCCCACGAATCCGATGGCCGCATCATATATCCCGGCACCTGCCGACCCGCTATCAAAGGCGAAGTTGATATGGAGCAGGACACAATCACCCAAGAGGGGGTTCAAAAGGGGAATAACGCAAGAAAGAATTCTTCCGGCAAGGCTTCCACTCGCCTTATAGTGCCGGACCGAACGATTCACTTCACCGACCGCCATTATGGTCCGCAAGCAGTCAACCTCGCTACCCATTGTGGCGATTTCGTGTTGCGCCGTGCCGATGGTGCTTGGGCGTATCAGTTGGCTGTTGTAATTGACGATGCGTTGATGGGCGTCACCGAAGTCGTGCGCGGGCGCGATCTCCTGCTCTCCTCTGCGCAGCAGATTTACCTCTACGAGCTACTCGGTTTTCCCGCACCTTCATTCGCACATTTGCCGCTCCTCATCAATGAGCAGGGGCAACGTCTCTCCAAGCGCGATCGCTCGCTCGACATGCAGCATCTCAGGAGCCTATATACCCCTGAGCAACTCATCGGCATCATCGCCCATGCCGCTCATCTCATCGACCGTCCCGAGTCTATCTCCCTCTCCGAACTGCTTTCTCTCTTCTCTTGGTCAAGCATCCCCACTGCCGACATCCTCGTTCGGTCGTAGTCAAATTAAGCCGAAAACGCGCTATCAGATGCACGCCAGCAACACATACAGCAGATTGCAAATACCGGCTGTCAGCAGACAGGTGTTATATCCTTTGCCGTTGGCGTCTCTTACGTTTTTCCAAAGAATGAGCAGGAAAATAACCATGGAAAACATCCAATAATCATCAAAAGCGAGATAAGCCAATAGCGGACAAAGCAGGACGTACACGAGCATTGCGATCTCGCCTGCTCGTTTGCCAAACCGCACCACAAACGTGCGTTTCCCTACCGCGCTATCTGCGTCTCTGTCGCGTAAGTTATTGATCATCAATACGCACATCGAAATCAGTCCGCATACGCTTCCGCCTGCGAAAGCGGGCCAATAGAAAAACGCATTCCCCTGCAAATAACAGGTTCCCATAGCCGCAATCACGCCATAATAAAGGAATACAAAAATATCGGCTATACCCAAATAACTGAGCGAGAATCTCGTAGCAGTATAAAGCCATGCAAACAGCAATGCGGTCAGTCCTATAAGCAGAATAGGCCATCCGCCTATGCAAACGAGCCACAAGCCGGTGCCCAAGGCGATGGCCAGCGTTATTCCTATCGCTACCAGCATCTGCTTCGGCCCTACTTCGCCCTCCGCGAGCGCGCGCTTGAAACCGGCTCTGCCGGCCTTGTCAGCGCCTTTCTTAAAATCATAATAGTCGTTGATCAGATTGCTCAGCACCTGCAGCACAATAGCGCAAACTAACGTGATAATGGCGATGCGCCAATCGCATGCCAACGGACTGACTAACAGTCCGATACATACCGGACAAACCGATGCAAATAACGTCTGCGGACGAATAATGCGAAACCAAAGTAATAGCTGCTTCATACGAAAGATAGGGACTTAGAACGCCCCATTCGAAAGAGTTAAACCACGTGCAAAGATACTGCTTTTTTCTAAAATATGCAAAAAAACGACTGTTTTTCCTGTCTTTTTGTACATTTTCTTGCTTTCCGGCGAAAAAAAAGAAGAAAAATGCAAACTCGTACCTTAGGGCAACTTGCGCAGTTCGATTTTTTGTTGTACTTTTGCAGCGCAATTGACAATTATCCGGATTATTTAGGGTGTCTTCTGTTTGTTCGCATGCCCGAATGGATAGGCGCCCACAAATTGGCAAAACATGAATCTACAAAAATTATCCATTGGAGAGTTCTCTCGTCTGTGCGGCGTCACGGTGAAGACCTTGCGGCACTACGAAAAAATAGGGTTGCTCAAGGCGGAACAAACGGACCGCTACACCGGTTATCGGTATTATTCTGTGGGGCAGCTGCAGAAGATGCTTGCTATTCGTCAACTCAAAGAATTGGGTTTCTCACTTGAGGATATAGCTTCGCTCTTCCGCGGCAGCTCGCATTTCCCCGATGCGGAAATGTTGGCGCTCAAAATCCGCGAGACGCAAGACCAGATGCTCGTTCTCAACAACCGGCAGATGCGTCTGCAAGCCTTGTTGGACTCCCGCAAAAATCAAGAAACAATGCAGAAAATCAGTATCCAAAGTCTGCCGGCTATGACGGTAGCATCGTATAAGGGCATTCTCCCTTCGTATTCTGAATTAGGCAAGCTCTGCTGTGAGGTTATTGGGCCGGAAATGCAACGATTGGGCTGCGAATGTACCGAACCGGGGCTGTGTTTCACCCGCGAACTCAACCCCGAATATACGCCCACAAACATCGCTATAGAGTATTGCGAAGCAGTGCGGAGCCCAAAAACGGATTCGGAGCTCATAACGTTCTATGATCTCGCCCCGGTAGAGACGGCCGTTTGCTTCAAGCATTATGGCCCGTATGAGAAACTCTACGAGTCGTATTGCGAGCTCTTCGAATACGTGCAGCAGGCCGGCTATGAAGTGCTCGAAGCGCCCCGTGCTGTCTATATCGATGGCATATGGAACGAGGATGATCCCAACAAATGGCTCACCATCATCCAGCTCCCCGTAAAGAAAGCCTAACGGCTGCCACACAACCAATCCCAATGCCTTTGCTATTCTGAAGGCCCAGTAAGCACATAGCCCAGGGTGAACGTAGCGCCACCCTGGGCTATGTATTCCCCCACAAAGCCCCGCCCTGTAAGCAAAAAAGCGTAAAAACGACCGCCGCCTCCGACCTCTGGAACGCGCGAAGCGCAAATGGAACCATCTGGAACGCGCCTTGGCGCATCTGGAACGCAGCGCAGCGCCATACCCTTACTCTAAAATGTGTAACGCATCGCTTCGCTCGCTGTTTGTTACCCTTACTCTAAAATGTGTAACGTTTGTAACGTTTGTAACGCTTCGCTGTTTTTGTGAAACAGCGAAGCGTTACTGCACTGTTTGTAACGCTCGCTCCGCTCACTGCTTCGTCGCTGCGCGCCTCGCTATCTAAAACGATGCAGATTGGCATTATACTCCTTGTGGCAACTCGTAAAACTCGCGGATATCCAGCATCTTGAAGAAGATACCCAATATCTCGGAATGCCAGGACTGATGGAAATGCCCATAGCACCAGCGGGCAACAGGATGGCCATCGCGCTTGAGATGCTTGAGGAGTTCATCCATCTGCTCACGCTCGTGGTCACAGTCTTGCAATAGATCAGGGTCTTGTGAAGCCCACGACATTAAACCACTCTTTGTCTGCAACTCGCAGAACGATGGTGCGGTATGCGTCACCACAATATCAATCGGTATGCCAGCTGCCTTTATATCATTCAGCATTGCTGCATCGTATCGCGGCATTTCAGCCCCCCAATAGCATTCCTTTCCTGGCTGGCGCATCATCTGTTGCTTTCGCCAAGCGCGATCGATACTGATAGCACCACCGACGCAGAGAATATGATGCCCACATGCCTCCACTACCGTATAATCCGGCATAGTACGGAATCGCTCATGTGCAATCATCTGCTGCTCGAAATAAACCGAGTTGTCATGATTGCCTCGCATCATAGCTACCCAGCAGTTGTGCTCCGTCAGTCGTTTCTGCACACGTTTAAACACCTGCTCGTAATAAGCCGGTTTCTCGAAGCCTAATCCGCAATCGCCTGCCACAATCAGCAACGTATCGTGCATGTCGTACTGCACGCACATCTGATAGACGAGAGTCTCAAATTCGCCATGTATATCGCCCGAGATAACGACCGACTTGGCTTCCGAATATGTGAGGATGTTAGGCATTATATTCATTCAGTTTCATTTGTAGCACATCGCGCATCTGCCCCCATGCCTGCTCAACATCAGTATAATCATCACTTCGCATAGTCATCTGGAGGAGTTGACTTGCCTCTGCTTTCTGCACTTCTTCACGAACCAACTCGTAATAAAAACGCAGATTTTCCTCCGTCAATAATTCGCAAATATCAATAGCCAACATATACGCGCCAGCTTTCAGCACTGTGAACTTTGGAATATCAAAGACGGCTTCGTACTTAGGCTCTGTACATTGCGGGAGATAGTATGAATCCATCAGATATCGCATATCTTGTGCATCTTTGTCTGTCTTGTAGTGGCGGTCAACCCACGCATCCAGTTTAAGCAAGAACAAGCCTGCTGCCGTAGGTATCTGAAACGAATATCCGGCATCAGGTACCGCAATTTCGATACAATGTGACAGCACAGCATTAAAGCCACGAATCGTCATCATCGGATCCATGTCTGGTGGCCAATAGATATGCTTTTCGTCTGGTGACACACCCCCAAACGGAATGACATCTACTTCGTATTCCAGTCCTGCAATGGGATAGTAGAAACGCTGCTTGATAGTATCGTCCTTGCGAAAGCCACATTCTTGCAGGCTTTGCGCGATATGATTAAACGACTCCCAGTTTGCCACCGCCACACTAATATCCAAATCGCGCGTACGGCGCATCGGACGATCTGACTTGAAGATGATACTGAGAATGTCACGAGCAGTAGCACCTATCACAAAGAAGGGCTGATGCACACGTTCGTCAAAACATCGTGCCATCGCTTGTAACACATCCGATACCAGTCCTATATGCTTACTTTCTATTTCCATACAATTCTTGTTTTATTTTCTCCGCGGCTTCGATTGAACGGCTATTTGCCTGATTCATCAAGTCGGCATATAGAATATGTTTCGGCATTGCCAATGCTTCTCCTTCTTCGATCCAGAAGGCCTCATATACAGTCACCTCTCCATGTGGATCGGGCGCTAATTTGCCTGTTCGGATTAAATCACCAGGAGATGCCGTTGTGTAAATCTCGTAACTGGCGGGCGCAAGGAAACCATTTTGAAGATAAGCTCCACATTCGCCTCCCCAGACACTAAATTCGGGTAGTAGTAAAGTTTGCCAATCCTGTTCAGAAGTAAGCCAGCGCAAACGAGACATTTGAATTTTGGGACGCATAACACTATTGTATTGTTCTGTCCAAAAATCCAATAGTAGCTCCTTATTCTTGCAGAAATATCCCTTCTCTGTCCGGAAAACATACCCTTGTTGAATAAGGACATCTACTACTCGTTTTACAGTAAATGAAGATGTGTGCGTACGAGCCGCCAGGGCATGGAACGACGGCAACTGATTCTTTTCTCCCACCAAGATTTCATATAGTACCTGAACCCCCGGCACCTGAAAGCGCGTAGAATGTGGAGCATCTATTATCTCCGCCTTTTTGCCAACGATATGTACAAGCAAATCCTGCTGCTGAATATGACAATTACCTGCCATGTCAAGCAGAGCAAATCCTTCATTAATAAGCATATCAAATGCTGTCGGGTTGATGCTGCTCACGATGAGAAGCAATGGCAGTGTAGTTTCAGCCGCTTGAATGGCCGCACGCGTGCCCGCAATATTAGAAGGTTTAACATCACCTCGCACGACACAACTAAATGCAATTGCCCCAATCTGTACAATAGGTGTATTGCTATTGCGCGGAGTCAGTCGCTTGACCACTACCGTAGGAAGTGCAGACTGCAGGTTTCTGAGGGCTGTTTCTATAATCTCGATTTCTTGTTTCTTCATACGTTCGTATGTTTGGTATTTTGATGTCGTTTGATTATACCAAACAAAGGTACTAAACCAAACGCGACTGCAAAAATAGTGAAATAAATTGATATATGCAAATATTCCCAAAGAAAAATGCAATATTTTTACATTTTGCAAGATTATTGTTAAATTTTTCGGTATAAATAGGATTTCTGCAGATACTATCAGCAGCCAACAAACAATACGCCGGAGCTCGCACTCCGGATTGGCTACATGCAGCAGAATCTGCCGCATCTTTTGCTGTTCGCTTATAGTGCTGTCGCTCTTTTCTTGCCTCCTTGGCTACCTCGCTCCCTACTTTCGCGGGTGTCACTGTAGGGATATCGCAGCAGTTTGCTGCGATTCTCGTATTTTTAGTTGGTAACACGGGATAGCTCCCTATAGTATCTGCGTCCGATATCCGCTCTTTCGCTCAAAGCTCACGGCTCATAGCTCATAGCTCACGGCTCATCGCTCACGGCTCACGACTCCCCGCTTTGCGCAGCGGCTGCGGTATTCCTAAATTAGCGGATACGATTGCCTAAAACAGTATATTCTTCGTTGTTTCTTACGATAACAATCTGTCCATCGACCATGCGTTTCTCAGCCGCTTTTTGTTCGGCATTCTCTTGTAGGGCTGACTCGGGCTCCTCTGAGAAGACCATGCCTTCGATTACCACATTACGCAAGGCGATGTACTTACCGCTCTTGGCTTCTGAAGATTCGTGCCAAGGGAGGATGCGAACATGCAACGTTTGTCCGGCAGGGATCGTGATGGTGGGTGTCCATGATTCCGAATAAATCTGCTTGTTGGTCATGTTTTTCTTCTCCGCAATGGTCGTCACATCGTCCATCGTATCGTTCATGCCCGTGTTTACATGCACGCACATAAATCCGGTGGAGTGGGCGGCCATATCCATGCTGATGCGTGTGATGCGCACTTGTGCTTCAGCAGGGGCGGTGATAGCGAAATCCATGTATCGGCTTACGTTCTCGTCAATCTCATTTGCAGGCCAAGCCGTCTTTGCACCCGCATCGTCGGCGTTGTGAATGCGCACCATGGAGATGGTCGATTCGGTGCCATCCGTAAATTCCGCCTTGGAGTCGGTAGCGAGCATGTGCTGCATCGTGAGGGCTGCGGCGATAGGACCAACCGTCTCAACATCGGTGATAGTGGTTTTGTCCGCAATTGCCCAGGTGGCTGAAACGGCCATGCCGCCATCGAGCGAGATTACGTTGGCTGTAACATCCACCACATTGCGTTGGTTGCCGCAAACGAACACCACACTGTCTGTTTGTTGCCCTGCGGCAGCGTAGAGCGCCTGCACTTTGATGCGCTGGAAAAGGGAGCCGCCGGCATAGCTGAGTGAGAGCGAGGGGCTGAACGTCTCGCCATCGAGCGAGAGTAGCAGATTGCCCGAGGCGGTTGCCGTGATCGTGCCGGCTTCTGGCGTGAGTCCCGAACCCGAGAGCAACACCTCTTTCAGTTGCGCAACTCCGCTGTACGTGTCGCCCAATTGGATGGATGCGGGAGAGACGGTCATCGAGGTGGGGATGGTGATGAGCGAAGCAAGAGCTGGGATACTGTCTTTGAGCATCTGCGCTCCAAGGCGACCTACTTGCATCGCTCCTCCGGCCTTCAGGTGGGTGTTGTCGCCATTGCAGAACAGGGTGGAGGTACACGTTGCTTCGCCCAATTGCAGGTAGAGGTTTTTGGTGGCTTCTGTGAGGTTGATAAACGGCACGTTCTTCTCTTGCGCTACGATACGCATGGCTTCAACGTAATCCATCGTGTGGTCAGATGCGGGCAGTGATTGGCTCTTCAGCAGTTGCCCGTTTTCGAGTTTCCAGAAATTATCACCAAGGTCGTGCTGGCCATTGCGTTTGATGGTGTTGCCGTTGAAATACTTACGGCAGATAGGGCCCACAAGAATGGGGTTAACGCCCAAAGCACGAGCTTCGTCGATGTAGAGGCGGAGCATGTCGCGGTAGGTGGAATACGGGCAAGTGCCGCGAGCATCGGTGAGGGCCGGCAAGCCATTGGCTGCGTTGTAAACGGCCAACTCGAGGTTGTCCGTACCGTACGTTACGGTGCCTTCGTCGTTGTGCGCAAACTGAATAAGCAGGTAGTCGCCTGCTGCCATCTGACTCTTTACAGACGGCCAGTTGTTGTTGTAAAACTGACGGGTGTCAGCGCCGGATTTGCCGCGGTTATTGATGGTGATGCTATCTGCGTCAAAGAACGATTGCAGGTATTGGCACCAGCCGCGTTTGTCGGTGGTGTTCTCGTCGTAATCAGCCATCGTGCTATCGCCGATAGTATGAACTTTGATTTTTGCACTTGCCGTGCTCAGCAGCAGCAATGCGGTGGTTAGAAGAAGGATATATTTTTTCATAAGTGTTTTATGCTATTGATTTACCTTTGCGACTGCAAAGGTACAACAAATTTTTGACATATGCAAATCTGAGGATAAAAATTCTAAAAAAATCTCAAAATAATTTTTTTTAGATTACTATCCCTCTCGTAATTTTCCTGAATACATAGACACTTTCCTAAGAAAATAGACAAATCGTTACAAGTGTTACAAACGTTACACATTTTAGAGTATGTGGAATCATCAACTATGCTTTTTTCGGCCATTACTCCCTACTTTACGCCACTTTGTTCCCTACTTTTCGGTATTTTTCATGTACTTTTATGGCAATTTTAAATGATAAATTTGGGG
>CAMGMU010000075.1 GCA_946059305.1 uncultured Bacteroidales bacterium | reverse complement strand
CGCGTGGGGCTCGAACCCACGACCCCAACATTAAAAGTGTTGTGCTCTACCAGCTGAGCTAGCGAATCAGTACAGACAGAAATGAGCGAAATTCGTTCGTTTCTCATTTCGGGCTGCAAAGGTACTGCTTTTTTTTGAATTGACCAAATTTTTAGGCAGTAAAATGCAGAAAAGACGTAAAATTTTGTAATTTTGTAGGTTAAAAGCCGTTTTTTACCTAAAAAAAAGAACCTCATAGCCCGAAAGCAACACTTTTTGCAGAAAAAACTTGCATATATGAAGAAAAATGTGTAACTTTGCACCACAAAGTTGTGCGCTAATCGCATAATCGTTCCACTATGCAGCAAACCAAACGCATATTAGCCTATATCGGCATTGTGTTGCTCAGTACGTATCTGGTACTGGGTGTGCTCCTCATGGTAGTGCGTAGTGCGCGCGTGCAGACGGCCGCTGCGAGCGTGCTGACCGAACAATTATCGCGCGCATTTGGGGCACGCGTGAGCGTGGAGAAGCTCGATTATAAGTTCCCCAATCGCCTTCTGGTGAAGCAAGTGAGGATAGACGATCAACAGCAGCACCCTATGCTTTCCATAGATACCCTCAGCGCGCAAGCCGACCTCATCAAACTGCTGTTTTCTGACACCCTCTGCATCCGCAAGGTGAGCCTGATTGGCGGTTTCGCCGATGTGCATCAGCATGCTGATTCGTCGTTGAATATCGCATTTCTTCAGAAGATATTGGGCTCTTTCAACAAAAAATCGTCCCCTACCCTGCCCTTCAGCCTGCAAATTCGCGATATTGAGTTCAGGGAGATTTACGTGAATTATTTGGATTGGTCGGGTTACTTACCTGAAGCACAGATGCACCTTAGGGACTTGAGCAATGGGCATCTGGATGCCGAGATTGAACGCTTGCGTTTTGCCGCTGAACATGGCGGCTATGACCTTGACGTAAAGAACATAGAGGCGCATCTGCTGATTACCGATTCCGTGGTTTGGTTCCCCAAACTGCGCATTCAGTTGCCGAATTCGGATTTCCGAATCGACCAACTGGCCATCTCCAAGTCAGCATTGCAATCACTCGGTGAAAGGCACGAGGCCTCGCTCAGCAATTCGGTATCTCTCCGCATCAGTTCGGCCAGCGTAACGCCCGCCGATTTGGCCGCATTGGAGCCTCGTCTTGCAGGAATGCTCAAACCATGGGGGCTGACAGCGGAAGTGTCAGGACGCATCGATTCGCTCGAAGCGCGTAACCTCACCCTCTCCTATGCACAGAATCGTCTGCTCCGAGGAAACGTGACGGCTCTCGGATTGCCCGTAATGGACTCTCTTTGGCTGCGAGCTCAAGTAGAAGACTTGCAAGTGAACAAAGCTACTCTACAAGATATTCTCTCCGGCATTTCTGCACAACCCGTATGTTTGCCTAATATGCTCAGCAGATTGGGAACGGTGCACTACAGAGGAGCGCTCGAAGGCAGGCTCGCAAACCTCACACTGCGGGGTGCGCTCACCTCTGCTCTCGGCAGCTTGCGTACGGATGGACGAGCCTATGCCGCCTCCGATTTTTCAGAGTTTGATTTCAGAGGAACAATTTCCACTCGTCGATTTGATTTGGGTAAACTGCTGGGCATTGCAGACATGGGTACCATCGCCCTCACCGTGAATGCCGATGGTATGGTAGGTGCGGAGTTGCCATTTGTAGGAAAAATTCAGGCTAATATCAACCATTTCCAATTCCGCCAATATACCTATCAAGATATTCAAATCAACGGCCACTTGCGCAACCATATTTTCGATGGACAAGTCGATTCAAGTGACCCGAATATCCTCTTCAGCTTTGCCGGCAAGGTGGATATGCGCGATCATGCCACCCCGTCAGAGTTCATGTTTGACCTTAAGCATTTCCGCCCGGGTCCGCTTCATCTCTCCGAGAAATTTGCAGACTCAGACTTGCGCTTGAAGTTGGCGCTAAACATGCAAGGAACCACGCTCGACGATATCCGCGGTCACATGACGCTCGATTCGCTCCGTTTCACGCATATCGGACAAACCTTTTCTTTGCCCCACTTGGAGCTACTGGCAGAGGAGCGTTCTCCCAAATACAATGGGCACATGCGGCTGCAACCCTTGCGCCATCTGAGTATCAGTTCGGACTATATCAAAGCCCGCCTATGGGGTGCATTCAACTACTCGGAACTGCCGGCTTCGGTACTGAGACTGGTTGCCACTGCTCTGCCTAATGCCTTCTCAGATGCGCAAGAGCGCGAGCTGATGAGGCGTACCACAAAGACGGATTTGGAGTTTTATGTCTATCTGAAAAACCTCAACGAACTCTGTTCTATGCTTGAACTACCCGTCATACTTTACGGCACTTCTACCATTAAGGGTTCGATAACCGAACAGCACCAGCAGCATGTGACGCACGTGCTGGAGACGGATTATGAGCAACCGCAAAGCTGCCTGTTTCAAGCCCATTTTCCGCTGCTGTATCTCTTCGGACAAAAGGTGGAGGACCTGGCGTTTTCGTTTGACAATGCCACTCAAGGGGATGATGGGCAACTGCGTTTGCTACTGCAGGGGCTTTGCCATGGCGGTGCAACGCCTGCTGGTACGCATATAGGTGACCTGAAGCTCAATCTTGATGCACAAGCTCGCCATGATTCGCTCGACCTGCAATTGGGCTGGAGCAACGTGCGCGATACAGCAATGCACCACAAGGGCGACTTACGAGTGACCACTACCCTGGCGCGCTATGCGGGCAAGCCGCTTATTTCTGCCGAGATACATCCCGCTACATTCATTTTCGCGGATTCCACGTGGACCCTCAGCAACGCCCGTATTGCGTTTGCAGCAGCAGATTCCGCAGTGCAAGTGGAGGAGTTCAGGTTGTCATCGGGCCAGCAAATGATTTACGCCAACGGCTTTGTTTCTCCACTTCAATCTGACAGTATCTATGCCGAACTGAAGAATATCAACCTCGATTATCTTCTCGGCGCGCTCACTGATGTACATAAAGCCATCTATTTTGGCGGTACCATAACAGGTTGGGCAAAGGGCTACGGCATGCTCCGCAATCCAATGTTCGAGGCTGATGTAGAGATGCTCAACGGCAGTATCAATGGCTCGCTCATGGGCGATGTCTATGCGCGCGCGCGTTTCGATCGCGAGAATAAGAAGGTGGTCATCGATGGCGATGCGTACGACCATCGATTGCGCCCGAATGCACATGTGGTACACGTAGATGGCGAGGTGAAGAGTCACGGTATTTGGGATTTGGATATACGTGCCGACTCCGTGGAAATCGGGTTGGTGAACCATTGGGTAAACGCTTTCTTGAGCGATCTGTCGGGTCGCGCATCGGGTAAGGTACACGTTGGCGGCGGCAAAATCTACGACGAGAAAGACCCTACCAAATACGAGCTATATACCTACGTTACGCTTCGCTGCTTGGCGCATAATGCAAGCATGACCTTGCCCTTTACGGGAGCACGATATTTCTGCAACGACTCCATCATCATGGACACCTGTGCCATCCGTTTCCCGGAAATGGTATTGCGTGATGCAGAAGGACATCCTGTGCATTTCCATGGAGCCCTAACGCATAATGGCAACTTCGAAAACATTAAGCTCGACTTGACTGCTCGGCCGGAAAAAGCCATTGTGCTCGACCTGCAGGAGACACCCAACGCCGACTTCTTCGGAAAAGTATATGCTTCGGGTACCGCTACTGTTAAGGGCACTGAATCCGATATACGCGTACAAGCCGATGCCACAACGAATGCTCGTTCGCGCTTTACCCTCTCGCTATCGAATGCATCGAATGCAGCGGCATCATCGTTCATTACGTTTGTTGACCCGCACCAAGATAGGACCCATTATGCAGGCACAATCAATACACCACAACCTGCAGAGCGCCCCAATCAATCGGCCATTCTTCTCGACCTGAAGATGAGCGTTACGCCAGAAGCTACCGTATCCGTATTGCTCGACCGACAAACGGGTGACTGCCTGCGCGGACGAGGCGAAGGAGATATCCGATTCACCTATTCCGAACCGGGGTCAAACATGCAGATGTTAGGCTCATTTGTTCTGCAATCGGGCACCTTCGGTTTCACTTTCCAAAACGTTATCCGCAAAGAGTTCCAGATAGCAGAAGGCAGTACTGTCAATTGGACGGGCGTGCCCGAAGAACCCTTGGTGGACGTGCGAGCACTCTACTCTACTACCGCCTCGCTCAAGGACCTCTTTGGAGAAGACCTCAACAGCATCACCAACCGAACGAATATACCGGTGCAATGTGTGCTCAGCATTAGCGATCGACTGTCGAACCCCATGCTGAAATTCAATATCGCACTGCCATCGTCTGACGAGACCGTGGCTTCAGCAGTAAGGTCCGTTATAAACACCGATGAAATGCTCATGCGGCAAGTGCTCTATCTCTTGATTTTCAATCGTTTCTACACCCCAGATTACCTGCGAGCCGAAACAAATACAGGCGTAAACGAGACCTATTCGCTCATTTCTTCTACCGTGACCGGACAAATCAACTCCTGGCTCTCCAAACTGACGGATAAGTTCTCCGTAGGCTTTAATATTCGCAGCGATGGCAACCCCGTGAACGCTGCACAAGAATATGAGGCGCAGTTTGAAATTAATCCGGTCAGAGGACTCATTATCAACGGCAATTTCGGTTATCGATACAACGATATCTCCAATCAGCCCATCTTCGGCAACCTCGATATCGAGTACATGCTCACATCCAATGGCAAGCTGCGACTGAAAGGCTACACCCACACGGTGGACAAGTATTCGCTCCGGCAAGCCAATACGATTCAAGGCGTTGGTTTCATTTTTAAGCACGACTTCAACCTGCTTGACTCTGCAGAACGTGCAGAGCGAAAAGTGCTCCGTGAGCAACGAAAAGCAGAAAAACTGCTGAAGAAAGAACAGAAACGAGCGCAAAAGAAAGAGCAGAAATAGGCCAATTGGGCGAAGAACCGATCTACACCACGCGCGCACGCGTAAATAAATATGGAATAATATGCTTGTAAAATCATTTGGAGCAGCTGTTTTAGGCATTGATGCCGTACTGATTACCATCGAAGTAAGTGCCCTTCGAGGCATCGATTTCACCCTTGTGGGACTACCGGATAATGCCGTAAAAGAGAGTAAGGAACGCATTACGTCAGCGCTCCATGTAAGCGGCTACTCCTACCCCCGCAAATCGATTGTAATCAATATGGCCCCAGCTGATATCAAAAAAGAGGGGGCAGCATACGACCTGCCATTGGCCATTGGTATCCTGGCTGCCGACGAGCAGATTCCATCAGCTATGTTAGGGGATTATCTGATAATGGGCGAACTATCGCTCGATGGCACGTTGCAACCCATCAGCGGTGTGTTACCCATGGCATTAGCAGCCAAGAAAGCTGGATTTCGGGGATTTATTCTGCCCGCAGACAATGCGCTCGAAGCCGCAGTAGTGGAAGGTATCGATGTGATTGGCGTACATACCCTCTCTGAAGTGGCAGAGATGCTCAGCGGCCTTACCCCAATAGCGCCTACTGTGGTAAATACGGAGATGGAGTTTGAGCGAAACGCCTTTCCTGAGGAGCTTGATTTTGCAGATGTATGCGGTCAGGAAAACGTGAAACGTGCCTTGGAAATTGCCGCAGCTGGAGGGCATAATATTATCATGGTAGGCCCTCCCGGTGCCGGTAAATCGATGCTCGCCAAGCGACTGCCCACCATCCTGCCTCCTCTCACTATCGAAGAAGCGCTTGAGACGACCAAGATACACTCCGTAGCCGGATTGATGAACCGCAAGAAATCGGCTTCTGGACTCGAGTGCGCTCTCATCACGCAGCGGCCTTTCCGCAGTCCGCATCATACGATTACCGATGTTGCACTCATTGGAGGGGGCACCAATCCCAAGCCCGGAGAAATATCATTGGCACATAATGGTGTGCTGTTTCTCGATGAGATGCCAGAGTACAAACGTACTGCTCTTGAAGTCATGCGTCAGCCATTGGAGGACCGGAGAATCACGGTAAGCCGAGCCCGTATGAGCGTGGAATATCCGGCTTCGTTTATGCTCGTTGCTGCTATGAACCCATGTCCGTGTGGCCATTATGGCGATGCCAATCACACCTGCACTTGCAGCCCATCTGCCATCCATCGGTACCTCGGAAAAATCAGTGGACCACTGCTCGACCGCATTGATATTCAAGTAGATATACAAGCCGTACCCATCAGTGAACTGCAGAAGAAAGAGCGTGGGGAATCATCGGAATCCATTCGTAAACGCGTGATGGATGCGCGCGCTATTCAAGCCGAACGATTCAAAGATGAGAATGGCGTTTATTCGAATGCGCAGATGTCTTCTCGGATGCTTCGCAGATACTGCCCGCTCACTACGCAGCAAGAGCAGATCCTTGAATTGGCGATGACCAAACTCGGACTTTCTGCCCGTGCCTATGATCGTATTCTCAAGGTAGCTCGCACGATTGCCGACCTCGCCAATTCACCCGATATCCAACTCCAGCATCTGCAAGAAGCCATAGGCTATCGCAATCTCGATAGAGATGGATGGGGAAGCTGAAATAATGATTTTACAATGAAAGGAATAGCAAAAACAAACGTGGCAAGGCTGCTGGATGCTGCGCATATTGCGTATGAACTGGTGCCTTATGAGGTGGATGAAGCAGATTTATCCGCTGTTCACGTAGCCGAACAATTGGGAGAAGATGTAGATTGCGTCTTCAAAACCCTGGTATTGGAAGGCGATAAGCTGAAGCATTTTGTATGCGTGATTCCTGGAGCCATGGAGCTTGATTTTAAGAAAGCAGCTCGCATCAGCGGCAACAAATCCTGCGACCTCATTCCTATGAAAGAACTGCTTCCGCTTACAGGTTATATCCGTGGTGCTTGTTCGCCTATTGGTATGAAAAAACCGTTTCCTACATATATCGACGAAACCTGCCAATTATTTGATTCCATTTACGTTTCTGCCGGTCAACGAGGTCTTCAACTGCATCTCCGCACAGCAGACCTCATTCGCTACGCCCAAATCACCATTGCCGACCTGATTTAAGGTGAGGGATACGTACACCCTACCATACTATAGAACCTCACCAAAGGATAGGAAAGAAAATCTTGTTATCTGATTACGCTTTCTTCATTATGCTATCTAAGCGAGCTTGCATGAGAGCAGCTTCATCGCGCAATGCTGCAGCCTCTCGGAAATCCAAATCTTTGGCAGCTTGACGCATTCGGCGGAGTGTATCGTCTATCGATTTGCGCAATTCCTTCTCGCTCATTGCCTCGATAATGGGTTTTCTTACCGCTTCAAAGATTTGCTTCACTTCGTATTGCTTCTGCTCTTCTTCTGCTGCTTTTGATAATCCGGCAAGCGGATTCATGCCT
Source organism: uncultured Bacteroidales bacterium (assembly GCA_946059305.1). Lineage (GTDB taxonomy): Bacteria > Bacteroidota > Bacteroidia > Bacteroidales > Paludibacteraceae > Colicola. The sequence continues at coordinate 2,307 of CAMGMU010000075.1, read as the reverse complement.
TGCGTCATACCGCCTACAGCATGAGGAGTGATGCCGTGGGCTTCGTTATACGCCATCTGAATCCTACGTCGGCGAGCCGTTTCATCAATAGTAAGTTGCATGGCGGGCGTTATCTTATCCGCATACATAATGACCTTACCATGCACATGTCTTGCCGCACGACCCGCAGTTTGGGTGAGACTACGATGGTCGCGGAGAAAACCACTACTATCCGCATCAAGGATGGCTACAAGACTCACTTGCGGGAGGTCAAGGCCCTCGCGCAAAAGATTCACGCCCACAAGCACATCATACACGCCCTTACGCAAATCATCCATAATCTGTACACGCTCTATCGTATCCACATCCGAATGGATATATGCGCATCGTACACCATATTTTCGCAAATACGCATCCAGTTCTTCAGCCATTCGCTTAGTCAACGTAGTCACCAATACGCGTTCTTCAACCTCTATGCGTTGCTGAATCTCCTCCATCAAATCATCTACTTGATTCTTTGAAGGACGCACATCAATCTCCGGATCGAGCAAACCGGTAGGCCGGATAACCTGCTCTACCACTACTCCACCCGACTTCTGCAACTCATAATCCGCAGGAGTGGCGCTCACAAAAACGGTGGTGCGCGAGGACGCAACTGACAAATCATGAAGCCCAACGGCCTCTTCCCATTCGGCAAAGGTCATCGGACGATTATCTCGAGCTGCCGGCAAACGAAATCCATAATAGACAAGGTTATTCTTTCGGGCTGCATCGCCTCCTGCCATTGCCGCTATCTGAGGTACCGTCACGTGGCTCTCATCCACCATCAGCAGCATATCCTTAGGAAAATAATCAAGCAGGCAATACGGCCGACTGCCCTCCGCTCTTCCATCGAAATAGCGGCTATAGTTCTCTACGCCCGAGCAATAACCGAGCTCCTGAATCATCTCCAAATCGTATTTAACGCGTTCTTCAATGCGCTTAGCTTCCAAATCGCGACCCTCTGAAATGAACTGTAGCACTTGTTTGCCAAGATCATGACGAATCTCTTCGATAGCCGTCTGCACGCGCTCTTTATTCGTGTTGAAAATCGAAGCCGGATAGATATTGAAATAATCAAAATAGTCAATCTTATGCCCATCAGCAGGATCGAACGTATAAATCTCATCGATATCATTGCCCCAAAAACTGATGCGAACGGCATAATCCGCATACGCAAGGAAAATATCTACCGTATCACCCTTCACGCGAAATGTGCCTCTCCGGAGCTCTATATCGCTTCGAGTATATTGAGAATCAACTAATTGCAACAGAAACTCATCACGGAGAATCGGTACGTTTTTATCTACTAAAATCGCATTTTGCGAGAAATCTTGCGGGTTGCCTATACCATATAAGCAACTTACAGAACTCACCACAATCACGTCTTTTCGTCCGCTCAAGAGAGAAGAAATCGCACTCAGTCGGAGTTTCTCAATCTCCATATTAATGCTCAAATCCTTCTCAATATACGTGTCGGACTGCGGGATGTAGGCTTCAGGTTGATAGTAATCGTAATACGATACGAAGTATTCTACAGCATTCTCCGGAAAGAATGCCTTCATCTCGGCATAAAGCTGAGCAGCCAACGTTTTATTATGGCTGAGAATGAGTGTGGGGCGATTGACTTCTTGAATCACGTTGGCCATCGTGAACGTTTTACCACTGCCCGTAACTCCAAGCAATGTCTGTGCGCGAGCACCCATACGGATGCCTTCTGCAAGCTGACGAATAGCTTCAGGCTGATCGCCCGTAGGCGAATATTTACTATGTAGAATAAATGCTTCGTGCATAATACTTCATTTTTTAGGTGGGTTCGCAAATTCGCTTTAATACTAATTACCCACAATTAATCATTATCTTTTCAAATACGGGAATTATTAGAACCCACCTTTACAGAAAAAGGAGCACTCTCGTGCTCCTTTTTTGCGATAAGCAAAAGCTTATTTCTTTACGATACGCTCGGGAATGCGAGCCTTCTTACCGGTGAGGTTACGAAGGTAATAAAGCTTAGCGCGACGTACTTTACCGTACTTGTTAACGGTGATGGACTCGATAAACGGAGAATCCATTGGGAAAATACGCTCAACACCTACGTTACCCGACATCTTGCGAACCGTAAAGCGCTTCTTATCCTCGGAGCCGCTGATCTTGATTACATCACCACGGAACTCCTGAATACGCTCTTTGTTACCCTCTTTGATGCGGTACGCTACGGTTACAGTGTCACCTGACTTGAATGCCGGAAACTCTTTCTTCTCGCCGGCGAATGCCTGTTCGGCAATCTTA
>CAMGMU010000074.1 GCA_946059305.1 uncultured Bacteroidales bacterium | reverse complement strand
CGTATCGTTCACTTAGCCGCGAAATTGCCCAATCGGCATCGCGTATCGTTCACTTTGTCGCGAAATTGCCCAATCGGCATCGCGTATCGTTCACTTAGCCGCGAATAGTATTCGCGCGCCAATCGCTTGCTCGCGCCAGACATCAGCTATACAGATACCGCTTGATACTCTTCTTCGGCGTCTTCTCAAACTCTTCTTTTCGGAGTTCAAAATCCATTATCTGCTCGTATTTGGGCAGCTCGCTGTTGACGCTGTCAATATGGCTTCGGAGTGCGTTTTTCACTCCTTCTTCGCCATGCTTGCGCAAACGTACAGGATCGGGATAGATGAGTGCGGTTAGTTTGCCTCCACGATCTACAACGATAGCCTCCATCACATATCGGAAAGAGCAAATCTTATCCTCAATCTCCTCCGGGTAGATATTCTGTCCGGAAGGGCCTAAGATCATGTTTTTGCTTCGCCCTTTAATGAAGATATTGCCTTTCTTGTCCATCAAACCGAGGTCGCCGGTGCGGAGCCAACCATCGGCCGTAAGGGTCGCGCGAGTAGCTTCTTCATTTTTATAATAGCCAATCATGAGGTTCTCGCCTCGCGTCTGAATCTCGCCCGGAACATGAAGAGGGTCGGAAGAGTCGATGCGTACCTCCATTCGGGAGATGGTCTTGCCGCAAGATGAGGGCGCAAACTGCTGCCAATCCTCAAACGCAATCAGCGGACCGCATTCGGTCATGCCATATCCTACCGTATAAGGCAACTGCATCTGCTTCATTGTGCGCTCTACCTCTTGATTGAGAGCTGCTCCACCAATCATCACGTAGCGCAGGTTGCCGCCCAAAGCCTGAATGAAACTGTTCTTCACTTTCTTGCGGATGGGGATATTCACCAAAGGCGTATTCCAGAGCACGTGCAGGAGTGGCTTACGCAGTTTCGGGAGGATAGCCTTGCGGAAGATTTTCTCCACCACCATCGGCACACACACAATCATAAACGGCTTCACATCGTTGAACGCCTTGAGCAGCTGCGTAGGCGAAGGCGTTTTGCCGAGGAAATAAATATGCAAACCGGTGGTCACCTCATAGAGAAACTCCAGCACGAGGCCGAACATATGGGCCATTGGGAGGATACTCACGAGCCTATCGGCATCTGTGATATCGCGCATGTGCTCATAAGCCGCTGCTATATTGGAGGAGATGCTGCGGTAACTGAGCATCACGCCCTTGGGCGAGGAGGTCGTACCGGAGGTATAATTGATAACCGCGAGCGCATCAAGGTCGTTGAGCTGATAGTGCACATCGCTGAGTTGGAATCCGCCAGGATAGGCTTGGAGGAATGCCGTTTGCCACTGTGCATAGGCTTGTTCGATACCTTCATTGGCTGCAAAGGCTAATTCGAAATTCTCGAGCAGGATGGCTGCTTGTAACTGCGGCATCTGCTGAGGGTCAAGCGTTTTCCAAATAAAATCCGAGGCAAACAAAAGCTTCGCGTCAGAGTGGTCGGTAAGATACATCACCGCCTCAGGCGTAAAGTCGGGTAGGATACTTACGGCTACTCGTCGTGCAGCCATGCAGCTCAAGAAAGCCACGCCCCAGTTGGCGCAATTCTTACCGCAAAGAGCCACCTTATCGCCCTGTTTAACGTCCATCAGATCCATCAGCATCTCAATCTTACGCATCTCTGTAGCCACTTGCCCGAGCGTGTAATCAGCGCCTCCGTAGTAGTCGGTGAGGGAGGGTTTGTGCCAATGCGTTTGCAATCGAGTCTGAAAATGTGTCAAAAAATGTTCCATTTTATTCATCATTGTGATACGTTTTTATCCAGCAAAAATCTTACCCATGCAGTCAGAATACTCACAAGCTTAAGAAACTTTCACTTTTGCCCATTATTTTTCACTTAAATTAACAATTCTTCTTCCCTCATTGGCAGAAATTTTAAGAAACAAAATTTCTTTAAAGGCCAACGGCCCTTGGCACCCTTGCACGCCCGCAAGGCCTTGGAACGCCCGCAAGGCTCTCTTGCGGCCCTTGTATTGTTTGTTGGTAGGACGGGATAAATCCCTATATTATCTCCGTCCTATTATCCGCCCCTGGAACAGCCCATCGGGCTTCTGGAACAGAGCCGCAGGCTCTATCTGGAACGCGCGAAGCGCTAATGGAACGGCCCTTGGCCAATGGAACAGCCCATCGGGCTTCTGGAACAGAGCCGCAGGCTCTATCTGGAACGCGCGAAGCGCTATTTTGTATTGTTTGTTGGTAGGAGATACTATCTCCGTCCTAATCCGCTCCGCTCTCCGCCGCTACACGTGCACAAGTAAACAACAAGCGAACATGGTGTCTCCTGCAGATGCAAGTCGTTGTTCTTTTAAATAAAACAACGAGTAGAGCTCTATTCTCAAGATTAATTTTTTACGACAACGAGAAATAGACCAAAGGCTGAAGTAAAATTTTGATAATAGGCCTAAGGTCGTTGTTCGTTTTTTTTAAAACCAACTGTCTGTTTTTTAGCAAAGATACTGCACAGATGTGGGTGATGAATTGTTCACAGGAGGACACTTCCTCATGTGGCATGTTGCAAGACTTTTAGTGCTGCATTCCGATGAGGAGCATTGAGGACTCATTGAGGAGCCTTCTGGCATGATTTTTGAAAAAATTGCATGTTTGGTTTTTACTTTTGAATGTGTGATGCATCTTATAGGTGAGTTCGATTCATTCCACTCGCAAGAATGATTAAATAACCACAAAAACAAACGATTATGAAAAGAATGATTGTAATGACCATGGCGCTGATGATGACTGCAGCGATGGTATGTGCCCAACCCGCACAAGGAAAGAAAAGCAAACCTCAACCGGCAGGACAAGAACAAGCTGCTCCGGCTGATCAGAAGCGTCCGTTAGGAAAGAAACAGTTGATGGGGCAAGCTATACTCTACGTACAGAACTTTAAATTGGCTGGCGAAGACTCTGCGCAGTTTGTGAATACCTACCAAGCTTACAATAAGCAGCTTCGCGCTATCCGACTCCAATACAAGCAAGAGAAACCAGCAGAAGGGCAGGAAATGACAGAAGAACAGGTAGAGAAACGTATGTACGACAGTTTTGAGCAGAGCCGAGCTATCCTCGAGGCGCGCGAACATTTCTATAAGGAGTTTAGGAAAATCCTGACGCCGAAGCAGGTAAGCCGAATCTTCAAAGACGAGCAGGCTCGCAGGACCAAGCAGCAGATTAAGCGACCTGTCCCCGCAGAACAGAAGTCTGCCCCCGCGGCCAAACAACAATAAGCAACTAACCGGAATAATTCCTTATCTCAAGAGTGATGAACAGTCTCCACTTACAGCAATCTGGGATTGAGCAAGTCATAGAGCGGTATCAAGAACCGCTCTATTGGCATATTCGCCGCATGGTGGTGAGCCATGAGGATGCGGAGGACGTGCTGCAGGAGACGTTCATCAAGATTTTTCAGCATTATGGCGCTCTGCAGAAAGGTGAATCCGAACGGGCATGGGCTTATCGGATTGCTACCAACGAAGTGTTGCAATGGCTCCGAAGCAAACACGAGATGGTCTATATCGATGACGAAGAGTCGGAGGTTGGACCGCTGCTCGACACGTTACTAACCGATAGTTATACCGAAACGGGCGATGCGTTGCTGCTCCGGTTTCAAGAAGCGATCCTCCGGCTACCCACCATGCAGCGGACGGTCTTCAACCTCCGCTATTACGATGAACTGCCCTACGAAGAGATAGCTGCCATCACCGGTTCAACGGCCGCCTCCGCCAAGGCGAACTACCATCTGGCCAAAACGAAAATATCCAATTATTTAGGTGGGTTCTAAAAATTCCCACTTAAGATAAACTATTCATTATCTTTTCGAATATGGGAATTATTAAAACCCACCTTTACTCTCTCAGCAATGAAACCGAACAACGAAACTTTTGATTTCAATAGTGTAGGCAAACGTATGCCTTACCAGACACCCGAAGGTTTCTTCGAGGCCAATAAGAAGCGCCTTATGGAGGAGGCTGCCACTGCTCAAAAGGCTGCAGAAGCATCCTCTATGGCCGCAGAAACTGCTTTGGCAGAAAAGAATCCTCGCGCGGAGATACGTTCCCTCCGAGAGCCACGGCCTTGGAAGACGATTATGATGGGTGCAGCTGCTACCATCGCCCTCTTGGTTGCTTCCTATGGAATTGCTCGATGGATAACTGCTAACGACAATATCTATCCCGCAGACGTCTCTGTTGCTTATGCTGACGATGGCGAAGACTGGTCGGAATTCGCTGATGCAGATATATTTTTTGACTGCTGGGAGTGAGGGTGAGTGGCTTCTTTTTATAGTAAAAGGCATAGTTTTGGGATAAAAAGCGGGTTTTTTATGTGATTTTGGCCCTAAAATTTTGTCATATCAGAAAAAAGTAGTATCTTTGCGGGCTATTTTTATGAACTAGCGTACGTATGCGCATGCGTTAGGCGCTAACGCATGCGCCCTCGCCTTCGAAAATCATATTAAATAATATTATCAAAACTATGCAAAACAAAGGACTTGTAAGAATCATGGCCATCCTGCTTACGCTGGTATGTGCCTTCTACCTCTCCTTCAGCATCATTACCAGCCGTTATGACAAAAAGGCTAAGGAGTATGCCGGAGGGGTAGCAGAGAAGGAGTACGTGTATTTGGACTCCATCGCAAGCAAGAAAGTGTGGTTTGGTTACACGCTCAAGGAGTGCCGCGAGAAAGAGATTGCTCTCGGTTTGGACTTGAAAGGCGGTATGAACGTAACCCTCGAGGTGTCGATTCCCGACATTCTGAACGCACTTTCCGGCTACAACAATTCGGAAAATTTCACCAAAGCCATGGCTGCTGCCAAAGAAAAGCAGAAAAAAGGCCAGACCGATTTCGTCACGTTGTTCGTAGAGTCATACAAAGAGATTGACCCGAACGCACAGCTCGCATCGGTGTTCTCCACGTTCGAATTGAAAGACAAAGTGTCGCTCAACTCAACCAACGCCGAGGTAGAGAAGGTGATTCGCGAAGAAGTGGAGGGCGCTATTTCCAACTCGTTTAACGTGCTCCGTACGCGTATTGACCGCTTTGGTGTGGTTCAGCCGAATATCCAGCAGCTCGACCAGCCGGGTCGTATTCTTATTGAGCTCCCGGGTGTAAAAGAGCCCGAACGTGTACGTAAGCTCCTCCAAGGTACGGCTAATCTTGAGTTCTTTGAGACGTATGAGATTGGTGAGGTGCTCCCGATGCTTGCTCAGATTGATGCAGAGTATGCTAAGGTAGCTGCTGCTGCAGAGACTGCTGCAGAACCTGTTGCAGAAGCTGTTGCAGAAAACGCAGAAGAAGCTGCTCCTGCAGAAGTAACCGCTAACGAAGCTGTTGATGGTTTGGATTCGCTGCTTGCTGCTACGGAGGCAAACGCCAACGCAACCGTAGATTCAGTGGCAGACGCTGCTGCTAATGCTGCTGCTTATGAGGAATGGAAGAAAGCACACCCGCTCTTTGCTATTCTTCAGCAGAGCCAGTATCAGCGTGGTCCGGTTGTAGGTTATGCGCATTATACCGATACCGCCAAGGTAATGGAGATGCTCAAGAGCACAGCTGCTAAGCAGGTGTTCCCCCGCGATTTGCGTTTCTCTTGGACGGTTAAGGCTATCGATGAGGCTGAATCGATCTATCAGCTCGTTGCCCTCAAGACCCAGCGTGATGGTCGTGCTTCGCTCGAAGGCGATGTAATTACCGATGCGCGTGCTGACTTCCGTGAGACCAGCGCGTATGCAGAGGTATCGATGTCGATGAACGCTGAAGGTGCTAAGACTTGGGCTCGCATTACCAAAGAGAATATCGGCAAGTCGGTTGCTGTTGTGCTCGATGGTTATGTATATTCGTTCCCGACCGTACAGTCTGAGATTACGGGCGGTAACTCGCAGATTACCGGTAACTTCACCGTGGATGAGGCAAAGGACTTGGCCAACACCCTCAAGTCGGGTAAGATGCCGGCTCCTGCACGCATTATTCAGGAAGATATCGTAGGTCCGTCGCTTGGTGCTGAGTCGATTAAGGCTGGTTTGATTTCGTTCGTTATCGCCTTCTGCCTTATCCTCATCTATATGATTTTCTACTATGGTCTGATTCCTGGCCTTATCGCTGATGCAGCCCTCCTGCTCAACGTCTTCCTCGTATTCGGTATCCTCGCTTCGTTCGGTAGCGTATTGACCTTGCCGGGTATTGCCGGTATCGTGCTCACGATGGGTATGGCTGTGGATGCTAACGTGCTTATCTTCGAGCGCATCCGTGAGGAACTCAAGGGTGGCAAGGGCTTGAAGAAAGCAGTAGAAGATGGTCATAAGGGTGCTACTTCGGCTATTATTGATGCTAACGTAACCTCACTCCTTACGGGTATCGTACTGGCTGTGTTCGGTTCGGGTCCGATCAAGGGCTTCGCTGTAACGTTCATCATCGGTATCGTTACCACCATCTTGACCGCCGTATTCTTCGCGCATATGCTCTTGGATAATTATGTGAACTCGAAGAACGCTAAGGAGCTCAGCTTCACCACGAATATTACGAAGAATTGGTTCCAGAATATGCACTTCAACTTCGTAGGTGCACGTAAGATTGCTTATTGCATCTCAGCAGTGGTGCTCGTTGTTTGCCTCATCGGCCTGTTTGCTCCGGGCTTGAACCGCGGTATTGATTTTACGGGTGGTCGTAACTTCGTTGTACGTTACGAACAGCCGGTTAAGACCGACGATGTTCGTGCTGCGGTCAACGATGCCCTCAAGGCTCAGTTCCCAGGAGAGTCTTTCGGCTTGAACGTAATCACGATTGGCTCTAACAATCAGGTTCGTATCTCTACCAATGTCGGTATTCAGAACGAGTCCGAAGACCTTGATCCGATTATTGAGAACTGCCTCTATGTAGCATCTAAGAATGCCGGTTTGATTTCTGAGAATATCACAGCAGACGAGTTCCTCTCTACGCAGATTAATGAAAACGTAGGTATCATGTCGTCGCAGAAGGTGGGTCCGGCTATCGCTGACGATATCAAGACGGCTGCTGTATGGTCGATTATCATCGCTCTCTTCATCGTAGCCCTCTATATCTTCATCCGCTTCCGCAACTTCGCTTTCTCTGTAGGTGCGCTCGTTTCGTTGGCTCATGACTCTTTGATTATCATCGGTCTGTATGCACTGCTTTGGAAGATTATGCCGTTCTCTATGGAGGTTGACCAATCGTTTATTGCGGCTATCCTTACGGTGATTGGTTACTCTATCAATGATACTGTGGTTATCTTCGACCGTATCCGCGAATATACGGGCTTGTATCCGAAGCGCCAACGTCATGACAACATCAACTTGGCATTGAACAGCACGCTCTCTCGTACGTTCTCAACCTCTATGTCAACGTTCGTAGTATTGTTTGCTATCTTCTGCTTCGGTGGAGCTTCTATTCAAGGTTTCGTATTCGCATTGCTCCTTGGTGTAATCATCGGTACCTATTCTTCGCTCTTCATCGCATCGCCTATTGCTTATGAGATTCAGAAGTGGCAGGATGCGCGTAAGGCTATGAAAGAAGCGTAATCGGGCTTATTGATTGCCGGTGGCTCTTTTGAGCCGCTGGGTAAATAACAGAATTATGGCTGCTTAACCAATGGTTAGGCAGCCTTAATTGCTATAGGTGGGTTCTAAAAAATTGCTCGAAGGGGAGTTTGCGAGAGAGCCCGCTTGAGCCGTTTACCTAAGTAGATGCTATGTCTGCTTAGTCGAGAATGCGGATGCGTAACTGTCCTTCAGCATCGGGCTCAAATCGGAAAAGGGGGTCGGCAAATGCTTGTTGGAAAGCGCCCGATTGGGTGAGTTCGATGGGGGTGCCGGCTTGAATTCCCAATAAGGGCCTCATGAGCCAAATGGTATCAGCTGTTTGAAGCGCTAAATCGAGCTCGTGCGTACTTATTAATATTGTACGCGCGGTCGCGCGCGCTAGTTGCCGGAGGAGCAGGAGGGTCTTGATGCGGTTGGGCAGGTCGAGATGGGCAGTGGGTTCATCAAGTAAGATGAAGGGCGTTTGTTGCGCGAGCGCTTTGGCTATCAACGTGCGTTGCTTCTCGCCATCTGACAGTTCGCTGAAATAGAAAGAGCGCTTGTGCTCCATATTGACTGCTTGTAGGGCCTCTTCGATATTGCGAATGTCGTTATTTGATAGTTTCCCTAACATATTCGCGTAGGGGTAACGCCCCATGGCTACCACATCTTCCACCGTTGTGCGATCGGTAGAGAGGCGGTCTGTCAATACCACGGAGAAGAGAAGCGAGCGCTCATGTTCTGTCATGCCAAACAGCGATTTGTCGGGTGCAGCTGATTGGCGAACAAACGCCTGACCGCTGAGTGGCGGAAGGAAACCGGCAAGCGTACGGATAAGAGTAGATTTGCCGCAGCCGTTTTGCCCAAGCAGACAAATCATTTCGCCTTCTCGAGCTTCAAGGGTAAGAGAAGGTTGGATAACGGACTTATTGTAGCCGATAGAGAGCTTATCAAGGATGAGATTTGCCATAATTGGTGCAAAATTACGTAAAAAAAACCATTTAGCCAAAGATTTTTGGCATTTTATTTGTATATTCCGAATAAAAGCACTATCTTTGCGCTTAATAATCTCAAAATCTGACAGAAATGCGTAAACTGACATCCTTTTTAATTACTGCCGCAGTGGCATTATTGAGCACGAGTTGCCTTACTCGAATCATTACCATAGCCGAAACATCTACACCTGTTCGTTACCCGGTTGCGCCCCAATATGTGGGCGTTACTCCCCAATACACCACCACTACGGTCAAAGTGCCCGCTAAGCCTGCTACTACGACTACCGTGCAAGTAAGTGCGCTTACGTCTGACATCAGTTTGTATCTTGACTTGCAGGCGGTAGCTGCTGCATTTGCACAATCGCGCACAACGGAGGAGTTTGAGGAGATTCTAAACTCGTATGAGTATATGATTTCCAACTTGGATTTGAATGGCGATGGCTATGTAGATTACCTTAGGGTGATGGAAACGCGCAATGGCCATAATTATCTCTACGTGATTCAGGCCGTTTTAGCAAGGAATATCTATCAGGATGTAGCCACTATCGTAGTGGAAAATTATGGCGCTTCGCCGTATGTGCAGATTATCGGTCATCCTTATATTTATGGTACAAACTATATCATCGAACCGGTATTTGTGCGCAGGCCGTTGATTTTTGACTATTACGGCCGTCATTATTATACGGTATGGGTATCGCCTTATTATTATGGCCATTTCCCGCCGCATTACCACCACTGTGCTCCGCGTCATTATGGCCACTACCATTCGTATGTGACCACGTATATACACAGCCATAAGTACTGCCACGAAGTGCATTATGTGGAGCATTGCCACTATCCAAACTACCATAAGGATACGCAACAGTATCATAAGAACGATTATGCAACGGCTCATCCTGAGGGCAGTTTCAACAGCCGTAATAGTGCCGTGACGTATCATCCATCCGGATCATCGAACAGTCGTCAGGTAACGAATACGCGTCAGCTTCAGCAAATCGTATCCGCTGCAACGACCACCACCACGGGTAGCCGTCAACCATCCAGCAGCCGCACTCCTGCTGCTGCAGGTTCCACTTCGGGCAGTCGCACTCCTGCTGTTGCAGGCTCTACTTCGGGCAGTACGGGCAGTCGCACTCCTGCTGCTGCCGGCTCCACTTCGGGCAGTACGGGCAGTCGCACTCCTGCTGCTGCCGGCTCTACTTCGGGCAGTACGGGCAGTCGCACTCCTGCTGCTGCCGGCTCCACTTCGGGCAGTACGGGCAGTCGCACTCCTGCTGCCGGCTCCACTTCGGGCAGTACGGGCAGTCGCACTCCTGCTGCTGCCGGCTCTACTTCGGGCAGTACGGGCAGTCGCACTCCTGCTGCTGCCGGCTCCACTTCGGGCAGTACGGGCAGTCGCACTCCTGCTGCCGGCTCCACTTCGGGCAGTACGGGCAGTCGCACTCCTGCTGCTGCCGG
>CAMGMU010000073.1 GCA_946059305.1 uncultured Bacteroidales bacterium | reverse complement strand
CACAGAAGCGATAATAATCGCAAAGAAAAGGATATACACGTTGGGTCCGCGGAAGTAGATATTCTCACGGATGGACTTTTGCGCCTCTGGAATGTCAAGATGATCGCTCAAGTTGGCTATTGACGCAATATACGCACCTACAGCTTTCAGTTTTTCTTTCATTGTTTGTACATTTTTTAACGATAATCAAAAGAACTGCAAAAAAATATATAAAAAACAGCTTTTTCTACGAAAAAAATACAACTTTTCGCGGAAAAGTTTGCAAAGGTAAGAAAAATTTAGTAATTTTGCAAACATTTTAAGAAAAAAACGTTTTTTTGCATGGAATATATCACAAAAAGTGAACTTCGCGAGCTGATAGCTCAGTGGTTCAAAGAGGACATTGGCGATGGCGACCATACGTCGCTCAGCAGCATTCCCGAGTCGGCAATGGGTTGCCAACAACTGATTATAAAAGCAGAGGGAATCCTTGCCGGAGTGGAAGTGGCGCAGGAAGTGATAAACTATTTTGACCCGGAACTTCGCGTGGAGCTGTTTCTTGAAGATGGGGCAGAAGTGAAGCCGGGTGATATAGCCTTCCGCGTATATGGTAAGGTGCTGAGCCTGCTGCAGGTAGAGCGCACGATGCTGAATATCATGCAGCGGATGTCGGGTATTGCTACGATGGCGCATTATTATCAGCGTCTCGTTGCCGGTACGGGTTGCACCATTCTCGACACCCGCAAGACCACTCCCGGTCTCCGTATGCTCGAGAAAGAGGCGGTGCGTATTGGTGGCGCACGTAACCATCGTATCGGTTTGTTCGACATGATCCTCCTGAAAGATAACCACGTGGACTTTGCAGGAGGTACGGCAGCCGCCATCCATCGTGCCAAAGACTACTGCCGCGCTACGGGTCGCGACCTGAAGATTGAGATCGAGGTGCGCAATCAGCAGGAGCTCGAGGCCGCGCTCGAGGAAGGGGGCGTGGACCGCATCATGCTCGATAACTACACGCCCGCAGCTACTCGTGAGGCCGTACGGTATATCCGTGAGCACAGCCCCGAAGGACATGTAGATTGGACGGATAAAGTGCCCAACTGGAAGAAGCAGCAGCCCGGCTATATCGAGATCGAGAGTTCGGGTGGCATCACCAAAGAGACACTCCGCGACTATGCCGAGTGTGGCGTGGATTTCATCTCCGTAGGCGCCCTCACCCATAGCTTCAAGTGCTTAGATATGAGTTTCAAGGCTTATAAAAATTAAAACACAACAGATATGAACGTAATTGAGAAACTGCAAGCGATTCGCACATTGATGGCAGCCGAAGGACTGGCTGCGTATATCGTGCCGGGTACGGACCCGCACGCGAGTGAATATATGGCCGCACATTGGACCGAAACGACCTGGCTATCAGGCTTTACCGGTGAGGCTGGCACGGTTGTTGTAACGATGAAAGAAGCCAAACTCTTTACGGACAGCCGTTATTACCTGCAAGCCGGCATTGAGCTCAAAGATACCACTATCGAGCTCATGCGCGCTTCGGATATCGACTGCCCCAGCATCAACGACTGGCTCTGCGAGGCGTTGCAGACAGGCGAAATGGTAGGCGTCAACCCCGAGATGTGGAGCGTAAACGAGTATGCTTCTATGCGAAATGCGTTTCAGGAAGCCCATATCGGCCTTCGTTCTATCGACCTCATCCGCCAGCTCTGGACGGAGAACCGTCCGTCGATTCCGCTCACTCCGCTCTATGAATACGAGGAGCGTTTTGCAGGCGAGGGCGTGCAAGCCAAACTGACGCGTATCCGCAAGGCGATGGCTGAGAAGAAAGCTGAGGCGATGGTGATTTCTGCCCTCGATGAGATAGCATGGTTGCTCAATATCCGCGGCTTCGATGTAGAGTTCAACCCCGTGGTGATCTCCTATGTAGTACTGGAGCAGGACAAGGTGACGTTGTTCGTTTTGCCCGAAAAAGTAGATGCAGCCGCAGCTGCTTATCTGCAGCGTGAAGGCATCTGCGTGATGGGTTATGAAGACGTGTTTACTTATCTGAACAAGCTGCAAGGCACGGTGCTTTACGATGGCGCCAAGGTCAATCAAGCGCTCTATGAGGCGATCCCTGAGGCGTGCAGAAAAGTCAACGCACAGTCGCCCGTTCTCAAAGATAAGAGCCATAAGAATGCCGTGGAGCTCGAAGGCGAACGCAAGGCTATGCTGCAAGACAGCGTGGCACTCACGCGTTTCTTCAAATGGCTCGAAGAAGAGGCGTTTGCCGGTGGACAGAAGCAGACCGAATGGACGCTCATGGAGAAGCTGCATGAATTCCGCATGATGGGCGAGAACTTCGTGATGGAGAGTTTCGGTACGATTGCCGGCTACAAGGGCAATGGCGCTATTGTGCATTATGCGGCTTCGGCCGACAACTGCGCAGAGGTGCGGCCGGAGGGTATGTTGCTCCTCGACTCGGGCGGACAGTATCTTGACGGCACGACCGACATCACCCGTACCATTTGGCTCGGCGGCGAGATCCCGCAGCAGGCCAAACTCGATTACACCTATGTGCTCAAAGGCCATCTGGCACTCGGACATATCCAATGGCCTCGCGGCACCCGCGGCAATCAGCTCGATGCGCTCGCTAAGCAGGCTATGTGGAAAGCCGGCATCACCTTCGGTCACGGCACAGGCCATGGCGTAGGCCATTTCCTTGGTTGCCACGAAGGACCGCAGAACGTGCGTACCGACATGAACCCCACCATGCTCGAAGTGGGACAGATTTGCTCCAACGAGCCGGGTATCTACCGCACCGACGAATGGGGTATCCGTATTGAGAACCTCGTAGCCGTAGAGCCCGCTCCGCGTACCGAGGCATGCACCACAGAGGATCAGTTCCTCCGATGGGAGACCCTCACACTCTGCTATTACGACACCACCCTCATCGAGCGCTCCATCATGACCGAAGAGGAGATCGAGTGGATCAACCGCTACCACCAACGCGTGTATGAGCTTACCGCTCCACTCCTCTCGCCAGAAGAGGCTGCGTTCTTGCAGAAGAAATGTGCCGCAATTTAATAATTGCTGCCATTTAGCATGGCTGCCGTGGGATTTGACGGTCGCCGGATTGCATCAGGCGCATGATTGATTTGATTAATTATTCACCACATAACACACTCTATTGTATGAGTCTGGAAGAAACAATTAAGGTACAAGTGAAAGACGCCGTGAAGGCGTTATACGGCATAGATGCCGACGATAAGATGATTCAGCTTCAGAAGACGCGCCCGGAGTTTGAGGGCAACCTGACGCTGGTGGTTTTCCCATTTGTGAAGCTGGCGCGCAAAGCACCTGCTCAAGTGGCGCAGGAAATTGGCGATAAGCTGCAAGGCGAACTCGTGCTCCGATTTAATGCCGTGCAGGGATTCCTCAACATGGTGATCTCGGAAGCGTTTTGGGTACGTCAACTCGAAGCTATTGCCAAAGACGACAGCTTCGGATTCGTTCCCGTAACGGAATCATCCAAACTGATGATGGTGGAGTATTCTTCACCCAACACCAATAAGCCCCTCCATTTGGGACACGTAAGAAACAACCTCCTCGGCAGTTCGATTGCGCGTATTCAGGAGGCTAACGGCTGGAAGGTGGTGAAGACCAATATCGTCAACGACCGCGGTATTCATATCTGCAAGTCGATGCTCGCATGGTTGCGCTTCGGCAATGGCGAGACGCCGGAGTCTTCGGGCAAGAAAGGCGACCATCTGATTGGCGATTACTATGTTCGTTTCGACAAGGAATATCGGGCAGAAGTGAAAGCGCTCGTGGAAGGCGGCATGGACGAAGAGAAAGCCAAGAAAGAGGCGCCACTCATGAAAGAGGCGCAGGCCATGTTGCTCAAGTGGGAGCAGAACGACCCCGAGATTCGGAGTCTTTGGGCCAAAATGAACGAATGGGTATATGCCGGATTCGATGAGACCTACAAGATGATGGGCGTTAGTTTCGATAAGATTTACTACGAGTCTGACACCTATTTAGAGGGCAAGTCGGAGGTTGAGAAAGGTCTGGCAGCCGGTAAGTTCTACCGCCGCGACGACAACTCCGTATGGGCTGACCTCACGGCCGATGGGCTCGATGAGAAACTGCTGCTCCGAAGCGATGGCACCTCGGTCTATATGACGCAAGATATCGGTACGGCGAAGTTGCGTTTTCAGGACTATCCCATCGATAAGATGGTATATGTAGTGGGCAACGAGCAGGAGTATCATTTTAAGGTCCTCTCTATCCTTCTCGATCGACTTGGTTTCCCCTTCGGTAAGGAACTCGTACATTTCTCTTACGGCATGGTAGAACTGCCCAACGGCAAGATGAAGAGCCGCGAAGGTACTGTTGTAGATGCCGACGATCTGATGGCGCAGATGATTGCCGATGCCAAAGAGCTCAGCAAAGACAAGGTGCTTCGCCTCACGGGTATCACCGAGGAGGAGCAAAACGAGATTGCACGCAAGGTAGGTCTCGGAGCGCTCAAGTACTTCATCCTGAAGGTCGATCCGAGGAAGAATATGCTGTTTAATCCGGAAGAGTCGATTGACTTCAACGGCAATACCGGTCCGTTTATTCAATATACCTATGCGCGTATTCAGTCCGTGCTCCGCAAAGCTGCCGAAGCCAACGTTTTAGTTGCGGCAGAAGGGCTGCAACCTACGCTCACAGAGCAGGAGGTGGCGCTCGTTCAGAAGCTTACAGAGCTGCCCGTTGTGATTCGTCAGGCAGGCGACGATTTCTCGCCCGCAGTCATCTGCAACTACGCCTATGCACTCGCGCAACTCTTCAACTCATTCTATCACGACTGCTCCATCATGAACGAACCCGATGAGCAGAAACGTGCATTCCGCCTGCTGCTCGCCAAGACCGTGGCACGCACGCTTGAGAAGACAATGGCACTACTCGGGATTGAGGTGCCTGAACGTATGTAATATTGGCCTGAGGCCACAGTATTGTTTTCCTAAACACCCGCAGCACCCTCCGTCTGCGGGCCGTTTTGTAAGGTTATTAGTCATTTGAAACGTTTTCTTACATACCTATTCCTACTGTTCGCAACTGTGACAGTCAGCGGGCAGAACCTCGATGACGCCACCGGCATTTCGGGCGTCACGATTGATGCGCAGACGGGCGATACGCTCCCGTTTGTGCAGATTTATTTTATGAAACCCTCGAGCGAGGGACTTGTCTCGTCTGGCATTGGTACCACCTCCGATATGGATGGTCGATTCAGCTTGATTTCCAGCAATCCTTACACGACCATCTGCTTCCAAATGATGGGTTACAAAACGATGCAAGTGAAGCTCCGCAAAGGACAAGTCAAGAGCAACCAGATTATTCGGCTGGAGCCGGATGTGTATGGCTTGCAGGATGTGGTTGTTACCCCAAAGAAGGGCAAGCAGAAATACAAGCGCAAGGGCAATCCGGCCGTGGAACTCATCAAGAACGTGATTGCACACAAGGATTCGGGCAATATCACTACCGCCCCGCAATACAAAGCGCAAACCTACAGCAAGATGTCGTTTGCTTTAGAGAATTTCTATCCGAATTTCAAGAAAGGCTTTTGGAAGAATTTCGCGTTTGCAGAGAAATATATCGACACTTCGGGCGTAAATCCGTTGGTTACCGTGTCCATTCGAGAGAATAATTCAACCGAATACTTCCAGCGCAAACCCAAGCGGGAGAAGACCATCGTGAACCAGAAACGCATCTTCGGATTGGAAGACGTGATCAAATCGCCCGCTTTGCAGGCCAATATCAAGACCATTTTTGAGGATTTTGACATCTACGACGACAATCTGCCTATTCTGGGCAACCGTTTCGTATCGCCCCTCTCCTCTACCCTCGCAGTCGCGTATTATCAGTATTATATCATGGATACGATTGTGGTGGATGGACAGTCATGTATTGATTTGGCCTTCGTACCCGTCAATTCGGAGAGCTATTCATTTACAGGGCACCTCTATATCCTCAACGATTCCACGTATAAACTGCTGAAATATGCTATCAATATCCCGCCGAATATCAATCTGAATTTCGTGTCGGATTTCCGCGTAGAGCATACCTACAAACGGCATGAATCGGGGCTATGGGCTCCGGATCGGACGTATACGTATGCCAAGTTTTATATCATCAAGGGCAAAAGAAGTCTGCTCGCGAGGCAGATGAAGCTCTACAAAGAGGTGGATACGGAGGCGGATATCGACAAGCGCATTTTCTCCGACATGACGGCATCCGACGAAGTGGACGATACGACGGGCATACGTATCGCTTCGCGGTTGTGGGACACGCTCCGGCCAGAGCCCCTCACGTTTTATGAAGCATCTGTTTATGATTTGGTAGAAGAGTTTAAGGCAACGCCCAAATTCAATTCGCTCGTCATGTTCGGCAACACCTTACTCACGGAGTTCCTCCCTACCCAACCCTCTACACGTTGGGAACAATCCAAATGGGATTTCGGTCCGATTTACAGTACCGTATCGTGGAACTCGCTTGAAGGCGTACGTCTTCGTTTGGGCGGTATGACGACTGCCAAGGCGCATCCGAATGCGTTTTTTAGAACCTATATTGCGTTCGGATGTCAAGACCTTCGGCCGAAGGGGAATGCTACGTTTATATACTCGTTTGACAAGAAGAAATACCACCCCTATGAGCCGCTCCGAAACAACCTTTCGCTCTCGGTTACCTACGACGTAAACGAGCCCGGACAGACGCTCGTTTCCATGGATCGTGACCATATTCTGATGTCGATTCCCACTTCCAAACCCAAACTGAAAAATTATCAGTATCTGCTTACGGCGCAGGTGGCGTATCATAAGGAATGGCAAAACAAACTCTCGCTGAAGGTGCACTTCAATTTCGAGCACAACGAAGCTGCCGGAATGCTCCGTTACAACCGCGTAGAAGGCTACACGACAGATGGACAAATGGCGCTCACGAAAACCATACCTTCTTATATGGTATATCGCGCGGGATTCGAGTTGCGTTACTCACCGGGCTCCAGCACGCCCATCAGCCGAAGCGGACGCGAATCGCAGTTCTCGCTTGCGCACGATGCACCCGTCATCCGACTAACGCACGATATCGGATTCCTTGACGACCGACAGAGTGGAGGGCGAGGATTCCTCATCAATAAGACCGAGATAACCGCCGAGAAACGATTCTGGTTCTCCGCTTTTGGCCATCTCGACGCACGCATTCAAGCAGGGATGGTATGGAATAAAGTGCCGTTTACGGAGCTTTATATTCCTCCTACTTCCACGTCCATTTTCTTGGCGCAAAACGCGTTTAATCTGATGCAACCGATGGAGTTTCTCATGGATGAATACGTGGGCATTTTTGCTACCTATTATTTCAAAGGTTGGGTCATCAATCGCATTCCCGGACTCAATAAGCTGAAGCTTCGTGGCGTAGTCAGCTTCTCCGGTATATATGGTCATCTTACGAAGAAGAACAACCCCTACTTACCTTCAGGAGCAGGATTGTATGCGTTCCCAGATGCCAATACCTATCGTCCGGAAGCAGGCTATCCTACATTTGAGATGCAAGGCATAGAGCCGCTTTACGTGACCGGTAACGTGAGTTCGCCCATCGGCAAGCTGCCGTATATGGAGGTAACTGCCGGCATTGAGAATATCTTAAAGTTTATCCGAATCGATTATGTGCGCCGAATCACCTACAACGATTATCTCTTGCCTGATGGTATCCATCATCGTCGTGTTGGAGCTTGGGGCAGAAATGGCGTAAAGATTTCGTTCCGCTTTGCGCTCTAAAGAAGACATGATTGTCCCTGACTACTTGCGTTTATTTGGCACACCCTATCCTATAATAAATCATCCCGCTGCGATTGGTAGCGGGATGATTTTCTTTTGCTATTAAGTAAGCATTTATTTAGCGTAACTTATGGCGCGGGTTTCGCGGATAACCGTAATCTTAATCTGTCCGGGATAGGTCATCTCGTCTTGGATGCGTTTTGCCAAATCAAACGACAAGAGCTCCGTTTCTTTATCCGAAAGCTTGTCAGCACCTACTATAACGCGCAACTCACGACCCGCTTGCAGAGCGTAGGTCTTCACTACGCCGGGATACGAAAGCGCAAGATTCTCAAGATCATTCAAGCGCTTGATATAAGCTTCCACGATTTCACGACGAGCACCCGGACGTGCGCCCGAGATAGCATCGCAAGCCTGCACGATAGGAGCGAGCAACGTTTCCATCTCAATCTCATCGTGGTGCGAACCAATAGCATTACAGATATCGGGCTTCTCGCCAAACTGCTGAGCCAGGCGCATACCATAGAGTGCGTGCGGCGTTTCGGGATCCTCATCGGGTACCTTACCTATATCGTGGAGCAATCCGGCGCGACGAGCTTTCTTAGGATTCAAGCCCAATTCAGATGCCATGGCAGCACAGAGATTGGCCGTCTCGCGAGCGTGCTGAAGCAGGTTCTGACCATACGAGCTGCGGTACTTCATCTTACCAACCATGCGAATGAGTTCCGGATGCAAGCCGTGGATTCCGAGGTCGATAGCCGTGCGCTTACCCGTTTCAATAATCTCCTCTTCCAGCTGCTTCTTCACCTTAGCTACCACCTCTTCGATACGTGCGGGATGAATACGTCCGTCAAGAACAAGCTGATGGAGCGATAAGCGAGCAATCTCGCGACGAACAGGGTCGAAAGCCGAGAGGGTGATGGCTTCTGGCGTATCGTCAACAATCACCTCTACGCCAGTAGCAGCTTCAAGGGCACGGATATTGCGACCACCACGACCGATAATGCGGCCTTTCACCTCATCGTTTTCAATCGGGAATACAGATACGGCATTCTCCACAGCAGTCTCCGAAGCGACACGCTGAATCGTCTGTACGATAAGCTTCTTAGCCTCTTTATTGGCCGTTAGGCGAGCATCGGCCATGATATCGTTGACATACGACATGGCATTGGTCTTCGCCTCATCTTTCAAGCTCTCAATAAGTTGCTTCTTTGCCTCCTCAGCTGAGATACCGGCAATCTGCTCCAACTGCTGCTGAGCTTGACGCTGCATTTTTTCAATCTCACGCGACTTAAACTCAAGCGACTGCTTCTGCTGCTCGATGGACTGCTTCTGCTGTTCAATAGCTTGCGTCTTCTGATTTACTTCGTTGAGCATACGCTGTACATCGCCCTGACGTTGGTTGAGCTGCTGCTCGCGCTGACGAAGACGATCATCGTGCTCTTGCAATTTCTTATTGCGTTGATTAACTTCTTTTTCATATTCCGCTTTGAGGGCAATAAACTTTTCTTTTGCCTCAATAATCTTATCGCGCTTGATAATCTCTGCTTCTTCCTTAGCTTTTGAAATGATTCCATTGGCAGAATGACGGAAGAAGTAGTAGGAGAATCCCACTCCCAACGCCAATGACACAATAATTGCTATCGTAAAATAAATAATACTTAAAAACATATTTCTATTCTTTGTTTAGTGTTTCTTCAATGAGTTGATTAAGTTCTCGAACCTTATCAATAATGGGTCCGATATTTTTATCACGGGCATCGGACTGGAGGTTTACCGCGAGCGCAAGGGCTACGTAAATCCACAACTGCTCTACGGGCATTTTCGGATATACTCGCTGGTATTTCTGATACAATTCATTAATCTTATGAGCCGCATTTCTATAAAGTGGTTCCTGTTCGGGAACGATATTGAGTGCCACTCGATGCGATACGATTTGCAATGTAATATGTTGAGTATCAGCCATAATAATTATTCGTTGAGCAGTTCGATTGTCCGATCAATTTTGTCGATTAAAGCTTTTATTCTTCGTCTGGCTACATCTTTTCCTTCAGAATCATCAACAAGCGCAAGTGCCGTTTGAAGTTCGCGATTTTGCTTTTGCAAAGCTTGTATTTCAGCATGCGAACGAATGACTTCCTGGCGCTGTTGATCGTTGTTCTTAAGAAGCATATTCACCTGTTCGCTCAAGACATGATGCTGCTCTATGAGTTGCTTTATTTGCTTTTCGAGGAGTGCTATTTCTTCTTGAGGTAACATTCTGACGAGAATAAATAATTAGGGCTCGGCTTAGAATGAGTAGCCTACGCCGAGACCAATAATACCCTTAAACTGTACGCGTTCGCCATTTTCCACACGGGTAGTGCCATCTGGATTCGTATATTCCTTGGCAATCATCGTACCGTTGTAATAACGCAAATCCGTAGATAGCGTCACCTGGAGGCAGTTGAAGAACTGATATGAGATAGCGGTCGTCCAATCTACATCGAAATTACCGAAGCGGCGGTTGTTGTCGCGATAGATAGGATTACCATTCTCGTTGGTGCCCATCACGGTCTTATCCCATGCATACGGAGTAAAGAGACCAAGCGTGGTTGCCAGTTTGAGGTCCTTGTACTTATAGTTAACAGTTCCCTTAAGCGAAAGACCGAGCTCAGCGCGAACATTACGCGTATAGTCTTTCTGGAACCCTCCTTCTTGCAACTTCGCATAACGATATACAGCATATTTCTCCTTAAGCGTCTGCTCAAGATCGATATTATGCTCCGTGAGATAACTGCTTTGCAGATTTTTACCTACAGATACAATCGTCAAACGACCGGCAACAGGAGAAAGGTAAACGGAGAAAATGTCATTGGGTTTCCAGTCAATACCTACAGAGATATCCGTATAAGCTGGAGCAAGGAATTTGGAGGTAATGGGGTCGAAAGCCTCCGTGCCATCATACTCGCGTCCGTATGCGAATTGGCTCTGGAATCCAGCAAGTACCGTGAGGTACCATGTTTTCTTAAATTCCCAACCAAATTTCGTGGCGAAAATCAGCTTATCCGAAGATTTCTGAAGTGGATCATACGGCTGATCTATCCATGAGAGGCCATATTCCATATCGAGGTTGGTATCCCATGCTATGCTGTTCTTGTGATAAAGCAGACGGAAGCGACCATACACCACCCCACTCACGTTATTATTGCCGCCCGCAGCCCAATTCCAAAGACCGGTAGCCGCTGCGTTCAACCCTACCGCGCCGGAGAATTTCCAATCTTTTTCTCCGGTATCAACCCCTTTGAGGTCGCCAGCTGCAACCGCGGCTGCATTCGCCTGCTTCTGAACGGTCGCTTTATCTACTTCCTGCGCTTGAGCAGCCATAAAAGCACCCAGGCAGAATAAGAAAAATACTGATTTTAACTTCATGAAAAAAAAATTAGTGTTTCTGATTGATTTATAGTATGTATAGATTGATTATTTAGTTTTTGGTTACACAATAAATAGTATAGATTTAATACTGTG
>CAMGMU010000072.1 GCA_946059305.1 uncultured Bacteroidales bacterium | reverse complement strand
TAGCAAAATCCTGAGCAACTTTTTGTTGCTCAGGTACTTATAAATAAAGTTAAATTATAGTGTTGCGGAATTAAGGTTCAAAACAAATATTCGTGTGATTCGTGAGATTCGTGTTCGATTAATTGATATTCGCGTTCTAAATCCGAGTTTACCTATGAAAGCTAACTACCGCTCTTGGGTGCAGCTGATATCACGAAAATGACGAATAAATTCTGCTGAGTAGAAATAAGATAATCCCATCGCGAAAGCGGTGGGATTATCTAGTCTGATTCGGCAGCGGCAGCAACGCGTAGCGTACAAACAGTGTAGTGGATTTTTCACAAAAAGTTCACAAAGTTCACAAAGTTCACACATTTTAGAGTAAGGGTAGTGTGATGTCGGCAGATGGTGCTACAGCTGGGCAGCGAGATTGGCGATTATGTACCAGAGGATAACGATGGCGCCTGCAGCCCAGATATGGCCAAGGAGGGCGGCAAGCACAATCAGCAGGATAGTGCCAATCAGGAAAATATAACGCACTTTATTGTCGGCCCAACAGAGGCTCTTGAACTTGAGCGAGAAGAATGGCAGTTCAGCAACCAGCAACCAGCAACTCAGTAGCATGAGCGCCATCATAGCAAAGGGTATCCACTGTGCAAGCGAGGGCAGGGAGGGGAAAGCCGCAATGAGCGATGCCCAGAAGAGCGCATTGGCAGGGGTGGCAAGACCAATGAACGAACTCGTCTGGCGTTCGTCGGTATTGAACTTCGCCAATCGGAGTGCCGAGAAAGCGGCCATCAAGAGAGCTACAGCCGACCACCAACCCCAAGCGTAGTTGCTCGCTTCCGTTTGCTGACGGATCGTTTGCATCAGCATCACAGATGGTGCCAATCCGAACGTGATGCAGTCAGCCAGCGAGTCGAGCTCTTTGCCGATAGGCGACTGCACTTTGAGTGCGCGAGCCGTTAAGCCATCGAAGAAATCAAACACAGCGCCCGCTATAATCAGCAGAAAAGCATAGCGAAATTGCCCCTCTGAGGCCATCATCACAGCGGTTGCACCTGCCAGCAAATTGCAGCAGGTGACCGCATTGGGAAGGTTTTTAATCAGTTTCATATTGAATTAGCAATAGTGGGGTCTAAATATTTTAGGTGCGTTCTAAAAATTACCTTATTTCTTTCCGTAGTCCTCATCTACAGCTCGGCGTGCGAACACCGTAATAATGAGGGTGGCAGCGCAGCAGGCAATCACCATCCAGAAGAAACCTACATAGCCGAGAGCCTCCTGAATATAACCTGCAAACATGCCCGGAATCATCATCGAGAGTGCCATGAAGGCCGTGCAGATGGCATAATGAGCCGTTTTAAACTCGCCCTCTGAGAAGTAAATCATAAACAGCATATAGGCCGTGAAGCCGAAGCCATAGCCGAACTGCTCAATGGCCAATGCGATAGATATCGCAACGAGCGATGTGGGCAGCGCCATACTCAGATACACAAACGTCAAGCAGGGGAGTGTCATGCAGGCTGCCATCCACCACATTGATTTCTTCAAGCCTACTTTAGAAGCAAACCAACCGCCGAGGATACCGCCAATCGTGAGGAAGAGGATGCCAATAGTGCCATAAACGATACCAACCTGCTCGGTAGCAAGCCCTAAGCCACCCACCTCGTTGGAGGCAACGAGGAACGGGTTAATCATCTTAATCAGGAAAGCCTCCGGCAAACGGAACACGAGCATGAAAATCATTGCTAACCAGATACCCGGTTTCTTGAAATACGTCACGAACGTGCGGCCAAATTCGCGCAGAATAGCACCTACGTTCTTTGCATCATCGCCCAGCGATGAGCGGTCAGATGCCGGCTTGGGCGTGAAGAAAATATGCCAGAGCGTGATGAGCGCAAAGATGATTGAGGTGAAGAGTAGGGTGAGTTGCCATGCCAGCGGAATATCGCCCGTTTTCGTTTCGAGCAAACCGGCTACAACGAGCAATACGCCCTGACCGAAGATAGAACTCAAGCGATAGAACGTGCTTCGGATGCCTACGAAAGCAGCTTGTTCGTGGCTTGTGAGCGCCAACATATAGAAACCATCGGCTGCGATATCATGCGTGGCCGAAGCAAAGGCTACGATAATAAAGAGGATGAGCATCACCGTAAAGAGAGAGATGGGCGTTTGGCCGGACGCAATCAGTTCGGGTGACGGATGGGGGATGGTAATTGTAAGCAATACGAAGGCGGCCGTCATCAGAATCTGCATGGCGATAAACCACCAGCGTTTGGTCTTGATGATATCTACAAACGGACTCCAAAACGGCTTAATCGTCCACGGCAGATACAGCAAGGACGTGAACAATGCCATTTGGCCATTGGGTACGCCCATCTTCGTGAACATCATCACGGAAATGTTGTTGACCAAAAAATAAGGGATGCCTTCCGCAAAATACAGTGTGGGAATCCAGAACCAAGGATTCAATTTTTTTTCGTTTTTCATTTGATTATTGGGTTTTAGGTGGGAATGGTTGTTCCCACGCGGTGAATGTTCTTACTCAATTTTTCTGCCGAGAATGTCGTAAAGCGAGCCGCCAATGCGGATGATGATGCGTCCATCTTGCAGGATTTTCTCCGCATTTTTAATCGCGTTGGGATCATCCGTTTTGCTCTCTATCATGTAGTTATGATAATGCAATCGGATGCCGTGCAGCTTCAGTTCGTAGGGCTGCTTTACGGTTACATCGGTGAGGGTCAACACGATTTTGGTGAGGCAAACGGGCCATATGCCGATGTCGGTGGTGTCAAGCTTGAAGTCGCTGATAGCCGCCTTGTAGTAACCGAGGGTGTTGGCAGGGAGCTCTTCTGTAAGCGATGTGCTGACCGTATTCGTGCTGTTATGCGCTTGCGCAATCAATCCTACGGACTTGAGTTTGGTCGGGCTCTCAACGATGAGTTCGATGGAGTCGGGGAGGGAGTATAGCCGCAGGTCGCCCGTGAGGGATATTTGCGGGTTGCGGGCTGAACTGACGGCGAAATTGAGGGTAGCAATGCTATCAGCAGTCATGCCCCAATTGATGGGGTTAGAGCCGTTTTTGAGCGTCCAAATGGCGGTATCCTCGCTGAGGAAACGTGTTTGCATCAGCGCAGGCGCATCTGGAATCTCCACAGTCACGTACATGTTTACGTTGTTGTTTCCGAGGGTGCCTTGGATAGTCGTTTCGCCATTGGAGAGACCGCGTAACGCGCCTGCCTCGCTGATGGCACAAATGCGCTCATCGGAGACCATCCAACTGAAATAAGCAGGGTCAACAAGTAGTGGATTGCTGTCATCGCCGGAATAGGCTTCGATGCTGTATGCGCGCGTGTCGATTAAAACAGAGTCAAGCGCTAAGCGCACTTCGCCCTCTTCGATGGTGATGGGTTGGCTCACTTGGACAGCGCCGAAGCTGGCTGTGAGGATGCCCGTGCCGGCCGTGGCGCCGGCTATGAACGTCTTGCCATCAGCAGAGATCGTACCGAGCGAGGCGGGCGATACGGAGAGGGTGTAATCGCGGAAATTGTTGCTGAGCAATACACCATATTGATTATACGCGCGCAACGCGGGCGTATAAGACGCATACGATGCGATCGTAGCGGTGTCGGCATCGTAGAATCGGAGTTGACTTACCGCTGAATCATCGGGCGCAGTGCTGATAGCAAAAATCATAGTGTTGACTGCTCTCGGCGTGCCTTCTGTGGTGCGATTTTTCATTTCGCCAAGCACCTCCATTTGTGCGCTTCCTCCACCATCGCAACCGGCAGCATGAGTGGCACCAGCAGCGCGGAATACGTAGCACATTTCTTCTGTTGACATGCCGCTCGTTTCCATTACCAACATCCATAACTTATTGCCATCTTTGTTGGTTGCGATTCCCGTGCGGGCATATACCTGCGTGTTGTAATCTTCGTTCCAGTTTCTGCAAATGAGTTGTGAATCTACCATGCAAAGCGCATTGCCCATTGCCATCTCTTTGATATCCGGCCGCAAGCCCCCTACATGGGGTGCACTAATGCCGAGATTCAGTCGGAAGGTGTCGCCGATATTCAGCTGCTGCAAAAACGTGTCACCGCTACCTCGAGCTTGGAAGCACCCCTGATGGTGAGCGAGTAGGGTTCCGCCTGTGGTATTTCGGCTTACAACCGTACAAACAATATCTTGGTTGATTCGCCAATTTTCCACTGAGAAAATGATCTCGCTGCCTTGTGTGATTTGGCGAGTTGGATGTGTGCCTAATCCTTCGTTGAAGAAACAAATCTCATTGTCCGTGAAATTTGTTCCATATCGATTGCAATCACGCAAACTATACTGACTGCCGTTTTCGAGTATTACTTTTCCATCCCAAAGCAGCTGCTCCATCCATACCCGTTTACTGAAATCCATTGCCATATAGCCCATATCTCGCCATCGGTCGTCGGCTATTGGCCTTGCGCCCATAGTCCATCCATCGGGCTCAGTAAGAAGCATGCCATCGTGAGCTGTCCCGCCTGTAGGCAACCCACCTGTACCAATCGTGCTGCTGGCATTGGTCCAATAAAAATTGCAATTGACGGCTCCTATCGGGCGATGCATCGCAGAGTCTAAAACCTGATGCGCATGTGTCATAAGTTCGTTTTGGCCAACGTATCCATATCCATTTCGCGATTCGAGGGTCACGTATGGATTGGTGAGATCCACTTCCAACATGTATAATTTTACGGTGCGCGTGGCGTGCATTTTTACGTTAAATCGGGTGTACCACGTGCCGGGACCTACCTGATAGCGCTCCAGCGTATCGGATTGACAACGTTTATCGCCAAAATCAATATCAGCTTTCGCTGCAATGGTGCAGCAAAGGCATAGTATGATGAGTAGCTGTTTACGCATAAATAGGAATGATTAAATGTGATAGATGATTTTTGAAGAAACGGATATTACTCAATTTTTCTGCCGAGAATATCGTAAAGCGAGTTGCCAAGGCGGATGATGATGCGTCCATCTTGCAGGATTTTCTCCGCATTTTTAGTCGTGTAGAGATCATCCGTTTTGCTCTCTATCATGTAGTTATGATAATACAATCGAATGCCGTGCAGTTTCAGTTCGTAGGGCTGCTTTACGGTTACATCGGTGAGGGTCAACACGATCTTGGTGAGGCAAACGGGCCATATGCCGATGTCGGTGGTGTCCAGCTTGAAGTCACTGATGGCCGCTTTGTAGTAACCGAGGGTGTTGGCAGGGAGCTCTTCTGTAAGCGATACACTGACGGTATTGGTGCTGTTATGCGCTTGCGCAATCAATCCTACGGACTTGAGTTTGGTCGGGCTCTCAACGATGAGTTCGATGGAGTCGGGGAGGGAGTATAGCCGCAGGTCGCCCGTGAGGGATATTTGCGGGTTGCGGGCTGAACTGACGGCGAAATTGAGGGTAGCAATGCTATCAGCAGTCATGCCCCAATTGATGGGGTTAGAGCCGTTTTTGAGCGTCCAAATGGCGGTATCCTCGCTGAGGAAACGTGTTTGCATCAGCGCAGGCGCATCTGGAATCTCCACAGTCACGTACATGTTTACGTTGTTGTTTCCGAGGGTGCCTTGGATAGTCGTTTCGCCATTGGAGAGACCGCGTAACGCGCCTGCCTCGCTGATGGCACAAATGCGCTCATCGGAGACCATCCAACTGAAATAAGCAGGGTCAACAAGTAGTGGATTGCTGTCATCGCCGGAATAGGCTTCGATGCTGTATGCGCGCGTGTCGATTAAAACAGAGTCAAGCGCTAAGCGCACTTCGCCCTCTTCGATGGTGATGGGTTGGCTCACTTGGACAGCGCCGAAGCTGGCTGTTAGGGTACCCGTGCCGGCCGTGGCACCGGCTATGAACGTCTTGCCATCAGCAGAGATCGTGCCGAGCGAGGCGGGCAATACGGAGAGGGTATAGTCTCTAAAATCGTTGTTGAGCAATACACCATATTGATTATACGTGCGCAACGCGGGCGCGTAAGAGGCATACGAAGCGATAGTGGGGGCAGGCTCGTAAAACGCCATGCTGCTGATGAGCGAATCATCGGGCGCAGTGCTGACCACGAAGAGCGAGTTGGCTACCGGTCGAGGTGAACCATCGCGGGAGATGAACTTATATTCGTTGAGCACCTCCATCTGCGCACTGCCGCCGCCATCCATGCCGGCTGCCCAAGTGGCACCATCGTTGCGCACGATAGCGCACATCTCATGGGTGTAGTTACCCGGATCCTGGCTCACAAGCAGCCAAAGTCGATTGCCTTCGTTGTTGGTAGCAAGCAGGGTGCGGGGGTAGTTTTGATTATTGTAACCTTCGTTGTAGTTTCGGCTGGTGAGTTGACCCTCTGCCATCACGAGGCAGTTGCCCGTAACCATCTGCATCACGCGAGGTGCAATCGAGTCACCGGAGAAATTATCGTCGGGTGTTTCTGATTGCGAATACATGCCGAGCTTGATTTGGAAGGTGTCGCCCACTTGCAGGTTATTGTTTACCCAATTACCTCTCTCTCCTCTGCCTTGCAAGGCTCCCATCTTACCTGTTAGTTTGGTCAAACCGGTGTTATTGCGGGAGAGCACTACACATTGCATGGTGTCGTTGATAGTCCATTCTTGACCGTCAATGGGCTCAAACACCACCTCAATCACCGTATCTGCCACGGCTCGCGTAGTGCCTGCATAGCGGTTGAAGAGGG
This sequence comes from uncultured Bacteroidales bacterium, assembly GCA_946059305.1. Taxonomy (GTDB): domain Bacteria; phylum Bacteroidota; class Bacteroidia; order Bacteroidales; family Paludibacteraceae; genus Colicola. Next base: position 4,646 of record CAMGMU010000072.1, on the reverse strand, counting down.
CTATCTCGTTGGCGTTAGGGTTATTGCGGCGGCGGTTGCAATCGCGGATTGCGCGCCCTTTATCGGCACCCTTGCTCACGCGCCCGTTCCATTTCATATTGCGTATGAGCGCGCGCCCGAGCTCGTCAATCATGAAAAAACCGCGGTCGCCTTGCGCGTTCCAATCAGATGGGTTTCCAATCAACACGCCATCTTTGGCCGTACCGGAAAACGGCTGACCGAGCAGTCCTGCATACGCTGAAGACGGACTCGATATATTGCCTGACACGCACCAAAAATTGCAGTTAACTGCGCCAATGGGGCGATGTCCAGCCGAGTCGATTTTCTGATGTGCCACACGCATATCTTCAGTTGCGCCCATCGAGTCTTTAGCCTGGTACTCCTCCATCTTGATATGAGGATTCGTAAGATCGATGGTGAGCATGTACATGCGATGCTGCTTGTTGTTGATGCTCACATTGAAGCGGGTGTAGGTCGTGCCCGGCCCCACCTGATATTGCTCAAGGGTATCAGACGGACAGAGTGTGCCGTTAACGTCAATCATCCCTGCCGATAGATGGGCGGAGAACAATACAGCGGATAAAAGCGTGAATAGATGTTTCATGATGCAGATAATAAGACTTTGCGCGATGTTGCTTTAGAAATGTAAAGCTGACCTCGGCCATTCTGGGTGTTCCAGAATGCACCCAGGTCAGCGTGTGGGGAAGTTTTTGGGAAAATATGTAAGCGGCAGTATCGGGAACTACTGCCGCAAAATAGGATTACTGGAAGTTAGCGCGATTGTCTTCAATCTCCGCTTTCTCCTCAATGAGTGCAAGTGCTTGATAGGGGAGGGAGTATGCTGTGCGCATGTTGAGCTGCTGAATCTGAGCGTCAGCATCGAAGGTCTCGCCTGCATTAGCCTGCTTAGCGCCCTTCACCATATAAACGCCGTTTACACCTTTGATAGGAGCGCTCACTTCGCCTTCGGCGAGCTTCATTGCTGCACCAATCACAGCGGGCTCAACGCCAGCAGCACCAAAGCGGTAGCCGCCCATCGATACGCCCTCAGCCACTTCGATATTGTTGCCGAACAACTGGGCTGCCTCTTCGAGGGTCTTAACACCCTTGAGTTGTGCAATAATCGCTTCAGCTTTCTTATTGTTGATTGCTTCAAAACGAAGTTCCGTTTCAACGTCTTTCATATCGCGATACTCACCATCGTGCACAGCAGCTACGGCTGCTACGATGAACTCCTGACCGCACTCAAACACATCGCTGACGCCGTTTTCTTTCGCCTCGAATGCCCAACGAACAATCGGACGGCTCTGCTTCAGCTGTGCCACCTTATCGGCGTTCTTAGTGAGGAAACTTGCGGGCATTACGCTCTTACCAGCCTCACGAGCAGCCGTTTCGAACTGCTCCTTGGTGGGGTTGTTCACGATGAATTGCTTTGCCTCGTTGTAGATTTGCGCATACGTCTTGGAAGAAGCGGTCACTACGCGAGCCATCACAGCGAGCTGCACCTTAGGAGTGGGCTTGCTGAAATCCTCTGCGATGAAAGTCTGCTCGCCCATGCCAGCAGCTACGGTGAACTGTTCGCCTTTCTTGCAAGCGAGTGCCTTAGCAGCCATATCCTTGGTGAGGGCGTTGATAGGATACCAACCGAGGTCTTGATTCTCCTCGCCTTCTGCGGTAGCCACTATAGTAAGTTTAACGGAGTCGGGGAGGGCATAACCAGCCTTCACGATGCGAGCCATCGCGTAGGTATTGGTAGCTTCATCAAACGTCAGCTCTGCGATATCACCGGTCTTGCCGTTGAATGCAAACTCCTGATACATCGGGAGTACGTCCTCCTTGCGCAGGTCACGGCCGTCAAAAGTAATGTCAGAATTGGTATTTACAACGGTAAGCAGGTCGTCGGTAGTGAAGAACTCCTCAGCTACTGCCTGCATCTCTTTCTTTGCCTGCTCGAAGTCTGCCTCAGAAGGCACAACGGGGAAACTGATGTAGATAATGTCGCGGTTGGGCTGCTGCTTGTACATCTCTTTGTGCTGCTGATAGAGCGCTTTGATGTCGCTCTTGCTTACGCTAACGGTAGAATCAGAGATAGCGTAATAGGGTTGCATTACGTATTCGATATCAGCGCTGATCTGGTTGTCTTCAAATGCATATTTGGCGTCGAGCGAGTTAGCGGTCACGCACTTGGTGAGCAGGTCGTTGTATTTCTCCTGCAAACGGGTGATGCGTACAGCTTTCTCCCAATACATCCAGTAGTTCTTAGCCTGCTGGAGGTTAGCTTGCTGCTCGGCCGTCTCCGCTTCTTGGCTGAGAGAACTGATAAAGAGCGCAAGGTTAGTAGGGCTGAACTGTCCGTTCTGGTCGAAGAACGTGCGACGGCTGCGGATGAGCTGGTGTACGTTCTTGCCGAAGCAGAGGTCGGCGAGCTCGTCAGACGTCACGTCCATACCAATCTTATTAGCCTGCTCGGTGAGGGTGATGTCAGAGAGCATCATCTGCCAAACCTGATTGCGGATGGAAGCATAGGTGTCCTCATCGAGGTCCGTACGGCCCGTCTCAATCTTGTACACCTCTGTAAGCTGCTCTTTGGCTGCTTCATAATCCGTGTAATGAATTTTCTGACCCTCGATAACGCCTACGTTCTCGCGGTCACGATTGAAGAATGTGGTAGAGGAAGAAAGGAAGTCACCAATGATAAATGCGAACATAGCAATGCCCACGATTACGATGAGCAAAACGCCATGTTTACGAATTGATCCTAAAGTTGCCATGATATTTTTTATGTTGTTATTATTTATATCTAATTGATAATCAGTACGATAGACACAATTATGGCTGTGCGTTCACACCAAATAGCCTGCAAAGATACAAAAAAAATCTCAATTGACCAAAAAATAAGCTCGTTAATTGCAGAAAAAAAGCATTTTTTAATAATTCACAATCGAAGCCGTTATGCTGTATGAAGGCAAGCAAGCCGCATTCTATGGCATTTTCAGCTTTTAGCTGTAAAGCTCCGCTTTGCGGGCTTGCACTATGGGGTCGGCGATATAATCATCGTAAGTCATCAGTTTGTCGATGGTGCCGTTGGGTGTGAGCTCGATGATGCGGTCGGCCACCGTTTGGATAAACTCGTGGTCGTGCGATGCAAACAGCACGTTGCCCTTGTAGTTGACGAGGTTGTTGTTGAACGCCTGAATGCTCTCGAGGTCGAGGTGGTTGGTGGGGGTGTCGAGAATGAGACAGTTGGCTTTGCGCAACTGCATGCGGGCAATCATCATACGCATTTTCTCACCGCCGGACAGCACCGATGCTTTCTTATCGCAATCCTCCTGTGAGAAGAGCATGCGGCCCAGATAGGCTTTCATCTCTACATCGTTGCCTTCGCCGTATTGCGAGAGCCAGCGCACGAGGTTCAAGTCGGTTTGGAAGAAGGCGTTATTGTCGAGCGGCAGATAGGCGGTGGTGATGGTTACACCCCATTTGTAGCTGCCCGATTGCGGCTCACGATGGCCGTTGAGAATCTCAAAAAGGGCAGTCATCGCTTTCGGATTATGTGAGAGAAAAACGGTTTTCTGCCCTTTCTCTATTTGGAAATTCACGTCCTTAAACAGCACGATTCCATCCTCTTCCACTGCGCTGAGGTTCTCCACTTGCAGAATCTGATTGCCGGGCTCGCGTTCCATCTGGAAAATGATGCCGGGATACTTGCGCGTTGAGGGCTCGATATCGTCCACATTGAGCTTCTCGAGCATTTTCTTGCGCGAGGTGGTCTGCTTCGATTTGGCTACATTGGCAGAGAAACGGCGGATAAACTCCTCCAGCTCTTTCTTCTTTTCTTCGGCCTTGGCTTTCTGGTTTTGCTGCTGACGCAGAGCGAGTTGCGACGACTGATACCAGAACGAATAGTTGCCGGCAAACACGTTGATCTTGCCGTAATCCACGTCCACGGTATGAGTAGAGATGGCATCGAGAAAATGTCGGTCGTGCGATACCACCAACACAGTTTGCTCTACGTTGCTCAGGTAGTCTTCGAGCCACTGCACGGTGTCGAGGTCGAGGTCGTTGGTGGGCTCATCGAGCAGGAGGTTATCGGGGTTGCCGAAAAGGGCTTTGGCGAGCATCACCCGCACTTTCTCGCGGTTGGACAGCTCGGCCATACACTTATAGTGTAGCTCCGTGGGGATGCCGAGTTGCTGCAAGAGTTGCGCTGCATCGGATTCGGCCGTCCAGCCGCCCAATTCAGCGAATTTCTCTTCGAGTTCGGCCGCACGAATACCATCGGCATCCGTGAAATCCTCTTTCATATAGAGCGCCTCTTTCTCTTTCATGCACGCCCAAAGCGGCCCATGCCCCATCAACACGGTATCGAGCACGGCATAGTTGTCGTATTTGAAGTGGTCTTGTTCGAGCACCGACATGCGTTCCCCCGGAGCCATCTCGATGCTGCCTTTGGAGGGTTCGAGCTCGCCACTGATGGCGCGAAGGAGGGTCGATTTGCCTGCACCATTGGCGCCGATAATGCCATAGATATTGCCGGTGGTGAACTTGATATTTACGTCTTTGTATAAGATACGTTTGCCGAACTGAACGGCAAGATTGCTTACTGTAATCATATGTTATTTTTGAAAAACGGCTACAAAGGTACT
>CAMGMU010000071.1 GCA_946059305.1 uncultured Bacteroidales bacterium | reverse complement strand
TTGTTGCTCAGGAACTTATAAATAAAGTTAAATCAAAGTGTTGCGGAATTAAGGACTAATAGGAATCTATCGCTATCGAGACGCTTGCGGGGCTTTATCTTCGCTTTAATAGGTGCAGAAAACAGGCTTATGGGAGCTGTTTTCTGCTCTTTTTTTGATTTATATGCGCTTTTTTTACACAAAAACGCATTTTTTTTGCAGAAAATTTGGTCAGTTCAAAAAAAAGTAGTACCTTTGCAGCCGCTTACGAGAAATACGTCAAGCATGGCGCGTTCGTATATCGGTTAGTACACCAGATTTTCATTCTAGTAAGAGGAGTTCGACTCTCCTACGCGCTACACGGGTGAATTAAATTTTAGGCAGCTACGCGCTGCCTCTTTAATGCAAACACGGATAGGTAACAGGGTATCGTGAATGCCCAATTTGTAAAACTTTAAAACAACAAACAAAATGGCAAACCACAAGTCTTCCTTGAAGAGAATTCGCCAAACTGAGAAGCACAATCTTCTTAATCGTTATTATGCAAAGACGATGCGTAATTTCGTTCGCGATCTCCGCAAGACCACTGATAAGGCTGAGGCTGCAGCTATGCTCCCCAAGGCAGCAAAGATGCTCGATAAGCTCGCTAAGCGCGGTATCATCCATGCTAACAAGGCTGCTAACCTCAAGTCCAAGCTCGCTAAGCGCGTTAATAAGCTCTAATAAGCGAAGCTTCTTTCCCATAAGAGACATCCTCAAGGATGTCTCTTTTTTCTATATGTTCCTGACTGGCGCAGCTCTCTATTATCTGCATCTTATACGCTCTTTTCGCTGATAAAAAGCCTTGGTTTTTCTCAAAAGTAGATTTTTAGTGTCTACTTTTTTCAGGAGAAGACACCTTTCTTATTTTCAATTCACTCCTAACAATCTGCTCCTGAGGAGACTGTGCATTCCGCAAGGGAACAGCGGTACTCGAATTTTTATTAAAATATTGCAAATAAATTTGCATATTCTTAACCCAAAGGGTACGATCTGCAAATTTTTTTGGCCAAAAATTTGGCTGTGCCAAAAAAAATTCGTACCTTTGCAGCCGTTTTTATAAATTACGCTAAATATGCTTAAGAATATTCTCGCAATAACCGGCAAACCGGGTCTGTACCGCCTCGTAAATCGCGGTACCAACATGCTCATCGTAGAATCCTTGCTCGACGGCAAACGTATGCCTACGTATGCCCGCGATAAGATTATCAGCTTGGCCGATGTATCGATGTACACCACCGGCGATGATATCGAGCTATGGAAAGTGCTCGAAGCAGCCTGCAAGAAAGAAGACGGCAAGCCGTGCGCTATAGATGCCAAGAAAGCCGACAACAAAGTGGTACTCGCATGGTTCGACGAGGTGCTGCCCGATTGGGACCGCGACCGCGTTTATCCTACCGACGTACGCAAACTCATCAGTTGGTACAACATCCTCATCAACGCCGGCATCACTACCTTCAAACCCGAAGAAGACAACGAAGAGAAAGCAGAATAAGGTTGCTACCTGACTATCCGACAAAATCGCATCGCTCTTGCATATTGCTACTTAAAGATATCATCCATATTATCGAATCGGCAGCCCCCCTGTCCAACCAAGAGGCGTGGGACAATTCGGGACTGCAGATTGGTGACAAAGAGGCGTCCGTCTCATCGGTACTGTTATGTACTGATGTGACGGATGCTATTGTGGATGAGGCAATAGCCAAACAAGTAGATCTGATTATCTCTCACCACCCGCTGCTCTTCCACGGATTGAAGACTATCCAAGGGCAAACGATGCAGGAGCGCGCTGCCATACGATGCATCCGCGCTGGCATCAGTATCTACTCCTCCCACACATCGATGGACTGCTACCTGCACGGGGTAAGCGGGCGTTTAGCAGAGCAGTTAGGCATCCGCGAATACTGCATCCTCCACCCTACGCTCAACGACCAAACCGGATATGGAGTAATCGGTGAATTGCCCGCACCCCTACCCTTCTCCGAGTTTCTGCAGCTTACTAAGGCAACCCTCGGTGCAGCCGCTATCCGCTATATTCCGCCGGCAGGGGGCGAGCATACCTTCGTAAGCCGCATAGCCATGTGCGGGGGCGCAGGAGCGGAATTTATTGACGACGCTATCCACCAGCAAGCAGACGTCTATCTGAGCGCTGACTGGAAGCACCATCAGTTTATAGAAAACGCCGGGCGCATCGGCATCATGGACGTGGGGCATTTCGAGAGCGAACAGTTCACCAAACACGTCATCGCATCACTGCTCGCAAACTGCGGCCTCACCCTCCACCTCGCTGAGGCGGACCGAAGCCCCGTGAAGGCGGTGTAGCGCTTCGCGCTGTTCCAAGAGCCCTTTGGGCGTTCCAAGTAGAGCCTGCGGCTCTGTTCCAGAGCGCTTCGCGCGTTCCAAGAGCCCTTCGGGCGTTCCATTTGGCCAAAGGCCGTTCCAAATGGTTCCAGATGGTTCCAGAGGCTGCAAGAGCCTTGCGGGCGTTCCAGAGATGGTATCGTTCACTTAGTAGCGAATAGTATTCACGCATTTTCTGATTCATCAAAAATAACTAATTATATGGCAAAGAAAATTGACCCAAGCGAACTGACTGTAGAAGAGAAGCTTCATGCTCTCTACGAACTGCAGCAGGTTGATTCCAAAATCGACGAACTGCGTGTGCTCCAAGGTGAGCTTCCGCAGGAAGTAAAAGACATGGCCGACGTAGTAGAAGGCCTCAAGACCCGCCTCAGTAATATCGAAGACGATATCAAGAGTTGCGAGACGCATCTGAGCGAACGTCGCGTAGAGATGCAGAACGCTGAGCAGGCTATCCTCCGCTATCGCGACCAGCAAGAGAACGTTCGCAACAACCGCGAATACGACAACCTCTCCAAAGAGATTGAGTTTCAGCAACTCTCCATTGAGCTCGCTCAGAAAAAAATCAAAGAGTTCACGACCATGCTCGAAACGCGCACAGCAGACAAGGCTCGCACTATCTCTGAAATCGAAGAGAAAACCATTGAGCTCAATCAGAAACGCGCAGAACTCAACGACATCCTCCTGGAGACGAAAGAGCAAACCGAGACGCTTATCCTCCGCGCCAACAAACTCGAGCTCGGCATCGATGAGCGTCTGCTCGCTGCTTTCAAGCGCATCCGCAAGAACGCACGCAATGGCTTGGCTGTTGTAACCGTTGACCGCGACGCCTGCGGCGGTTGCCACAACAAAATCCCCGCTCAGCGTCAACTCGATATCCGTCAGCGTAAGAAAATCATCCCTTGCGAATACTGTGGCCGAATCCTTGTTGATAAAGAGCTTGCCGAATCAATAAAGCCGGTGAAAGTGAAATAACAAAATCCCGCTCTCGACGAGCGGGATTTTTTATTGATTATTGGCGCGATGCGCCAATATACGCGAATACTATTCGCTACTAAGTGAACGATACTATCTATGGAACCATCTGGAACTGCGCGAAGCTCTCTGGAACAGAGCCGCAGGCTCTACTTGGAACGCCCGAAGGGTTATTGGAACTGCGCGAAGCGCACCTGGAACAGAGCCTCTGGCGCTTCTGGAATGCCCAAAGGGCTATTGGAACTGCCCTTTGGGGCCCCTATTCCAGCACTTCGCGGATGGCGGCGAGGACTTCAGCGATGTCGATGGGTTTGGTGAGATGGCCGTTCATCTGCGCGTCCATAATCCGCTGACGGTCTTCCTCAAAGGCATTAGCCGTGAGTGCCAGGATAGGTATGGAGGCTTTCTCCTTATCGTCGAGCGAACGGATAGCATGACTCAAAGCATAGCCATCCATCACCGGCATCTGAATATCGGAGATAATCAGATCGTAGTATCCTGCCGGTTTGCTCTCGTAGAGATTTATAGCCTCCTTTCCGTTATGCGCCATCTCCAGCTGCAACCCATACTCACCGAGCATCTCATCTATCAGTTCGCGGTTGAGTTCGTTGTCTTCTGCCACCAAGATACGTCTGCCCTCAAAGACAGACATGTCAATAGGCTCCTCATCCTGCACCATCGTTTGCTCCTTCACAAAAGGTCGGCTGAGCACTTCGCGGAGCTCAGAGAGGAAGAGCGGCTTACTGCAGAATCCGGTTACGCCGGCCTCGCGTGCTTCGTCTTCAATGCTTGTCCAATCATAAGCCGTAAGTACAATGATGGGCGTTTGTTCTCCTACCTCCTTGCGTATTCGGCGCACCACCTCGATGCCATTCATGTCGGGCATAAGCCAGTCGATGATGAAAGCCTTAAAAGCATCTACTGACTCGTTAGCATAACGCGTACGGAGCACCGCCTCCTTGCCCGAGGTGGTCCACTCCGGCCGCATGCCAATGGTAGTGAGCATCTTGCAGACAGATGAGCAGGTGTTGAAATCATCATCCACCACCAAGGCATGACTGCCTTTCAACTCAGAGATAACCTCTTGACTGACAGGATTGCCGCATTTCTTCAAGTCGAAGATCACGGTAAACTCCGATCCTTTGCCCTCCTCGCTGTTGACAGCGATAGCACCATTCATCATATCTACGATATTCTTCGTGATAGCCATACCCAATCCGGAGCCTTGGATGCCGCTTACGGTAGCCGTTTCCTCACGAGAGAACGGCTCAAAGATATGCTTCTGATACTCCGCGCTCATGCCTATACCCGTATCCTTAATGCGGAACTCATACTCCGCATACTCGGGGTTGGAGCACGGGTTTTCAATCACGCGCATACTGATGGTGCCGTTTGAAGGGGTGAATTTTATCGCATTGCCGAGTATATTGAGTAGCACCTGATTCAGACGAAGCTTATCCACAATCACGCACTCGTGGATTACATCCTGCGTATCGATAAAGAAATCAATCTGCTTTGCTTGCAGGTTAGAGTGCACAATAGCTCGCAGGTCGTGTATCACATCGGGCAGACTCACTTCGCGTTCGTCGAGTTTGGTTCGTCCGCTCTCAATGCGGCTCATATCCAACACATCGTTGATGAGCGAAAGCAAGTGATTGCTCGATATAGTAATTTTCTTCAGATAATCAGCTACCGCATCTCTGCTATCTATATGCGCAGCCGCCAGCGACGTAAAGCCGATGATGGCATTCATTGGCGTACGGATATCATGACTCATGCTGTTGAGGAAGGTGGTCTTAGCTTGATTGGCATGATTGGCCACCGCAAGTGCCTCTTTAAGCAAGTGGTTATTGCGCTCCAACTCTTTCTGCCTACGCTGCTCAATCTGCTTCTCTATATTGATGTCAGACAAGGTAAGCAGGCAGATGGGCTCCGCTTCCTCTAAGTCTGCAATAAGCGACAAGCGCAGCCAGCCGCAGCAGCTGAACTGAAAATCATCAGACAGATGCACCTCTTCGCTAATCGTTTCCAAAGTGGCATTTTCTACAAAGTCGGTCATTCTCGGGGCATCACTCTCCTGCAGAAGGCCTTTCTGCAAACGAGTAATCAAGTCGCTGACATGCACTACACCCTCGAAGTCCATCCCTAAAACGGAACTACTCTTAATCACCACACAATCGCCTGTCGTCACGTTAATCTTAATGATGGCGGCAAAGATGCGGCTGATTGCCTTGATACTGTTGTTCATTCCCGCTATTGGATTTAATGATTATGATGTTTTTAGAATAGCATCCAGTGCTTCAATCAGTTGGTTCGTAACCAATGGTTTGGTCAGATAGCCGTTGGCTCCCTTCATGGTAGCATGTGCATGGTGCTCAAACTCCGACAACGAGGTGAGCATAATCACGGGCAGCTCCTCGGTAGCGGGGTTATTGCGGATAGCCTCCAGCACCTCAAATCCATCCATATCGGGCATCATAATGTCGAGCAAAACGGCATCAGGGCGGGCGGACTGAATCAAGTCGAGCGCTTCTTGTCCGGAGGAGGCGGTGATGATGTCGTAATCAGAGAAGCGAAGCTGCGATCTGAGCAACGTCAGGTTGACGGAAATATCATCAACGGCTAATATCAAAGGTTTATTATCCATGATTAATCATTGCGGGAACGTATCCCATTTTCAAATATTGTTGTTGTTTCAGTTGTTGTTAAAAGCAGTAAGGCGATCCCTCAGGAGGGTTCTAAAACATACCACTCCTTAATACCCGGGGTTTTGCTTGAGGGCCGGATTGAGGGATATTTGGTCAAGTGGCACTTGATCGAGGTAATACCTATCAAGCCATCCGCCTCCCGCCGCCAAGGGCGCGGGATAGGTATAAATCCACCCTGATCCGGAAGTGTTAGGATCAGCCGAACCGGTCTGCTCGATGCGGTTATTATCCACAAAAAGGCCGGTATAAGCACCTGTTCCATAGGGTAGATTGGCAGCCGTTACCCAAGCGCCACACGGCTGCCGATTGATGAAATAGGGCGCTTTGTGCCAACGCTTGACATCGTAAAACGACATGCCCGTACCCATCAACTCCACCAATCGCTCGCGACGTATTTCCCACAGTAGCGGATTTACAGGATAGGTGGTTTTGCTATCGTATTGCGCTATCCATGGTGCCGTACCCTTATCGCGTTTTGGATCCCAGTTGTCGTCAATCAAGCTGACCGTCATTGGCTCTACCCCTGCTCGAGCACGCAGTTTGTTGATGGTCTTATCAGCCACCTCCTGATTGAATAGGCCGAGTTCACAAGCCGCTTCAGCATAGTTCAAGAGCACTTCAGAGAGGAGGAAAATGGGCTTGTCTGACGTTTGGTACGCTTTGTTGAGGCCTTTCTCCCAGGAGGTGTAACTCTTCCAGAAATAGTAGCCGGTAAGGCACCGCATGTAGTTGTCGGTCTGGCTATATTTGGTGATGTTGGGCGCGGAATGGGACATGGAGCTGGTGTGGTTATGTGCAGGCAGACGCTTGCTGCCGAGCGAGGGGTCACCACCGCCATCGTAACACTTGATATTCGGTCCGAAATAGTCGATATAACGGCGGAACTTAATGGAGTCAGCCGCCGTAATGACGTAATTGCCTTTACCATTGAGCGTATCGCCTGCACTCCAAAACGTCCACTGCGCAAACGTATTCAGGTTGTCAGGATTGGCGAACTTACCGATCTTCGCCTGCACCGGAGGCTCAAAGGTGATGGGCAGACGAGGGTCACGTCCCTCATACACATCCCATAGGTCATGCCCTTCCCCGCCCTTATAGCCGGATTGGGCATTGGCAATCGGCCGTCCGTTTTGCATCAGGTAGAGGTCGATGGTAGCCTGCGGCGCATCGGTGGTGTGAGCGGCTACGTGAACGAAATCGCTGAAACGGTGGGAGAGCAGCGTGTTGTATTGCTTATAGAGGATGATACCGGGCACTCCGGCCAAGTCCTCAGTCGTATATTCATTGTCAAACCCCGCAGCCGGATAATGGTCATTTCCATTACCATAATAAAGGTTAGGATAGCGCACCATCAGGGAGTCAGACACCGCCATACATTGCTCAAAATAAGCGATATAGTCTTCATCGAGACCATGGTATTTTGCCCAAGTAGCTTCGCGAAGGAGGAAACGGCTGAGGGCCGCACGGCAGCAGTCGGCATTCACGGTGCAGTCACCGTCGTTTTGATCACCTATATGCGCAATCGCATACTCGAGTCGCTCAATGATATTTCGCACTACCTCGGCTCGGGGCGTACGTGGGCCATACGCTTCGGGGCTTAAATCGTTGAGCACCGTAGTGATATACGGCACATCGCCGTATCGAGCCACCAGCTCCATATACCACCACGAATGGAAGAAATAACCTACGGAGCGCCAATGCTCCTGCTCCGCCTCCGTGAGATAGCCATCTTCGAGGTGGCTGAGCATAATATTCACTGTGCGAATATAAGAGAAATTCCAAGTATCACTTGAGGTTACAATAGGCACCGTTTGATACGCATACGGATTCTGATAGAGGTCGCGATCGGTGAGCAGTCCGCTGTAATGATCGGAGTAATACTGCCCATTTTGCTGATACTGCGTACCGCTCTGATTGGTAGCGATACGGCGGTCGGTAAACATCGCATAACACTGATACATGTATGCTCGGAAGTTGTCGTTGGAGGTAAACGCGTTGTTCTCCTGCAGGCTGCCTTCCGGCTCGCGCGTGAGGAAACCCTCGCAAGCGGTGAGGAGCATCGCGAGCATGAGCGTAAGCAAGAGCGAGCCCTTGCGGATAGCGTGTGGATGTATGTGGATATTCTTCATTTCTTCAGGATTTTAGAACGTGATATTGGCGCCAAAAGAGAGGGTGCGGTAATACGGATACGACCATGATAGGCTCTCGGGATCATAGCCTTCAGGCAGAGAGCAGATGGTAGCGAGGTTCTCCCCGCTCAAATAGAAGCGCACCTTAGAAAGTACGCGCGTGGGCGCGAGCAGCTTAGCGGGCAGACTGTAAGAGAGGGTGATGTTCTTCAGCCTCATATACGATGCGTTTTGGATATAACGGTCTGACACTCGTGTGTTAGAGCCCACATTCTCCATCTGCCCATAGATGCGGTAGATATACGCATCGGGGTTGGCAGCCACCATGTAGTCGGGCGATGCAGGGTCGTAACTCTTAGCCGTCCAATAGTCGGTTTGATTGGCATAAACAGGGAGGAACGCGCCTTCTTTGGTGTTGCCAGCAAAGGGGAACATCGCGGAGTAGCTGAGCACGTAATCGCGTTTGCCTACACCCTGCAAGAGAATGCTCAAGTCGAGTCCTCTCCATGCCACACCGAGGTTGAGGCCATACTCCAAGCGTGGAGTGCTGTTGCCAATCACGCGACGGTCACCAGGTTTAGTGACGGTGTTCTCACCCGGGGTAATCTCATTATCGCCATCGAGGTCCACAAACTTCAGGTCACCGGGCTTGGGCGAATACCCATTAATCGAGGTTACACCATCGCGGAGAATCCATTTATCCTGACGCGCATCTTCGATTACAAAGTCTTCAATCGAGTAGAAACCATCGTTTACGTATCCCCAAATCTCACCAAGAACCTCGCCTTCGTAATGGTATTTGAGATTACCGGTAGCGTTGTTGAATTTGGTGATTTTCGACACATGATCGTAGAGATTAAACGCAGCGCGATAGCTAAAATTGCCCACTTTATCGTGCCAACTGAGCGAAAGTTCCCAACCTCTTGTACGCATATCCGATACGTTCTGCAAAGGCGCGGGCGCACCTACCACGGAGGGCAATTCTACGCCATTTCCGAGCATACCCACCGTAGTGCGGTTATACCAATCAAACACGAATTGGAGACGATTGTTGAACATATTCAAGTCCGCACCGATATCCAACGTGCGCACCGTTTCCCAGGTGTAGTTGGCTCGAATCAAGCCGGGGGTGGAGATTACGTTTACGAACTCGCCATTGTTGAGCCACACGTTGCTGCTCGTAATATTCATGCCAGCGATAAAGCCATAGGGAGCAATGTTTTGATTGCCGATGCTGCCATACGAAGCCCGAATCTTGAGGTTATTGAGATACTTGCGCGTAGCTTCCATAAACGGCTCCTCGCTGATTCGCCATCCGCCGGAAACGGAGGGGAAGAAGCCGAATCTATTCTCCTTTGGGAACTTACTGCTGCCATCGTATCGGCAGTTGCCTTCAATCAGGTAGCGCCCCATGTAGTTGTAAGCTATTCGTCCGAACGCGCTGATGATAGCATACTCAGAGAGGCTGTCCTTCATCACTTTCTCGCCGGTCGCACCTTGGAGCGAAGGCACGCCCACCACCGTCTGCCCCTTAACGGAGTTAAACTGATAGGCCATGCTGTTGCTCTCCTGGTTGTAACCGGCTACCACGCTCAGGTTATGGCCATTGAGGTGGAGGTCGTAGTTCGTAAAGAGATTGAGCGCATGATACTGGGTGGTAATGTGATTTTTCTGATACTCATCCTTGCCAGTGGCGGGCAACGGTCGGGTGCCCAACTGCGCATCGCATACCGTGAACTGCCCCGTGTAAGCACTAAAGAGCTGATCCTCTTGCTGATAGGTGTATTCAGCGGTGATCGTCCATCCCTTGAGCGGCTTGAAGATGGAGCGGAGCATGATACGCGGGGTGCTGGTTTGGGTAGTGGCAGCCGGCTGATAAAGGCAACCATTGGCGGGCGAATCGAGGATGATATCCTCGCTCTTGCCTACAAACTCACCCGGCATCAAGCCTTCAGGATACCAGTTATGCACGCGCACCGAATAGACATCGCAGAACACGTTCATGATATCCGAACGCCTCTGATGGGTGTAATACAACGTAGCTTCCTGCGTAAACCATTTGCTGACATCGCCTGACACAAACGCATTCAAGCCGATTCGGGTATACGCATCTTTGTTGGTAAGCATCGGACCATTCTCATGGCTGTAATTGCCGGAGAGGCGGTAGCGGATGCGGTCGGTAGAGCCGGAAACAGAGAGGGTATGGTTGTTCATAACGCCCGTCTCGAGCGCACTTCCGAACACATCACCTTCTTTCAGATAATACACCGCACCATCGGCATCGCGATACATACCATTTTCAAGAACGCCTGCGAGTGTGCCCGCACGATATTGCCCGAGCAAATCCGTCCAGCGGTCGATATCGCCATTGCCTGCCCAATATTGCGAGCTGTAACCCGCCTCTTTGTAGGCCGCTATATAATCGCTAAGCGCAGCTGCACGCGGACGGGTAAGGCGCGTCTCGAAGCCTACGTTGAAATTATAATCGAGGTGAAACGCATCGCCTTTTTGGGGGTGCTTGGTGGTAATCAAGATTACACCCCCTGCAGCACGTGCGCCATAAATGGCGGCCGAAGCGGCATCCTTGAGCACACTGATGCTCTCTATATCTTCGGGGTTGAGCGCATTGATATCTCCTTCGGCGTTGTCAATGAGGATCAGGGGTGAACCACCATTGATGCTGAGCGTACCGCGGATATTAAACTCCTTCGGCTGGCCGGGAGAGGATGCACCGGAGATCGTCAAGCCGGGGATAACGCCCTGCAAAGCAGCGGCTGTACTGATCAGCGGGCGATCGCCAACCACCTCCTGCATGTTCACCTGCTGAACAGCTCCCGTAAGGTTCACTTTCTTGCTTTGGCTGAAACCAACCACCACGACCTCTTCCAGGCGGAGGCTGTCGGCAGCCGTCTTCTTCACAGATTGCAGTTGCTCAGAGCCTGCGTCTTGCGCAAACAGGCTCAAAGCTGCAAGCAGCCCAACCAACGATAAAATTGTTTTCCTTAAAACCATGTAAAATTTTTACAAATGAATATATTTACAAATTGCTAACTGCCTTGCGGCTGCGGGAGGTTGATTTTGGGATTCTATGCTTATGGGGGAGACCATGTATCACCCCTTATGTTATAACTCCTTCTGGGGGGGGGGGGGGGAATTTTTAAATTTCAGCTTGGGGGGGAAAGTAGAGCCCTTCCCCCATTTGCTATCCATACAGAGCGAGCCCCTCTTGCTGGGGGGGGGTTTG
>CAMGMU010000070.1 GCA_946059305.1 uncultured Bacteroidales bacterium | reverse complement strand
AGGGCGCATTAGGGACTTTCACCCATTAGAATACGTTCGTGCTGGACGAACAAAAAGCGGAGCCCCTTAGAGGAAACTCCGCATTATGAATAGCATTAACCTATATCTTACCATACAAACTTACGCCCCTTTTGTATATAAATCATCCCCTTCTGCAGTTGACTTACATTCACCTGCTGACCAAGGATATTATATACCGGCATCGTCAAATCCAATTTATTGCTGCTTACGTTCTCCAAGTCCGTACCAGTCGGAGGATAGATGTCATACACCATCGAGTTGCGATAATAGGAATAGTTAGTTTCATCGGGCGTAGGTTGGAAACCGGTAATCAAGAACCAACCATCATTCGCGCCAGACCATCCCCAATTAATATGGAAATACGTATTTCCATCAGCATCAAACTTATAACCATCCACTACAAAGCAATGACCAGTAATAGCATTGCCGCTTGAGCCTGCATAAATAACCGGATGACCAGCATCAATATTCATGCGGAGTGCTTCGCCCCATACCTCTACGAGAATATTCTGGCGGATTTCTTCGGTAGAAACATAAAGTTCCAGATTGGCTGCCTTAGGATAATCGAAATTATTCTTCAATGCAAGAGCGGCTTTATCCGCATTGGAGCCACTGCCATCTGCCGAATACTTCATATTTACAGAAGCACCGCAAGCCAACATCAGTTCGGCTACAGCTTCAGCTTGCGCATTCGTATAAGACTGACTCGAGTAGTCCTCCAGAATCAAGTTCCAATTAAACGGGTGCTTCGAGAAGTCATAAGTAACGGCTCCCGAACTGCCGGTATAGCTGCTCGTTCCCGTACCGCACGATGGATGCTGGTAGAAGCGCATCACCTGCGCCATAGCCGTTGCCACACAACCGGTTACCGAACGACCTTCGTTGTTGAGCACTGGGCACTTGCGGTTATATGGTTCACCTTGATCGTATTTGATATTGCCCAAGAGCGGACCAACAGAGTCAGCCGTAGCAGCAGAGCGATTGATACGAATAAACACATTATCCATATCTTCACCAGCTTCAATTCGGCGAACAGCTTCTTCATAATAGCTCATAAACGAAGCCATCTCGCTACTTTGCTCAATACTCCGGCGGCTATCATAAACGCCTAATACTGGCAGACCGGCCTGCTTGGCTTCCAACACTTGTTTGCCATTATGCATTACGTTTATCACTCGCTGCATTTGAGCCGGTTCAGCAACAAGCTGCATGGCAATAAGCAGCACCACAGATAAAAAGAAATATCGTTTCATACGCGTAAAATTAGTCAATCATTAATAAAATAAGAACTTGGCGTAATCAGCTTGCCGCTTCATTCGATCGCCAACGAGCTTCACGTAATATACCGTATTGGCCAGCAGTCCCTCTCTCGGTAATACGATTTTTACTGCACCTGATTCAGGCAATACAGAGCCAACCAATCGGCCATCCGCCGTATAGATATTTACTTTAGTAGCACCATCTGCCGGCACTGACATTATGAGCACGTATTCACCATCGTCTGAGCGCTGCACCTGCATCTGCTTGCGCTTATTGGCATTTGATCCGCCCGTTAGCGTGATCGAACGCGGTGCCGATAATTTCGTATAATTGGGCTTACACCCTTTCTCTTCTGAAGCTTGCACTTGCCAATAATACGTCTGACCTTCTGTCAGATTTCTGAAAATAGCACTATTGGTAGGCGCATTCAGCTCGTAATCATTCGCTTTATATACATATTGATAACGCTTAGACATGCCAACCTTAAAGTCGTCAATAATCGTGCCACCCGTGCCGCTGGTATGCGTATAGGTGAGGCGGAAACGGGTAATGCCTGCGGCTTCATCCAATTCAAAGTACTTCTCTACGCCTTTGTTCGTACGCGTAACCTTAAACGAGCCCACTTGGCTCCATGTATCGCCATCAGCGCTTCCTTCAATCAGCACCTCGCCTCCGGGAGCAGCGCCCGTAGCATCCGAAACGTAATTATTGCTAACCCATAGAGATACATACTTGGCTGCTGAAGGATAGGTTTCGGAGAGGAGATAGGCTCCATTCTCTGCCAACTGAATGGCATACTTGCCAGACGATACAGTAGCCGTAAACATCTTTATGCCATCGGCAGTCCAACCGATCATCTCGCGGTCAGAAGCAGTGGCGAACGACTCAAAATCTTGCACCATCTCAGATTCCGTTTCATCAATAGTATATAAAGTAAGATAGTAATACTCCGCATCTTCCTGCTCTTCCCATACGGCCGTAAAGGAAGTAGCAGATTGCTGCGTTTCGCTCAACGCATTGGGCACATCGATATACGTAGGACGAGGAGCTGTTGTATATACCATCAACTGATTGATATCCATCTCATCCGACGACATCACCACCATATTTCCCCTGAGGGTATCGCAATTCTGGCGCTGAGGCGTACCAATCACTAAGAAATCTCGGCTGTAGGTGCTATCCGCAGCAACGGCATCTGCATAAATCTGATAGTCATAAGCAGAACCCTGATACCATGTTTGGCCCGCATCCGGCGAGAAACTAAAGTTCGACGAAGCAATATAAACCTTTACAGAATCAGACCGAAGCTTCTTGCCACTAACATGTACGCTGAGCGTATCAATCGCTTTCTTTACACCATTGTCAACAGTCGTAGTAAGCACAGAAGAACTAATGGGCGTAAAGAGGAATCCCTCATCAGTCTGCTCTCCAAAACGGAAAGAGATACGACCATCCGACATCTGCATGATATTCTGAATCTGACTGCCTTGGAGCAACTCGCCATCGTTCATCTCAGGCACGTAAGAAGTAATCTTTCCTGTACCGGGGAAGAGGTCTGAGGCCTTGGTTTCAGTGGGATTTTTCTGCACAGCTTCAACAATGTCAAAACCAAGCGGAGTAGCATTATTGAATGTATTTCTCGTCCATTTGGTATCGTTCCATGTAATATGCGAAATCATCAAACCCGTACCCGCAAGGGCATCGCTTGCCTTGGCATCCCAACCTACACGTTGGCGGTTCTCCAAAAGGAAATATTCTAAAGGTGACGGCTGCGTACCCTGCAGATTATGCTCTGTGCGGGCAATCAAATAAGCTTTATTGGAGGTCTCAATCGGCTCGAGCTGATAGGAGCGCGATTCTTGCAATTGCTCCGGCACTAACCAACCCATCGTAAAACGCTCAAAAGCGGTGTAAGTAGGAGGCGTACAGCCATTGTTGTTATATGAGCCAGAGCACATGATTGCCCATGAACCAATCGTATAGGTATCGCTACTTGCCGTATTATAGAAATCCGGCAATCCTAGCGCATGACCAAACTCATGGCAGTACGTGCCAATACCTGCTTGTGTAGTACCGGTTTTACCTTTATATTCAGAAATAATCAGATAGGCACACACCTTTACAGATCCTACCAATACTGGATTAATCATACTGTAATGCGGCCAAATACTGTTATCCGGACCTCCCTCTGCCTCGTTGTAACCGGCAGTTACAACCGAGAGATTATCTACATAACCATCATTGTTATTGTCATATACCGACATATCTATGCCCGCCTTATAGGCTAATTGAGCAGCCTCCTTAACAAGGTAATCCGGACGAACATCCGAGTAACTGCCACTATGACCACCATAATATGCCATCTCGCGCGAGAGCGTAAACGGACCTAAGACATCAAAATCAAGAAACAACGTACTATCAGAGGATGCTACGTAATAGGTATGCACCGAACCGGTGGTGTTCGGATTGGTTCCACCATTGCTGTTATAAAACGAATCAAACTTACCAACTGGATCATCCATCGTAAACGCACAATCGGTATAGTTAACCAATATAACGGGGATCCGCACATGACCAGAAGATGGCACATGCGACGTACGAACAGCTGCTTGCACTTTGCTCATACCCGATGGGGCCAGGCTTGAAGCGGGAGAAACAATACTCGCAGCGCGAGCGATATTTGCCTCACGAACAGCCTTGGTCTGCTCCACAAAATCAGTACTCGCCGGCACAAGGAAACCACGTTCATCTTTCATAAGCGCGTTGCCATTTAAGTCTGAATACCACGACCCAAACTCATCGCCACACAAGCGTACTTCTATCTGACTGCCGTCGGGTAAAGTATATATAATGGGAGAAGGAGTAGCAGGTACTGCCCATGCTGACAGGCTGCAAATGAAAAGGGCAAAAACCAAACAAGAAAGTTGTTTCATACCAATAGCGTTGCGGAAAGTTAGTACAGTTTTATGATATTAGGGCGCAAAGATACGAAAAAAAAAACAATCTACCAAATTTTTAATAAAAAAAAGTGCCATTTTCACGAAGAAAACGGCACTTTTGTCAGTTATTCAAGTCTGTTGACGCCATTATTTGTAATAATGCGAAAAGAAATTCATCTTATTTGCGAATAAGCACTTTATTACCCTTAAGCTGCGATTTAATGCGCTCTGCTACTTCAGGATAATCGATGGTCATAACCGGCATATTGAGAGGTTTGTACTTCATAGCCTCAGCAGGAAGCTCGCCATAAGCGTAATCAATCGGATTAGCCCAGAGAATCTTGTTTCCGATACCTGCATAGTACTCCTCGCCATCCTTCTCCTCAGTGAGCAACTCAGCACCGAACCAAGAAGGATCAAGTACCTCTGCATGAGCGAAGCAATATTCCATGTCGTACATGTAGTTGTAGGTAGCATTGCCACCGGGGAAGCTGAGCATAGCTGAGGTTACGATAGCAGACGGGAAGAGATTGTTGTAATAACCACCTTCGCCAGACTCGTCAACGTCATAGTAAAGCTCCTCGATAACAGCGCCGGAGAAAGCTGTCTGAGCGGTGTTATAACCCTCTTTTTGTTTCTCTGCATCTTGACCGAAATATCCATCAAAGAACGCGCGGAGGCCATTAAGATAGGTAGTTTCATCGAGTTTACCCGGCGCACCTACTTTAGAGCGGCCCTGGAGCGTATCCACATCCGTTACAATCCAATCGCCGAGAGAGAATATGATACCTTTGTCAGAGTTGAGCAAGTAAGCGGTAGAATAATACATTGGTGCTTTAATCTTAATAAGAGCAGCATTCTCAGCACCATCCAGATAACCAGAGTTATTTACGTAGAAACCTGCGGAGAACAACCAAATCTCAGCCAAAGCCTTGTAAGCGGGATAGGTAGTGCCATCTGAAGCCTCAATCGTATCTACCTTACCTTGAGCATAGGTGGAATCCACATCCCAAAGCGTACCAAGGGTAAACTGAAGGGTCTCAAGGAACGACTTAACGGTAACCTTGCACTCTGCTTTCAGATCACCAGAAGTAACGGTAATAACGCACTCGCCTGCATTGCGAGAGGTTACAAGACCACGCTCATTAACCACTGCTACGAGCGTATCGCTTGATTCCCATACATATGGGTCAATAGTAGCATCAGTGGGAGTTTTCGTTACGGTAAGTTTAGCCTCATCACCACCCTCAGAAAGAACGAGCTCTGTAGGAGAAAGAGCAATGGTCACATCTTTAGAACCACCGGGTTTATTGTCACGGTCACAACCTACAAAAACAGCTGCTACTGCGAGCATTGCTGCAAAAAATAAACTTTTCTTCATAATTATTATAATTTTGTTATAAAATGTTGTTAAACTACAAATTCCGTGCCAAAAACAGCCTATTACTCAACATTCGGGTTATAAGTTGATTCACTCGACGGAACTTGGAAGGTATATTTCGGATCGGTAGGCTGCACCTTAGAACCCGCATCGCTGGCGTGATTACCACCACGAGTTTTCTCAACACCAAGACGACGGAAAGTCTGCAATGCATAGCCCTCGCCCCACATCTCAACACGCCAGTTATCGTAAATAGCATCCAAAAGATTGCTGTGGTTCAAACCCGACTTAAAGGAATCATACGCAGCGGTAGCCTCAGCATCATTCGGCTTCACGCGCTCGTCGGTAATAGCCGTCAGGTAATTGATGGCCAGAGCATCATTGCCCAAGCGATACTGTGCTTCAGCAGCAATCAGGTACATAGCTTCAATACGCATGAATACGTTGTCTGACAGCCATTCGCGGTCGATATCGTCTTGCTTGGTAGAAGTAGGACATTTAGCCGAGAAGAACTTACCATCAGGGCAAAGCGGGAAATTCTTATCTTCTTTCGAGCGGAACCAATTCACGCGGTTGTCCCAAGGATATTTGCCTACAATAACGTCGTTATATAGTTTCTCATCAACCGCCTTGGTGTCGCCAGCCCAAGCGTAAGAATAAGAGTGGATATCCACCTGACCAAACCAGCTTCCTAAGCCAGTGGCCGTCTCAACCGTTACATCCTGCCCCCACATCCATGACGAATGTGAGAGATCGTTGAATCCGGTGGTGAGCAACTCGCGGCTCTGGAGCAGTTGATACTGTCCGCTGGTGATTACCTCATCTGCGAGCTGAGCAGCGCGCGTATAGGCGTTCTTATTCACCTCGCTGTCAATACGATCAGAATTAGCACTATTCAAATACGAATAAGCCAAGATTCCACGAGCAACACTGCCATCAATACGCAGTTTTGTCTCGCGCATCAGATACTCATCGAACGCATCAAAATATGCAATAGCAGTCTCAAGATCAGAATGCGCTTGTGTGCTTACTTCTACGCAGGTAGCCAGCGGCTGAGGACTATCGAAATTATCTTCCGTATAGATTGGTACAAACTTAATCTCCGATGCGGCCTCACCCATCTGCTTAGGTGTAGGGAAATAAAGTTGAGCGAGGTTTGCATAGAGGTAACCGCGAAGTGCCATCAACTGAGCATAATAGCCCAAAACATCCACTTCATTCTGCATTAGAGTAACGGTATCACCATCTTCAGCCATATAGGTGAAGTCGCCATTCTTGTCCTGCTTAAGACTACCATCTTGTGGGAGTCCGTGCTCGGCAACGCGTGCAACAATATCCGACTGCGTCTTAACAAGCGCAACCGTCTTGTTGATATTGCGGAGCATCAGATAATATTGACTCCATATATATCCCGTACGACCGGTAGAGGTCATACCCTGCTCATCGGAATAGAACCAACCATACGAATAACTCGTAAGCGCCATATCGCCTGAGAGAAGGTCAGTATAGAGATCGATGGAGCGCTTTCCGAACTGATCATGGTCACTATACTCGTAGAGAAGCGAATAGATACCGCGAACCGAACCCTCTACGGTATTATCAAGCTGCTCATATTGGTTCTGGAGAATCGTATTGCCCTGCGGGTCACGATCCAAGAAGCTGGAAGCACAAGAACTCAAAGCAATGGCAGCTGCTGAGAGAACCAAAATATTCAATTTATTCTTCATAATACTTGTCTCCTTGTTTTAGAATTGGAACTTAATACCGCCCATGATGGTAGAGAGCGGGGTATATTGATACGAATCCGACGAACCGGTGTAGCTCGACATCGGGTTGTAGCCCTTACGAGCCGAAGCAACCGCGAGGTTGTCAGCCGACAAATAAAGGCTGAGAGACTTCATCTTGATCTTCTCAATAAGCTTCTTGGGGAAGCTGTATCCAAGGCGGATATTATTGAGAGAGAGGAACGTGTTAGAGGTCAAGAAGCGGGTAGAACCCATATTGGCATATAAATCAGCACCATTAGACAGACGTGGCACGGTAGCACTTTTCTTCTGCTCAGGCGTCATCAACTCATTCCATGCACCACGCATATCCACGTGCCAGTTTGATTTACCAATCTTATCCGAGCTCATGAGCGATGCATAGGTATTGTCGTAACCATAACCGCCAAATCCATACGAGCAGGTAACGTCAAGCGTTACGCCATATACGTTCAGGTTGAAACCAAAACCACCTGCGAAATCAGGAATAGCCGATTTGCCAATATAGTCAGCACCTGCGTAAGCCGATTCACGACCACTTACAATCTGCGTTTTGATATCAGCCGTCTCTTTGAAGCGCTCGCGATATTCATATACGTTGCTGATGTAGTTATCACCCAAGCGACCATTGAGCTGAAGCACGTTAGCCGAACTGGAGGTACCGAAGTTACCGAGGTTAGCATCATAATATGCTACATACTGAGCCTGACCCGTTTCTGAATCAACGCCTGCATACTCAGTCATAATATACTCATACGGGCTATGACCTACAGCAAGGCTACCGCTCATAATCATCTCCGTCTCGGTATCGATATAATCCGGCAAGCTGAGCACCTTGTTAGCATAATGGCTACCATTGAGGCGGATATCGAGCTGTACGTTGCGTTCGTTGACTGCATGGATATTCAGCTGAATCTCAACACCTTGGTTCGACATCGATCCACCATTTATATAGTAGTAACTATAGCCGAGCGAAGGATTAACGAAGCGTGGCATCAACATATCATCGGTATATTTATAGAAATAGTCGAGCTCCATATCCACGTATTTATCAAACGTGAGCTCAAGACCGAGGTCCACTTGCTGCGAGCGCTCCCAAGTCAAGTCAGGATTGCCCTTACCAGCCCAAATATAACCTACGTTACCATCAACGTTGTCGATTGCATAGCGGTCAGCATAAAGGTACGAAGAAATACCTTGGTTACCAAGTACACCCCAAGAGAGGCGGAGCTTACCATTCTTGAGCCAATCTACGTTGTTCTTAATGAACCCTTCGTCGGTAAACATCCACATTGCACCTACTGAACCGAAATGACCCCAACGATGACCTTTGGCAAAACGCGATGAACCGTCTGCACGATAGTTGGCAGAGATACCATACTTCTCGTTGTAGATATACGAAGCAGTAGCCAGATACGACTCGATTGCATATGAGTTGGTGTAAGAGGTTACACCCGACATCTGAACGGCATTACCAAGTTCCAATACGGCATCACCTTTGGTGTCAGCAATGTAGTTCTTAGCACCATACATCACGCTGCTCTTGGTCAGCAAGGTCTCATGACCGGCAAGTAAGCGGATGGAGTGATCACCGATGAGCTTGTTATATTCAAGAAGTTCATTGGCCATGAAGCTCAGATAATTCTGCTGCGTCTTGTTGATACGTCCAATACCAGCAGCATCACCATAGAACGAGTTGGTAAACTCAGAGTTAAGCAAGCTTACGTATTGTACACCGGCATTTACGGTGAGCTTCAGGTCCTTATAGAACTTTATCTCAAGCATACCGCTCGACGTTAACTGATGCTGAACGGTATTATCGCGGTCGTAACGGAGCGAACCTGCAGGGTTAATACCTGCACCAAACGCACGACCACCACCCTCATGCATACCATAGTCATACATATACGCACCCGTTTTAGGATCCATCTTGATTGAACCATCTTCGTTGTATTCATATACAGGGAAGATTGCAGGAATGGAGTTTACGTAATTGAAACCATTGTTCATATTCGAACCCTGACCTACGGCATTCATAGTAGAATACGAGTATGCCATATTTAGGTTTCCTTTCAGCCATTTCTTAGCCTGATGATCTACGTTTGCACGAACGGTGAAGCGGTCGTAGTCAGAACCGATATAATAACCCTCGTCGCGCAAGTAACCAAACGAAGTAAAGTAAGTTGTCTTCTCTGAACCACCGGAAATACGAGCCGTAGCATCCACCTTCTGACCTACCTTAAAGATAGCGTGAGACCACGATTCCATATTCTCCATACCGGGCTTATAGTTAATAGTGTTATCAAACTTACCATCATTGCCTATAAGCTCAGCACCGGATGCCTGCCAAAGGTTATAGATTTCTGGCAGACCTTTACTGGAATAAAGCGTATTGTTAACAGCCTTAAGAAGCTGTGCCTGCATGTTATCGGGATACGAACCCTTCATGCTGTTGTAAATACCCATCCAACCCATTTCAAGGTATTCTCTCGGATCGGTAACTACATCGTAGAGCGGGAGCAAACGCATGTTTGCACCATACTTCACGTCAATATCAATCTTTCCCTCTTCACCCGAGGTACCCTTCTTCGTAGTAATGAGGATGACGCCGTTAGCACCACGCGAACCATAAAGCGAAGTAGCGGTTGCGTCTTTAAGAATGGTCGTAGAAGCGATGTCACCTGGGTCAATAGCAGAGATATCACCATCATACGGAATACCATCCACTACGTAAAGCGGATTTGTACTGGAATAAATCGAACCGATACCACGAACACGAATAGAAGCGTTGGTACCTGGCTGACCAGAGGTCGTAACAACCTGTACACCAGCCACCTCACCTGCCAGCGCCTTAGAAATTTCCGACGGACTCTTCTTCTCGATGGTCTCCGAATCGACCGCAGTGGCACTACCTACATACGAGCCTTTGGATACATTACCGTAACCGGTAACCACCACATCTTGAAGCACCTCTGTGTTCTCATGGAGCACAACGCGAACATTCGCCTTAACGGGCACTTCTTCAGGCTTCTTACCAATGTAGGTAACGATAATCGTTTTTTGATTATCCGGGACGGAAATCGTAAAGAGGCCATCGTAGTCAGTAATTGTACCCTTGTCAGTACCGGGAACTTGAACGGTAGCACCAACCACTGGCTCACCGCTCTCATCCACTACAACGCCGTTAACCTGCTTGTCTGCCATAGCAAATAATGCTACGGTACAGAATGCGAGCAATGTAAAAAGCTTTTTCATAAGTGAATTGTTATTTGTGTTTATTAATTAATACGTTTTTGTATATTCCGAGCAAGGAATCGGCATAAAGAGGCCCGGCTATACGATGTTTCTTGGCATTAGTTCTATGGCGTCAGCATATCGCGCATTGTACGCGTGTACGTCATATAAATTGGCGTTACACGCGGTTGCCTCACCTTGTTTTATGGGGGGGGCAGACAATCGGAACGCGAGCCTCAAAACTGCACAAAAGAGCAACAATGAGGCATTTTCGGTGCAAAATTATAAAAAAATTCTTATTCGCGCAAACATTTTGACAGAATTTTATTAAAAAAAATATCTTTTTGTAATTTTTACTGCATAATTGCATAATTTATCACAATAATTCAAGAATTATGCACCTCAATTGCATAAAACATTTCCTAAGAATCATTTTCAGACAAAATCGTATCAATTTTCTAAAAAAATAATTGGTGGGTTCGCATATTCGCTTTAATACGTTTACCCACAATTAATCATTAACCCGTTGGCGGAATTAAATTAGCGCGTATTTAACCTTTCCAATCGGTTTGTTGTTTATAGGTGGGTTCTAAAAATTCCCACTTAAGAAAACTATTCATTATTGTAGGTAATAAAAAAATGCATTATTTGTCATCTTTTGGTTTCTTTTCGGCCCAAATCGTAAGTTTCCATCAACCATTGTAGCCTCATACAATAAGGAAATCTTATCAACATTACCTACATACGAAAATTGAGTACTATTATAGCGATGCTTTGTACTTCCCAATAGAGCCCGAAGCCTCCTCAAAGAGTCCTCAATGCCTCCTCAATGAGTCCTCATCGCTCCTCATCGCGTTTGTGTGTCCATCGCTGACGAATGTGAGTGCAAAGGTACTGCTTTTTAACCCTTTTCTTAGAGGCCCTGTAAAGTGGAAATTTTGAACGTTACGAGGTAACTGTTAACACCTACAAAGCAAATCGCTTGTATTACACAAGCATTTGTGTGCGATGGTAATACGATGGTAATACGATGGTAATACGATAGTAGTACGCTGAATGTTTTGACTACTATTTTTTTTGCGTAACATCGCGTTACGTTACGCAAATAACGCAAATGTCTTGAATCTTACAGTTCTTACAGTTTACAGTTAGGTGGAATGAGCATGTGTA
>CAMGMU010000069.1 GCA_946059305.1 uncultured Bacteroidales bacterium | reverse complement strand
TTTCCTCGAAAATAAATCCAAAATCTAACAAAGCTAATTTTTAGAACCCACCTTATTTTATGTATTTATCGAGTAGCGGTTCGAGTGCTTTGAAGGTAGCGTTTTCGCCATTCTTGCCTTTGATGATGGCTTTGTAATCGTCTTCTTGGCATTTTGGATAGAAGGTCTTGGCGAGAGCGGGACTGCCTCCCGATAGTAGTCCTTTGCGCAAGCAGTATCCAACGATATTAAACCATGTGAGCATGAGACTCTCTTCGTCGGTCTTGTTTCGTCGGCCCTTGAGCAGTTTCCAAAGGGCATCGCTGTAGGGCTGCATGATGGGGTCGAGCTGGTAGCCCACACCGAGCATACGCTTGATGCCGAGTTTGATAGAGTCAGCGGTGGCTCCATTTCGCCATTCGGCCTTGTCGGCAAACTTCAGGAGCGTCTTAACGATATTCTTCTCTTGCGGATCGAGTTCTCGTCCTAATGCTTGTTCCTTTCGCTTCTTAATAGAGCGGTTGGGGTCAATGTAATTATTGAGTTCCTCGATCATGGTGCAGTAGTGTACCATGAGTGCCACGTCGTCGTGCGTCAGTTTATGTCGGTCTCGGAAGAGGTACTGCCCAAAGCATGCATCTTCGAGGAGCTCGGGGTAGTCGAGGTCGATATATTCCTTGAGGTCATCGCCATGCGCATTTTTGAGGAGAAGCATTTTGATTTGCTCTTTCTTGGCAATAGCCCGGTCTTTTTCGAATTTCTTAGGCCATGCATTGTGTTCTTTTTTGACTTGGTCTTTCGCTTCCTTCACGGCTTTTTTGCAGTCGCGATAGATGAGTCGGTTGGCTAAGATGATGAACTGCTCTTCTTTGAGGTCGCTGGTGAAGAGTTCTTCGATGTTGTGCAGTGCTTCTGCATAGGCCTTGATGACAGCAATGGTAGTGTCTTTCCGGTCGTTTACTTCATCGTCAGTAACGAGTGCTTGTACGTCAGGTTCGAGCCGCGAGAAAACCTTTTCTTCCCAGTTGTCCAATGCCGTTTTCCTGAGGTACTTATCGATGGTCTTGCAGTAGTTTTCCACGGCCGTACTCAGCTCATCGGGTTTCATTCCGGTCTTGATGGGTTCAATCTCATAATCGAACAGGTCGAGTAAATATCCGTTGGTAAGGGGCAGGATGTCGAAGAAGTAATCATCGTCATCGTTGTTGTCCTCTTGCACGTCAAACATTTTGAGCCAATGGTGGGCGATGCTCTCATAGGAAGCGAAGTTGACGTCAATCACTTCCCGAAAGGGTAGGAAGATCTGCCAGCGCTTGTGTAGTGCTTTGAGTTTGAGTGTGACCATAGCGAGCTCGATAGTGAAAGCTCTCAGTAGGTATTGGCTTCCCTTTCGCGAGGACATGCGCATATAGCTGCCGAACATATTGCACACATTGTCGAGCAGCAGCCTCAGTTCCGAGTACACTACTCCTTCGTCCAGTTCTGGTATTTGTAATTCTTCGGTCATATATTTTAGTGTTTTTTATCGTATTTGTGGCGTGATTTTTATAGTAAGGTGAATAGCGGGATGCGAGCGGGGTTTAACCATTTCTTAGTATATCTGTGCGTTCATTGTTTGTCATAATTCACTATTCTTCAAAAGGATACGTTTCATCATAAATTTCGTCGAGCGTACGATCGTTGTAAGTCCAATATTTTCCTGGGGCTATATGTTTTGTGTTATAGCCTTTGAGTTTGGCAGACAAGGCACTTATAAAAAACTCTTCGCCTTGATATAATACTCTCCGCTCAGAATTCACTACGACGTAAATACTTGGGTCTTCCTTCCAAAGTAACACATCGCCTTTCTGCATACCCATCTCATAGAAGTTCAATGAAGGGCGACGAACTTTTGCCTTTGCCGTTGCTGCTTTGTCATCATCGGTCAAGTCGTTTTCTATCTCATCCGTAACCTCTTCCGTAACGTCCTCATGGTGGAAAAGTTCAAGAATGGCTTTAGCTTGATCCACTTGAATGCGAAAGAACTCTCGATTGACATTTATGCGTTGCGGACCAAAAGCAGTGTGTAGTGCTTTCTCAATTTTTACACAGTCAGATTTCTTTACTCTACAAGCAAATTGACACTCAAACGGCACAGGCACTCCCGTGCTATACAGTTCTCTCAATCGCGCATCCATATCTTCGCGAGTGGTCATGCCAATTTTTACGAGACCGGGCATGACCGGGTTTGTTAAGAGATATACAATTCCGTATTCCATAATGTTTGATTATAGTTGTGTTATATGAGTATATATTCCTTCTATATGAGCAGAAGATTGGTTTTCCGGTAATAAAGGGTTATAAGGGATTTATTGTCCATGTTTGCGATGAAACTCTTCATTGTGCCAACGCAGATAGTGCTTACGTTCACAATCTATATAATTGATGCCAATTGTTCTGTTGTGTAGATATTGGAAATCTTTTTCGTGTTCTATATCGTCTATGTATATAACACGACCATCTTTATAATCAACAGTCATAAAGTTGGCTGATTCAAAGAGTTTATCGCATATAGGACACATAAGTAATCCGTTTTGTGGATTCATCGCATCGTAAGTATCTTCACACTTTGCATAGGGCTTTATGTGGCTTGCGATGAGGAAGCCTTCATAAGTAAATCCACAAATTGGGCACTTGTGCGGCAACGTCCTTAGTAAGCCACTGCGAAACTCTCCTTGCACAGTGCGCACTTTCATACCACCATTTGTTTGCTTGTATTTGCTTTCCTGCATTTTGCGCTTGCTTTCAATAGTGGCATTGTCGGTATCAAGCATGTCTAATTTAGTGTCGGCTACGTCTATAGAGAAAGAGTCTGAATAAGTGATTTGTTTGGGGCGTTCGTCTTTAGTAACTAAATATGGTCGTAATGTCTCTAACACATACGAGTCAGAGAAATCTTCCAAATATGCATTCTTCTTGGGTAAATTAGCATTTGCTCGCGTCCCCCTTACGTTAAGGGCAATATCTGTACGTACGACAAGATTGGGTTTAACTCTCAAAGTACGGGTTATCATATTTTGCTTATTAGCATAATTTAGTATAACCATAGGATATTTTGGGGTAAAGTTTGCCCACTCCCTCTCCGGATTACGAATGCGCGAATCTTTTTGTGTATAGATATCACGATATTTTAGATATAGTTGTTGTTTTGCTTTGAGCGTTTTAGCGTTACAAAATTGCTGATATATATTCCAGAGACCATCATGTTTGAATACGCAGTAACAAAGCATATATTCGAAAATATAGGCGTGCTCAAAACTTGAACTGATGAAATCAAGCAGATCTTCATCAACAATTTTATATTTTCCTCGTTTTTCTAAATCAAGAACACCCGCGAAAACTAAAAGAGCAAGTGTTTCGGTAAGATAGTTTGGCACTTGAGCAGCATCGCGAAGGCAAAATAAATCTTTGTAGTATTCATTAGCTTTCTCGCGATAGTCTTCTTTATAGAAGAACTCTCCAAAACGGAACCGATTAACAAATCTTGCTCCAAGAAAGAGCGTATCAAACCCATAGGATTTATCCGCTAAAAATTTTCCTTTCGTTGTTGTCAGTGTCAAGTTACTGAGTTTTGACACCAGCATATTCACAATTCTTTCATTAAACATATCTTATTTATTTTTTATGCCTATATAGTAGCAAGCGCAATCATCAATATTTAATGTAAATTTGGAGTAACTTTTTATTATTGCATAATACTCACGAAATTTTGTAGTGGCATACAACTGCAAATCTTCATTAGTCAGATGTATTTCTCGCTTGGGAGATAGTATCGCGATACTACCATTAGGAATGGTATAATTAGGCAACCTGGTGGCTCTTATATTATAGGTAAAACTAACCATAAGGAGAGCGTTGGTGTTTAAATACTTACTAACAGCAAGCGTTGAAATATTGTCTATGTACTTATCATATCCATTGATTGATACGATTTGCCCATCGTCAAGTATATTTTTCGATTTAAGCACTCGAATTTTCCCATATGTCTTCACATTAGAATTTGTAATCTGTCTATCGCGAAAACAATCAAAAACATCTAATTCTAAAGATTGTATGTATTCATCGAAAAATGCATTTCTGTACGGGAGCCATACTCTATCGTGGTAGATATAATTATTAGGCTGTATGATTGTGCGATTATTTATATAGTCCTTAATGACAGTCTCTCCAGTGTAAGACTTTGAGAAATGAATTGAAACTATTTCAACAAAGACCTTTTTGAAAAATTTCACTCCGAAATCTGAGATATTGGTAATGCCAAAATCTTCATACAACTTACGTATTGAGAAAAATTCGTCAGCCATAAAAAAGTTTTTGGGTATTACACAAGCAATTTCTTCTGCGAGGTCGTGTAACTTGACTAAAAATAATGCGAAAAGATTTTTTATTTTTGAGTTTTTCGTTACATTTTGATATTTTTTGGAAGCCTTGCCATATGGCGGATTAGTAACAACTAAATCATATCGCTCATTAGTTTGAATTGTTAAAAAATCATGTTGATAGAAATGAATCTTCACATTAGAACCTAATTTTATCTTTGTAAGACATTCTTGTAAGTTATCGAGAGTGTGCTCATCTAACTCAACAACATCTATATCAACTTGTTCCTTGTCAGAAAACTTAGATGCCACCTGTGGAAGAAATGCTCCCAACCCAACTGCAGGTTCTAATATACGGATACGCTCTTTCTCAATATTTATATATTTGATTGCATCATACACTACACATTGAGGAGTGTAAAATGAGCCACTATCCTTAGCATTTTCTATTAGCTGTTCTTTTAGAAAAGTAGCAATATAAAAGTTTTTTAAGTAGCGTTCATCCTGTTGGTATTCATTTATTCTACTTTCGTCAAAGTTATTGACGAAAAGCTCGTAATCTAACATAGTACGAATGTTATCGGCTATGTCTGCTACAATAAGCGTTGGAACTGCTTCACCAATACAACGTCGTATATTCAACTCGTTATCGCTCAAATAGCCTTCAGCGTTTTCGGGAGTAATAAGACTATCATAAGATGTCCACTTAAAACTATCTGGAATAGTCATAAGTTTCATTAACTCACGAATACTTAAAACACGATCATCAGTAGGATGAATAGTATCTTGACTTGCAAGTTGGTCATTGCGGGTGGCAATACATGCACAAGGCTTATCCCAAAATAAGCGGCGGTATTTATTGCCCATGTATGCACCCTTAAGAGGCACACGATTACCTTTTGCATCTAACTTGTATGGTTGAGTTTCAACTGGATTATCAAATGCAGTTTCTCCTTCCGTTAAATTATGAATCCACTCTCTTTGGTATTCGGGGAAAGGTCTCGCAAAATGTAAAAAGTCATTATCGTCTCTTGCTCCAAAATCGAGGTGAGGCAAATATCCGATAGCCTCTCGCAAAGTTATTTCTTCTCTACGTAGAGGAAATAAATTGAATGGTGCGACATTCCGCAATTCCTTGCTTGTACCTATAACGATGGTTCGAGGACGACTTGATGGCACGCCATAATCTTTGAAATTGATAATCTTATATTCAATATTGTAGTGTTCTGCAAGGTTGCGTTTAATACTCTCTTCAATAGTAATATCTTCTCCCGAAATATCCGTGCACATAGTTTTCATAAAGGCACGAACATTTTCAAAAACAAAGATTTTCGGATGGATATGTTGAATAATAGATATGGCTTGTACCACAAGTGAGTTGCGGACTTGTTCGTCATCCGTTTTTTTGTAGTTAGCTGTTGACATTCCTTGGCAAGGAGGAGTCGCAAAAAGCACATCTAATTGTTGCATTCGTTGCTCGTTATGCCAACGTTCTATTTCATCGTACAACCTTTGACGGGTATCTACTTTTGTAATATCACCAGCAATATACCCCGAATCATATCGACACTTATTGTTTGCACGCTGGATTTCCAACCTTTCGGGCAACAATTCATTTGTTGCCACACATTCAAAATGATTTTGTTTGAATCCATAACATCCCACACCAGCACTGCTAAATAAACTAACATATGTTAATCTATTCAAGAGGTCTGGCTTTTGATCTTCCTCATCGATTATGTTGGCTAATTTGCCAATAGTTGTGTCCGTAAAAGTTTCCCAGATTAGAAGTTTATGTGGTTCATAATGTTCGTATAAATGTTTAACAAATTCTATTTCAAATACAATGCGTAAATCATTAGGGTCATTATCTATCTCGCCTTCTCTTCGGGAACCAACACGAGCCACTTTAATCAAATATAAATCACGGATACCTGTATAACCTAACCCGCATTTTGTGCCAATGTAAGGCACAAAATAGTACAACTTATTAAGCGCAACTGTTGAAGGGAATTTTTTGCCTGTATAATATATTTTTGCACTTCCATCAATAAATCTTTCCACATTATCCTTTTTGACATTACAAATAAGAACATGTTTTGTTGCATCAAGTTCATTGATGTTAGCTCGCTGACGTTTGTTTTTTACAATCTCTTCCGGATATTGTTCTAAGACTTGAAACAAATCCAATTCTAATGGTTGATATTTAGATTTTTTTGCCATTTAACATTCAACTAAATTACGATTTTTCTCTTTCAAAAATAAAGGCAACGCCCCGAGGTGCCAGAGGCCGACCAAAGCCCAATTCACCTGCGGGGACTGATGTTGCCGAAGGGTTGCGCGATTATGTGTGGTTGGTCGTTTCTGGATGTGCGCGAAGCATCAATCAGGGAAAATCCACTCGTTGGCTATTTCCGATATCCTATCCAAATTCGGTTCGGGAGCGGCATCGGTTTGAGTGATAAGCTCATCCAACTCATACTGCTCCATGTCGTCAGAGAGCGGCAGGTTGCTCGGCTCATCGATGATTACTTGGTGCCCAACATAGCCATCTTGAAACTCTCGCCATATTGCGAGAACAGGTTGTTTGTAGCAGTCTTTTTCCTGGAGGTATTCATCTACGGTAGCGCAGATCAGTTCCTCAAACTGTTTGATGTCATGAATTCTTTCCATTTTTGGTCGTTTCTGGAATGGTTAAACGTAATTGGGTTATTCGTGCGCAAGTATGCGCACACGATTTCGCCTGCAAAGGTACGAAGAATTTTTGAATTGTGCAAGAGGGGGAGCAAAAAAATTTGCGAAGGATGGCGGGTACCCAAAGATGAACCGAAGGGAAGAAAACTCGGTTCATTCGGGGACATGCAGTTAATCTGAAAAAAATTTTTCAGCGCTTCAGCCCTTTGGTTCATTGCGTTCTCGGGCATGTCCCGAAATTTTTGTGTCGGTTTATTGGGCCGTTCCTTGCATGGGAGTACGGTTCACGTAATTTTGCATCGTGATTCGAAAGACGGACATGCCAGCCGGACGAGAAAAGGATCCTCCCGCGCGCAATTCTCCTCACATGCATACCCGCACTTGAGCGTCACGCGAACATTATTTAATTTCTACAACACAATGAAACAACAACCCGCATCCACTGCTTATCGCAACGTGCAAGCAGAGCTCTGGGAGCATCTTCTGGACGAGCAAAAAAGCATCGTAGCTCACACGTTTCGCCATTTGAAGAACCCCCTTCAGATAGAGGTGAGCGAAGCCCTTATGGACTTCCTGATCACCGGCATCTATCCAGACCCTCGCGATTGGTCGTGCTCCTTGGCTGAGACCATTTTTACCCACATCATCTCACGTTTCTAAAATCAAAGACAGTATGAAAAAGACTACTTATTCTAACGCCACGCTCAACGTGGTACTCCAGCAAACCGAGTCAATCACGACCGACAGTTGTCCTATTGGCATCATCAGCCGCAATCCCGAAGGCCAGTTCCTCTTTGAAGAAAGCGCCCGTCGCTGCCGTTGCGAGCAACGTAACCCCATCCTCTTCGATGGCCCGTATCTCTCCCTCACCCGCAAGAAAGATGGCCGGTACTCCTTCAATATGAAGCCCGTGACCTGCAACGACAAGCTCAACTTCAAGACCTTCTCTGAAGGCGTTCGCAAGGATATTAAGCAGGCCTTTGAGCATATCCAGGCAGTACAGTAAGTTACCGATGTTATGGTGGGTTCTAAAAAATTCCCACTCACGAAAACCATTCATTATTGTGGGTAACAAAGCTAATTTTTAGAACCCACCTTATACCTTTTATACCCCTTACGATTATGATTTTCTTTATCAAAAAAGTGTGCGAGAAAGCCACCATTCAAAGCTCCAAAGGCGAGTCGCTGACGAAGCTTACCATTGTTCTCACCTCTAAAGAGTGCCGCTCCAGCGACTATGGAACCCATGCAGTGGACCAAGACTACGTGATAGACCTGCTTGGCGATCGTGCCGACAAGTTCAACCTGGCAGAAGGTACTTGGATAGTAGGCGACCTCGGTTTCAGCGCCCGCGAGAACAACGGCTCCTTCTATCCTCAGATCAATCTGACCCGCTACTGCCAACTCTAATGGCTGCCATAAGACCTCTTTTATCCACTTTCTAAACACGTATTATGCTATTCGATTATTGTCCTACCTGTAGGCATCGTCCGGTTCTGCTGAGCCGGGAAATCTTCGAGCATCTCATTCGTCAACCGCGCCTTCAGGCCCTGGCCGATGAGATAGCCAAGGGCAATCTCGACCGCAAGCGCAACCTGCCGGCTGCCTGTTGGCAAGCTGCTTTTGGCGGCAAGAAACGCTCCAATGCTCACGCCCAACCCTCGGGGCTCTTTGCCTTGGATATTGACCATATAGACTCACCCGAAGCGCTCTTTGAGTCGTTTAAGCACCGATTGAGCGAATTAGGCATCTATATCGTTCATAAGACCCCCTCCACTCGCGGCTTGCGCATCGTAGCGCTCTGCCGGCCGGAGTTCAGCTCTATCAGCGATAATCAGGCGTGGCTCGCCAAGGAGATTGGTGTAGAACACGATGCCGTAACCCGCGACTTCGCCCGACTCTCTTTCCTCGTGCCCGAGAGCTATTTCTATCATTACAATCCTCTCATTTTCACCGACACGGCCGATGCCCTCCCGCAAGCAGAATCAGCCCTCAGCACACCGCTCAAAGCTCCGAGCTCAGAGCTCTCTGCTCACAGCTCACCGCTTACCGCCCAAAACCTCTCTTTCCGTGGCGTGCCTTATGCTGACATCGTCAACCAGCTCATCGAGCGCACAGGCGGACAGCCCTACGAAGGCGAACGCAACAACCGCCTGTATCTCATCTGCCGTCTGCTGGCCAACATCACCGACCGACAGCCCGAACGTCTCTTTCAGGTCTGCCCTCGTTTCGGTCTCAGCGAACAAGAAGTGCGCGCGTGCTGTGAGTCAGCCTGCAAGTCGGCTCGCACCGAACGTCTGCCTTACGTGCTCTACAAGACCTTGCGCGACCTTGGCATCGACTCCGAATCGGGCAGCCAGCCTTCAACCGATGACGCTTCGCTCGTTTCCAACCCCACCTTCCCCATTCCGAAGGAGTCGCATCTGCCACCGCTCATTCGCGAGTTCGTAGCCACCGCACCCGACGACTTCAAGGCAGCCACCGCTTTTGCTTGCCTGCCCGTATGCGGCTTCCTCGGCAGCAAGTTGCGCGCCCGTTACCTCGATGGCGAGATGCAGGCACCTTCGTTCATCGTCAACATCATCGCTCCGGCAGCCAGCGGCAAGGGCTCGTTGCTCCGTGTGCCCGACATCTGTCTGGCTCGTGTGCGCGCCAAGGATGACGAAGGACGCGAGCAGGAACAGGAGTACCTGCGACTCTCGAAGCTCAATAAGAACCAGAAGAAGCAGATCGAGGAGCCACAACCCATCGTGCGCGACATTCCAGCCAAGGTGTCGGTGGCTCAGCTACTCAAGCGAATGGTGCAGGCTCGCGGGCTTCATCTCATCAGCGTTTCGGCCGAAGCCGACACTCTCACCAACTCCAATAAGTCGGGAGCATGGGCGCAGAAGAGCGACATCTACCGTGTGGCTCAGGATGGAGAAGGCGGACGTTATGGTCAAGATTATAAGAGCGATGCCTCATTTTCAGCCACTTGCCGTATGCGTTATAACCTCCTCACCCTCGGCACTCCGGGAGCTATTGCGCGAGCTTATCCCGATGTGGAAGACGGACTCATCACCCGCTGCATCATGGTGGAACTGCCCTCGCAGTTTGGTAAACCCATGCCTCTGCGAAAGCCCTTCACCGTACGGCAGATGAACGTGATTGAAGAACGCGTCAATGCCCTTATGTCTGTTTGTCAGGATGCCGACGGCAACGTTTTGCCTGATCATCACCTCAAACTCGACTGGCTCAACCAGGGCATCAGCGAGTGGATTGCCCGACAGCAACTCCTTGCCGTACGCGACGAAGATCATGCACGCGACCAGTTCATGCGTAGAGCCGCACAGATTGCCTTTCGTGCGGGAATGGTGGCATCCTTCCTCTGGGGCCAGCGACTCACGCAAGAGCAGAAGGATTACACCATCGAGTTCGCACTCTGGGTGGCAGATAGCCTCCTCGCCACTCTCCTCGGCCGTTATTCGACCAAGGTAAACGAGCAGGCACAAATCTACGAAGCCCCCAAGGCTCGTCGCTATCCATCGCTCTTCGAGGCTATGAACGACGTCTTCACCCTCTCCGACCTCCAGCGTGCCGCCCGAAGCCAGGGCGTCACCTCTGCCCTCAAGAGCATCATTTTTCGATGGACCGATAATAACCTCATCGAGAAGAATGGCGACACCTTCGTCAAACTCAAAAAATGACCGGTTACCTCGGTTACCCCGGTTACCCCACGTGTTTTTTATTTTTAGGTGGGTTCTAAAAATTAGCTTTGTTAGATTTTGGATTTATTTTCGAGGAAAAATTGGAAGTAAAAGAGGGAGCGTAGCGAGCTACGTGACTGATTTTACTTACGATTTGGGCCGAAAAGAAACCAAAAGATGACAAATAATGCGTTTTTTTACCCACAATAATGTATCGTTTTTCTTAAGTGGGAATTTTTAGAACCCACCTTCAACGTTTTTTGATAATGAATCTTATATTATATCGCAAATCGTTCTCGCCACAGGCTATTAGTGGAAAGCTCTATATCGAAGGTGTTGCCATCTGCGATACCGCAGAAAACCCCACTACTGCATTACCTCCGGGCGTTTATCCTATCGCAATCCTTCACTGCCATCAGTACGCTCGCAGAATGCCCGTTATCGTACCCCAAAATAAGAGCCCTTATACTTCCGGCATTAGCCCTTATTCTTACGATGCTTGCATTACGTGTAAGAAACTCCCTTGCGTCAATCACAACACCAAACTGCCGCAGGTATGCCATATGCTCAAGCCCGGCAATGGCGTCTGTACACGCGAAGACGGTAGCATCATCCTGGGAACCTATATCTGTCACGGAAGCCTCAAACATTCCAAAGACGCTTTCAATGGCATCTTCGAACGCATCCGTAAGGCCGCACAAAGAGGACAACAAATCACCCTCACCATCGAAGACTACGTTACTCCCATCCCTTCTTTGCTCTCCAACTATAAATAGGGCTAAAGATTGCCCAATTAAACAGATTTATTCTCCTATCTATATGACTGATATGCAGTTATCTGAGCATTTTTTGCTCTCCGAATTTACCCGTTCCACTACGGCCGAACGGTTAGGTATTTGCAATGAGCTCGACCCTTTTTATCCTACTCATAAGGACATTATCGCCAACCTCCGCAATCTCTGCGAGCAAGTGCTTGAACCCCTTCGGACGTATGTAAGACAACCCATTATTATCAGTAGCGGATATCGTTCACCTGCGCTCAATCAAGCCCTCAGGGGAGCCCCTCGCAGTCAGCACCTTACGGGTGAGGCGGCTGATATCCGGCTTCCTACTTATAACTGCAGGGGCGCTGATGGACAATCTTTTACCAATCTCGAGCAGCTCAATAAGCGGTTCGTATGGCTGATGAACAACACCGACTTCGACCATTATCAAAACTTAAATCTTATCAAAAGTAGAGTTTGTGGCAAATACTCAACCG
>CAMGMU010000068.1 GCA_946059305.1 uncultured Bacteroidales bacterium | reverse complement strand
AGTGAAAAAGACCAAAGAAAGGGCCTTAACCAGAAGTGAGTAAAGCCCGAAGAGAAGACCATAGAGGAGTGAAAAAGACCAAAGAAAGGGCCTTAACCAGAAGTGAGTAAAGCCCGAAGAGAGGGCCACAGAGGAGTGAAAAAGACCAAAGAAGGCCACCCATCGGAGGATGAGTAGCCTTCTGTATTTGGACGAAAATTACATTTCCTCCTTAGCGTGGAGAGCCTGCACGTAAATAGCGTGCTCCATTTTCAAGCGCTTCTTCTCGCTGGGGGCGATGAATTGCTGACGACGACGGAGCTCCTTCGTAGCACCAGTCTTCTCAAATTTACGCTTAAATTTCTTCAACGCGCGTTCGATATTTTCGCCTTCTTTAACTTGTACGATAATCATGCGTTTACACCTCGCTTTCTTGTATCCCACCGCAGAATTACTGCGCTCAGGGTGATAGCCCGTGTTTAAGTCTCGAGCATGACCTTTGGTGAATAAATGTACCCAGAGCCGGGGTCGAACCGGCACGGATTGCTCCACTGGTGTTTGAGACCAGCGCGTCTACCGATTCCGCCATCTGGGCATAGACGTTAGTTACACTGCCACGATCAATAGATGAGCAAGCCTTTTCGCTAAAAAGAACTCCGCACAAGTTGCACACAACCAACTTGCTTGGGCCTATTGATAATTACAGCCGCCTTCATAACGAAAGCGGCTGCAAAATTACTATAAATTTCTGAATTGACCAAATATTTTCAGAAAAAAGTGCAAAAAAATGCGTTATTACGGCCGAAAACCGCGCGAAAGAGCGCCAATAGCGCAGATTTTCAAACGACAGACCGCAGATTACCAAGTTTCGAGAGTCTTGGTGAGATCATCGAAGCAATGCACCTTGGCAGTAGCTTGAATGTCGTTAATCTGGCGATGTACGGCCTGATCATACGTGTCGGCAACTACATTGCGGATGACGCCAAGAGCAATTGGGAGCTCGGAACCATTGGTTTCCATCTCTGCCTTAGCCTCCACGGTATCGGGCTGGCCCATAAGTGCGAGCATACGATGGAGCGTAGGGTCAGCAGTAGTAGCATCATGAACGAGCACGCGCTCATCGTCAGCCGGCACAACGATAAGGTGCGGGATGACGGTCGAGTAATCGAGTGCAAGACCCTTCTCGTTGTCCTTGCCGAAAATCATCTTCTCGCCATGCTTGAGCACGATGGTGCGAGCTGCGCGTTCTGCGCGATCAGCAATGTAATTATGGGTGCCGTTGTTGAAAATCACGCAGTTCACGAGGCATTCAATCAGCGAAGCGCCCTTGTGGTTGTTGGCTTCCACCATGCAGCGCACCGTAGTAGGCATATCCACGTCGAGCGTACGAGCGAAGAACGTGCCGCGAGCACCGAAGCAAAGTTCAGCAGGGATAAACGGACGTTCAACCGTGCCGAACGGAGAGGATTTGGAAACGAATCCCTTAGGCGAAGTAGGCGAATATTGGCCCTTGGTCAAACCGTAGATACGGTTGTTAAACAAGCAGATATTCAGGTCCACATTTCGGCGAAGCGAATGAATGAAATGGTTACCACCGATAGCGAGGCAGTCACCATCACCGGTCATCTGCCAAACAGTAATCTCCGGATGAGCGGTCTTCACGCCAGTAGCGATAGCGGCACCACGGCCATGTATAGTATTAAAACCATAAGGCGTAAGATAGTGTGGCATACGACTGGAGCAACCGATACCGGAAATAACGGCAACCTGATGAGGTGGGATACCAATCTCTGCCATAGCTTTCTGAAGGGCAGCTGCGATAGCATGGTCGCCGCAACCCGGGCAAAAACGAACGTATTGATCAGATTTAAATTCTGCAGCTTCCATAATTAGTGATTTTTAGCGAATTCAACGATTTGAGAAACTTGGAAGGGTTGCCCCTGTTGTGCGTTGCACTGAAGAACCGGGATATCGGGGAATTGCGAACGCAGATAAGTAGCGAATTGTCCGCTATTGATTTCGCACACAATAATCTTCTTGTAGCGCGCAAGTACGTCACGTGTATTACGCGGGAGAGGGTTAATGAAGTTAAAATGTGCGAGCGAGCATTGGAGCTCGGTAGCTGCAGCACGGAGATGACCTTCAGTAGAGCCCCAGCCTACGAGGAGAGTCTCGTTGTCAGTAACAGTCTCAGGTTGCCAAACGTTGAGATACGGAATTTTATTTTCAACCTGCTTCACCTTCGCTGCACGGGTAGCCTGCATCACTTCATGGTTCTTGGGGTCGGTAGAGATGGTGCCCTTCTGCGCATCACGCTCCAAACCAATATTGCGGTGGTTGAATCCTTCCATACCGGGATATGCCCAATAGCGGATATTGTCGGCATCGCGGAGGGCGGGATTGAAGTTGCCAGCGAGTTCAGCAGGCGCCACATGCGGATGAATCTCCGGGAGGCTGTTGATTGACGGAATCTCCCAAATGGAGGTACCGTTAGCGAGATAGGTATCGGTAAGGAGGATAACGGGCGTCATGTTCTCAAGCGCAATCTTGGAAGCCATAAACGCATAATCGAAGCAGTTAGCGGGTGTAGAAGCAGCCATAACGACAGCAGGACACTCGCCATTGCG
This sequence comes from uncultured Bacteroidales bacterium, assembly GCA_946059305.1. Taxonomy (GTDB): domain Bacteria; phylum Bacteroidota; class Bacteroidia; order Bacteroidales; family Paludibacteraceae; genus Colicola. The sequence continues at coordinate 9,702 of CAMGMU010000068.1, read as the reverse complement.
ACCATAGATAGCCTGCAGAAGGTCCGTTTGCTCGGTCTTGGTAGGCAGACCGGTAGAAGGACCGCCACGCTGCACGTCGATAACCACGAGCGGCAGCTCGGCCATTACAGCCAAACCGATGGCTTCGCTCTTGAGCGAGAGTCCGGGGCCGGAGGTGGAGGTACAAGCGAGGTCGCCCGCGAAGGCAGCACCAAGGGCGGTGCACACGCCGGAAATCTCATCTTCAGCCTGCACGGTCACCACACCGCAGTCTTTGCGTTGCGAGAGCTCGTGGAGGATATCGGTAGCCGGAGTGATGGGATAGGAGCCGAGGAAGAGTTGCTTACCAGCGCGCTCAGCCGCAGCGATAAGGCCCCAAGCAGTGGCTTTGTTACCGGCAATAGACGTATGACGAGCGCCGGGGTTGCCCGTTTGCTGAGCAGCCTCTACGCGAATCTGATTCACAGAGAGAGCGAGGTTTTGACCGTAGTTGTAACCATCGGTCAGCACTTTTACGTTCGGAGCAATGAGTGCGGGTTTCTTCTTGAACTTATCCTCCAAGAACGAGATTGCATGCTCAATAGGACGTTCAAAAAGCCAGCATACGAGACCGAGGGCGAACATGTTCTTCGAACGAACAATCGCCTTGAGGTCCATGCCCGAGTCCTTGAGCGACTCCTTCGTGAGCGAAGTGAGAGCTACCGGCACAATCTGCACCGTCTCGGGGAAACCAAGCTCCTGGAAAGGGTTGTCTGTCTTGTAAAGCGCCTTTTCAAGATCCTTTGCCGTAAACGAATCGGTGTCGCAAATGATGATGGAATGGTCGTGGATGTTGTGCACATTCACTTTCAGCGCAGCTGCGTTCATCGCAACGAGCACATCAGCCTTGTCGCCCGGAGTGTAAACGCCCTTACCAAGATGCACTTGGAAACCGCTCACACCGCCCAACGTACCTTGTGGGGCGCGAATTTCAGCTGGAAAATCAGGGAAAGTTGAGATCTCGTCTCCAAGGATTGCAGAGAGAGAAGAAAAGAGGTTACCGGTAAGCTGCATGCCGTCGCCGGAATCACCTACAAATCGAACTACAACAGATTGCATGATAATAATTTTAAGGGTTGATTTTGAAAAGTGCAACAAAATTACTACATATTTTTGGATTGGCCAAATAAAAAAGTAATTTTTTATCGAAATGCACTTTTTTCTGCATGAAACAGCCCTTTTTGTGTTTAAAAAAGTGAATAATTATCGTTTTTCAAAAATTTTCCAATACGCAATCGGCAAAACGGTCACCACAAGCGGTAGGGTAAAAATCGTGCCGAAGCAGATGACAACGCCCATCGGCATCCAGAGGCTGGTATGCGCCACGATCATAGGCACTACACCGAGGGCGGTAGTGGCAGAAGTAAGGAAAATGGGGCGCATTCGCCTTAAGCCCGCCTCATAAGCCGCATCACGAGCAGAGTAGAGTTTTTCCTTTCTGAGTTGCTCAGCATACTCATACATGATGATGGCGTTTCTTACAATAATACCAATGAGCGAAACCAGTCCGAGGAGGGCTGTGATGGAAAAATCCAAGCCAAACACGTAAAGTCCCAAACATGCGCCAAACACGCAGAGTAAAGACGCAGAGATAGCTAACAACGCCACACTCACTTTGCCGAAATGCCAGATTACGAGTACAAACAGCACAAGGATAGCGGCCAAAACGGACCATACCAATTGGGGTATTACCTGCTGATTAACCGAGGTGAGTCCGCCATACGAGATGGAAGCCCCTTCGGGCAACGCCGGCCGGATATGCTTATCCACATAAGCGGCTATCTTCTTCTGATACTCCGGTTGCGATGCTTTTCCGCGCAAGTCAGCCCCCACGGTGATGGTAGGAATGCTGTTACGCCGAGTGATACGTGCCGGATGCCATTGTGGCACCACTTCAGCCACCTGCCTTAGTGGCACCCACACGCCGGGATAAGCCGTTGGTACAACCATATCTTCAAGCTCGGCAGGGGTGATAGCATCCGCGCCTTCGGTGTAGAGCATCACGGGGATGGTATAGTCGCCCTCGTGAATTTGCGTGAGTTTCTGTCCGCCGAGTGCAGCGTTGATATAGAGCGAGAGAGCGGCTTGCGTAATGCCCAATCGGTCGGCCTCATCGGGGCGCAAACGCACTTGAAGCGAAAGCGACGATTCATCGTAATTGGAGTGCACCCATTGCAGCTGCGGCAACGTGCCCATATAGGCTTTCAGCGAGTCGGCCAACGGTTGAAGAGCCGCCAAATCCGGACCCTGCAAATGCACCTCAAGCGGGTTTTGCACCGGTTGATAATCCATTTGTTTGAAACGCACATAGGCTTTTGGGAAGGCGTTCTCATAACGCGGCCCATACTCGCGGAGGATAGCAGATGTAGCCTTTTCCGAACGGGTATTCACGATGAACTGCGCATAATTGGGAGCAGCCATCTGCGGGGTGTAGGTAGCATGAAAACGCGGGGAAGCCTGCCCTACAAACGAGGTGACACTCTTCACGCGCTTATCGGATTGCAGGATACGCGCCATCGAATCAGCCACAGCAGCCGTCTCCTGAATGCTGCAGCCCTCAGCCAGGTGAATCTCCACAGCAAAACAATCGCGTTCGGCCTTTGGCAACATCTGAATATTGAGGTGGGAGAAAATAAACAACCCCAACAAGAGCAGGAGAAGGGCCATCCCGAGCACCCTCAACGGCCGTTGGAAGCACGTTTGCAACAATCGTTGATACCGCGCTTGCAGCCATGCGAAGAAACGATTCTGCATGCGCTCGAAGCGGGTGAGCTCATTATTGCTTCGCCTGCGAATATACGCGATACTCAAATAAGGAATCACCCACACAGCATAGAAAATCGAAGCGGTGAGGGCAAAGCAGACTGCCCAAGGAAAGAGTTGCACAAAATCGCCAAGCGGCCCCGTGATAATCTTGGTCATCGGGAAAAACATTCCTGAAATCGAGCAAGTAGCGAGCGACATGGGGATGAACAAAGCCGATGTACTCTGCACCGCTGAATAGCCTCGACTATAGCCGCGATCGAGCAAGTCGGTGTAGCCGTCAATCACAATCACAGAGTCGTCCACAATCATGCCCAGCACCACAATCAGTGCTGCCAGCGTGACCGTATTGAGCTCAATGCCGGTGAGATACATCAGTCCGATACAGATAGCTGTGCAGACCGGCACACCCGTAGAACTAACCAACGCTGTGCGGAGCGGGAAAAGCACAAGCATCACCATAATCACCACCACTATCGAGAAAACCAAATCTCGGAGAAACGATACCACCGAGCGGTCCACAACCTTGGGTTGGTCGGTTATCCGATGAAACTGCACATCGGGCGGCAAGAGAGCACGTTCTTCAGCCAATATGGCATCCACCTTTTTCCCAAAACTGACGATATTATTACCCGGCATCATCTCCACATTGATGAGCAGACACGAAGAGCGTTGGCCGTTTTCATAATGCTCAATATACTTATCCGACTGCTGATATCGCCGCTCTATTTTGGCAATATCGCACAGCCGCACTACCTGTTCTTTTGCGGGGTCGGCAAACACAATCTGCTGCCCAATCTCGTATTCAGAGCTGTAAGGAATAGCCACCTGCACGAGCGCATTTCCGAGCGTCCCGGTCGGCTCTTTGACTTCGCCACCCATCGTTCGGAAGCCCTGCAAAGTGAGTTGCGTGAGAATGGTTTTCTTATCAATGCCCATAGCCGAAAGCCTGTCGGCATCAATCGTTACAGCCACCTCTTCCTGCTGCTGCCCCTCGATGCGCACCTTGCCCAGTTCAGGGATGGAACGCAGGCGGTCGGCTATCTGAAGCGAATACTGCTCGAGCTCGCGAGGCGAACGGGAAGCCGACTCGATAGCCATCAGAATGGAGGAGGTGCAACCGAAATCATCCACCACCACAATCGCCAAACAGCCTGCCGGCAGGGAGGTTTGCTTAAACAGATTGAGCCCATGCCGAATGCGGCCCCAAGCATCGTCCTTGTCGGCTTTCACGTCCAAATCCACATACACATACACGATGCCGTCTTGCGTGACCGAATACGTGCGCTGTTTGTTGATTTCTTGAAACGTAAACAGGTAACGCTCCAGCGGCTTGGTCACCTCCGCCTCCACTTCCTGAGCCGTAGCCCCCGGATAGACGGCTGCCACTACCCCCTGACGAATCGTGAACTGCGGAAACTCATCCTTGTTCATCAGCGGAAGCGACACCAAGCCAAACAACACCAACGCGCACACCACGAAAGTCACCAAACGGTGCTTCCGGATTGCTTCTGTAATATGGTTGCCTTTGCGTTTGCTCATGCCGCTGATTTCCTGAAATGAAGATTGTCGTACGGTTAACAATGAACCTTGCTGACTGCATGTTTTCAAAAAACGTGCAAAATTACGAAAAATTCTTGAATTGACAAAATATTTCCAAAAAAAACTCGCACAATCTGCGCTCTCCTACCCCATTTCTACCCTTCATTTATCGTGCATCCATAACGCATCTAGCTTACATCTAGCTTACAGCGCACGTAAACGTAAGCTAGATGTAAGCTAGATGTAAGCTAGATGCACGTGTGATGAACGAACTATGAACGTAGGATAAGATTACGGTAAAAATGTGCAAAATGAATAGTAAAAACAAACAAATAAGGCAATGTTACTACGCTGAATTATAGCCAATGGCAGCCCTACAGCACAAAAAAACTGCCCGGCCGAAGCCGAGCAGTCTAAAGGATGATTCGAAGGTGGGTTTTATTCCGTCAACCCTCGAAAAGAATTATTTGCGGTTGAAAACGTGGCCCTTAACGGAAAGCGGAAGAATCGGCTTAGCCACTTTCTTGGCAGCTTGCTGCGGCTGCTGGAATTCGATAGCGCCCGTGTAAGAAACATTAACGGTAGAGCCATAGTACGAAGTGAGCTTACCGGTGATGGTATAAACACCGTCAGCTACCTGTACGTTGAGGGTGCCATTTACAATCCAAAGGGCTTCCGTATCGCTGAGGATTGCATAAGTACCTGCTTGATACTGCGAATACAACATAGCGTTACCTGCGAGCATTTGACCAGCACCAATAGCAGTAAGATCAGTAGGATTAGCTACAGTATAGGTACCAGCCGGAAGGGTCGTTGAGCCGTTAGCAGCTGAAATATCAAGTACGAGCATCTGATTAGCTGCATTAGCAAACATTACGCCAAAGTTAGAAGCAGTCTCGTTATAGAAGTTTCCGTAAGCATAAGCAGCAGATTGCGTTGCAGTCATATCTAACGTTAAAGGAGTAGTCGGCTCGAGCTGATAGTAAATCTCTTCCTCAGAAGGACCTTCAAGCGTGGTGAAATGAACGGTATCAATCAGCGTGGATTTGAGGGTGAGGTCCTCGTTCAAGCGGAATGCATAAACGACATACTCTGTCTCGGAATCCAATTCATAGTCATAGGTATCTTCTGTCGTAAGAAGGTACATAGCCTTGATTTCATCGTAAGAATTAATACCATAATACTGAGCGAAAGCCTCAGCATTCTCGTTATAGTACTCCTCAGTAATCATCGATTCATTTACCCAATACTCATAAGGATTAGCATACGCTGCGAGATCTTCTGGGAGAGCTACATCCCAATAGAAATAGTCAGTCGTAGAGCATGTTACGGTTACGGTAGCACCTTCGCCCGTAATGTCAGAAACCTCAATCTTAAGCGGACTAACTTCCGGTTCCGGCTTGCAAGAAGCCACTGCAAGGCCTAATACTGCGGCCATAGCAATAAAGAAATACTTTTTCATTTTGTAAAATTTTTATTAAGTGAATTTTGATTATTTATCAAATGAATGCGCAAAGATACGAAAAGAAAACGAATCTACCAAATTTTTTTGTTAAAAAACTTAAAAATGCATTATTTTTTCTCCTTTTTTCAATAAAAAAGCCCCAAAAACGAGCAAAATGTCTGATTTTTACAATATTGTTTAAACTTTTTGCTACCTCAAGGCAACATGTCAAAAACGCATGGAGCGTACATATTTTTGGGCATTATTACCCTTTTTTCTGAAGCCCATTCGGTTTCTATCTTGCGGGGTTAATGAAACGGGAAAATGGTGCTTTTAATCATGCAAAGGTACGAAAAGAAATCGAATCTGCCAAATTTTTATGGCAAAATGACATAGATGGAGCCATTTTTCTGACATTTTTCTGCAAAAAATAGCATTCAGATTTGCATAATTCAAAATTTTTTCGTAATTTTGCAGTCGATTTTGCGCATGTGCGTGCACACACACGATATTTATATGGATAAGATACGAAATTTTTGCATTATTGCTCATATTGACCACGGTAAATCTACGATAGCCGACCGCCTGCTGGAGTTCACCAATACGGTGGATGTTCGGCAGATGGAGAATCAGGTGCTCGACGATATGGATTTGGAGAAGGAGCGCGGCATCACCATCAAGAGTCACGCTATTCAAATGCAATACAAAGGTTACACGCTCAACCTTATCGACACACCGGGGCACGTGGACTTCTCGTATGAGGTGTCGCGTTCGATTGCGGCTTGCGAGGGCGCCATACTGATTGTGGATGCTTCGCAGGGCGTGCAGGCGCAGACCATCTCCAACCTCTACATGGCGCTGGAGCACGATTTGGAGATCATCCCCGTGATGAACAAATGCGATATGGATTCGGCCATGCCCGACATGGTGGAAGACGAAATCGTAGAGCTGCTCGGATGCAAACGCGAAGAGATTATCCGCGCCAGCGGTAAGACCGGTATGGGCGTGGAAGACATTTTGGAAGCCATCATCGAGCGCATTCCTGCCCCACAAGGCGACCCGGATGCTCCCCTGCAGGCGCTCATTTTTGACTCAGTTTTCAATTCTTTCAGAGGCATCATCGCCTATTTCAAAATCGTCAATGGCACCATCAAGGCCGGCGACCATGTAAAGTTCGTGAACACGGGCAAAGAATACGATGCGCAGGAGATTGGGGTGCTCAAGCTCGACATGATCCCCACTAAGACGCTTTCGGCGGGCAATGTAGGATATATCATTTCCGGTATCAAAAACAGCACCGAAGTCAAGGTGGGCGATACCATCACCCAATGTGCGCGTCCCTGCTCCGAAGCCATCTCCGGATTCGAAGAGGTCAAGCCGATGGTGTTTGCCGGTATCTATCCGATTGAGACCGAAGATTTTGAGGATTTGCGCAGTTCGCTCGAGAAACTGCAACTCAACGATGCGTCATTGACCTTCACCCCGGAAAGCTCGGTTGCCCTCGGTTTCGGTTTCCGATGCGGATTCCTCGGTTTGCTCCACATGGAGATTGTGCAGGAGCGACTCGACCGCGAGTTTGACATGGACGTGATTACCACCGTGCCCAACGTTTCGTATCGCGTATTTACCAAAGACGGCAAGATGACCGAGGTGCACAATCCTGCCGGCATGCCTGATCCTACCCTCATTGACCATGTGGAAGAGCCCTATATTCGTGCGTCTATCATCACCACCACGAACTTCATCGGCCCTATCATGACTCTCTGCCTCGACAAACGAGGCGAGCTCATCAAGCAAGAGTACATATCCGGCAACCGTGTGGAGATTTATTTCGACCTCCCCTTGGGCGAGATTGTGATTGATTTCTACGACAAGCTCAAGTCCATTTCCAAAGGCTACGCCTCGTTTGACTACCACCCAAGCGGCTTCCGCGAGTCGGATTTGGTGAAGCTCGATATCCTGCTTAATGGCGAACAGGTGGACGCCCTCTCTACCCTCACCCACCGAGCCAATGCCGTGGATTTCGGCAGACGCATGTGCGAGAAACTCAAGGAACTGCTGCCGAGGCAACAGTTTGATATAGCCATTCAAGCGGCCATCGGCGCGAAGATCATCGCTCGCGAAACGGTGAAGCAGGTGCGCAAAGACGTGCTCGCCAAATGCTATGGTGGTGATGTCAGTCGTAAGCGCAAGCTTCTCGAAAAGCAGAAGCGAGGCAAGAAACGCATGAAGCAGATTGGCAACGTGGAAGTACCGCAAAAGGCCTTCCTTGCTGTGCTCAAGCTCGATTAAGGCTCGCACTGGCGCACGCTCGATTAAGAATTGCACTGGCGCAAACTCGATTAAGGCTTGCACTGGCGCACGCTCAATTTAGAATTGCACTGGCGCACGCTCAATTAAGAATTGCACTTGCGCACACTCGATTTAGACTTGCACTGGTGCACGTTCGATTAAGAATTAACCAAAACACCCAAAATATGGAAACCCTCATTCCTGCATGGCTGTTGATTCCTTTCGCTGTCATGCTTCTCAGCATTGCTGTGCTGCCTCTGCTGCCCAAAGTAGGCGAGTGGTGGGAAGAAAATCGTAACAAACTGCTCGTTTCGCTACTGCTCGGCATCCCCGTTGCTATCTGGTTGTGCGTAAACGGACTCTCTGAAAACCTCATTCATCAAATGGTGTATGATTATGTGCCGTTTATCCTCCTGTTGATGGCCCTGTTCGTGACCACTGGCGGTATCTGTATTCGAGGCGACTTGAAAGCCACCCCTACGACCAACACCATCATCTTGGCTATCGGCTGGGTGTTGGCCTCGTTCATGGGTACCACCGGAGCGGCTATGTTGCTCATTCGTTTGCTTTTAGCTACTGTCCAACAGCGCAAATACCGCGTGCATACCATCTTGTTCTTCATCGCTATTGTAGCTAACTGCGGCGGTCTGCTCTCACCCCTTGGCGATCCCCCACTCTTCCTCCTTTTCCAGAAGGGAGCAAGCTTCGGATGGTGGATGCAGAACATGTTTGGAGAATGGCTCGTTACCGGCATTCTTCTCCTCCTTGTGTATTTCTGCGTGGATACCTACCTCTATAAGAAAGAACCAATCGTCAACTTGATGGCCGACGTACATGAGGCAACCAAAGTGACGGCTACCGGACTCATCAATATCTTCTGGTTGCTCTGCGTGATTGCATCTACGATGTTCATCAACGCCACCTACATCCCCGCGATGGGACATGGTGCGCCTTGGTACCTCCGTCTGCTCCGAGAATGGGTGTTCATCCTCATCATCCTCGCAAGCTGGTTTACTACCAAGAAAGAAGTGCGCGTCAACAACAACTACAGCTGGACGCCTATCCTCGAAGTGGCATGCGTCTTCCTCGGCATCTTCTGCACAATGACTCCCGCGCTCATGTTCCTCGAGCAGATGAAAGAGCAGATTCAAGCCGTTTTGAGCGAGCCGTGGCAGTACGTCTATTGCACGGGCCTGCTCTCTGCATTCCTCGACAATGCACCTACGGCAATGGTGTTCAACTCCATGGCGCCTGCAGGAGAAATGGCTGCCTTGGCTGCCGATCCCTTCCTCAAAGCTATTTCGATGGGAGCCGTATTCTTCGGAGCACTCACTTACATTGGCAATGGACCCAACTTTATGGTGAAATCGATTGCAGAGCAGGAAGGCATCAAGATGCCGTCGTTCTTCGGCTATATGATTAAGTTCTCACTCATTGTCTGCTTGCCGATTTACATTATTGTACAATTGATTTTCATTTAAAACGTTTGTACAACTGATATTCATTTAAATCGTTTGTACAATTGATATGCATTTAAATCGTTTGTACAACTGATATGCATTTTAATGTTTGTACAACTGATATTCATTTAAGGGTTGTTCTAAAAATTAAATCGTTAATTATCAATTAGTTAAATCATATTC
>CAMGMU010000067.1 GCA_946059305.1 uncultured Bacteroidales bacterium | reverse complement strand
GTTTCAAGCCCTCGCAGCCCTCTTCGGCTCGCTCAAGAAGTCGCACGACTCGGCCAAAGCAGAGTCTTCGTCAGAAGAGACTTCGCAAGATCCCGATAATTCTGCTGAGTAGAAATAATATAATCCAATCGCGAAAGCGGTGGGATTTTTTTTTACAAAAAGTTCACAAAGTTCACAAAGTTCACACATTTTAGAGTAAGGATATGGCGCTGCGCGCGTTCCAGAGCCTGCGGCGTTCCATTAGCGCTTCGCGCGTTCCAGTAGTCGGAGGCGGCGGATAATAGATAGAAATGGCTATGAATGTTTGAGGGATGTCTGTATTGACCATATATCAATGGATTGAGATAAAAAAGCAGAGCGGCAAATGCCGCTCTGCTGCATTTTTTTTTCAACACTAAGACTTAGAGAACCGCTCCAAGCGCGTTGTAGCGAACACCATTCTTAATGATGATCAGCTGTCCGTTTTCAATTACCTTTATGGCCTTCTCAGTAGCCTGCGTATTTTCAATCGCAGAGCCTTCGGTAGCAATGAGCAATTTTACAGATACGTTTTCGTAGTCAACAACGAGGGTGATAGTGCAGTCTGTATAAACGGCATCAGCAACAGCGGGATTAATGTTAGAACCCTTGATTTGACAAGTGTATTCTTCGTTGACGTTCCATAAGTTAGGCGTCTCGCCATTCATCGAAGTACCGAACTCTACTGCCCAGTTGCCATAAACTACTTTAAAATCTCCGCTGAACTCTGGGGCAAGGAGTTCGTAGGTATCGGTTTTACCCTCTACAGGTGCAAACTGCTGTGCTTCGCTGCAGTTCCATCCGAGTTTCGTACCGGGGAGATACCAGTTAGCTTCCATCTTCTTAAACGTACCGGAAACGAGAGTGAGCACCATGTCGCCATTATCTTGCGGAACGAGGGTGAGCACAGCGTTGTCGTAAGTAGCAAACGGATTAGCAAGGGTGAGGTTAGCGGGGTCAGACGTGGTCTTGGCACCAAGTACGTAGGGTTCATTCATTTCCAAGCCTGCGTTGGTATCCCAGTTGGTAGCCCATTGCTCATCCCATCCGCGGTTCTTAATAATCTTAAAACTGCCATTGAGGTTGTCAATGGTAGCCGTAAGCACGCCATTCACCTCTTCAAACTGAATAGCATCAGCAGTACTCCAATTGTTGGTGAAACCGCCTACAATCTGATAGGTATCGGGTAAAGCGGTACGGTCATACTCTGTTCCGGAAACGAAAGTCAGGGTGGCGGAATCAGGGGCGATGATAACGAGACGAAGAACAGCGTTCTTGTAGCCAAAACCCGGTTTCCCGATTTTCAGATTAGGGACATCGGGTTCACCAACTGCTCGATAGTTGAGTGTGTACGTATCTCCTACCATGATGCTATCGCCGCTGTTAACAGCGCCGAACATAGGCTCCCAACCTCTATCAACGGAAATTTTACATTCACCAAAGAGGTCGGCAACGGTAAGCTCATAGGTACCAGGAGTAGCGGTCTCTACGAATGCTTCAGAATTTTCAAGGCTCCAGCCAATGAGGCTGTGGCCAATGAGGGAATAAGTGTTTTGAGCGTTGATAGCTGCGGCAGCTGCCAATGCCAAGAAAAAAGCATAAAATTTTTTCATGATGATAACTTTAAATGGGTTATTAATAAAGAATTGATAATCAAGGTTATGCCATCTAATTCAACGATTAAGAATTATTGAAGCCACGAGTCCATCTCTGCGTTCACTTCTTCCATATCGGCTATATCCACGTCACAGAAATTGTCAGCAGGGGTGTTTTTAACGAGCACCACGCGATACCCTCTTGACTGGAGGGTGTCGATGATGCGGGGCATGTTTTCTCGATATGAGAGTAGCGCTCTTGCACCTTGCTCGTGCAGTCCTTCGTGGGAGAGGGAGTGGTTGAGTACAACGGTGAGACTATCATCCGTAGGCGGAAACTCATGAGCGAGTCTCACAAAGATATCAAAGGTGGTTTCCCCCTCTGCGGTGGTGAGCTCGAGCGGAGCGCTCGGCCGACAACCCACCAGCAGAAGGAGTGCCACACACAATCCAAGATATTTATTTACCAAACACATGACGTAATACTTTGAGCGGGTAAGGTGAGGGTAAAATGGCGGTTGCCATCATCGATGGTGAGGTTTACGCCATTGCTTCCCTCGTTGAGCAACACAAGTCCGAAACTGCCATCGGGGTTTTCTGCAGCCACAGCCGACACGTTGGTAGGAAGGTATCCGCTGGTGCCAATGCGAGTAGAGCCGGTTTTGAAAGCTTTACTCAAGTGCCCAATGACAAAGAAATGGCTTCTTTTGGTGAGGGTAGAGTAGTCTTTTGACGACACATCCACTGCGCCATAGCAGGTTGCGCAAGCCCCAGGACCACCGTGAGGACCTCCTTGGTCGTCAAGCATGAAGTTCCATACGATCACGGCTTTACACCAGCGCATTACGGTGGCAATGCAGGTGTTCTTCATCTCTGACATGAGCGACTGACCAAAGCTTTGGTAGTTCCACGTGCCGATAGACTGCTCAGTGAAATAGAGGTTTTTATCAGGAGCCGCTTTGTGAATCACATCAAGCTCTGTAGGGCTGCCGCCATAGCTGTGATACGCAGCACCATCTATATATTGCGAAGCCTCTGCATCCGCATATATTTTGAGCGGATATTGCTGCTGATCCTGCTTGTTGTCGTAGTTATAATTATGGTCGAAGCAGATGATTTTGGTATCCAGTCCAGCCTTTTTGAAAGCCGGACCAAGTGCTTGTTTGATGAAATCACGCTCCTGATCCCAAGGCATATAAAGCGACATAGAGTTTCCCCAATTGAGAGGCTCGTTTTCTACGGTTACGGATGTAATATGAATGCCTTCTGCCTCAAATGCCTCAATCCATTTCACGAAATACGTTGCGTAATCCTGATAATAATCAGGGTTGAGGTATCCACCAACCCAACCATCATAGGGAGTCTTCTTATGGACATCTGCCACTTTCATCCATCGCGGACAGCTCCAGGGTGTACCCATCACTTTGAGGTCAGGATTAATAGCAAGAATCTCTTTAAGAACGGGGATGATATAATCCACCTCGTCAGAGGTGAGCGAGAAATTTTCAATACCTTTGGTATCGCAGCAGGTGTAATCATAATTGCTGCGCGCATTAAAATCGCTGCCGCCAATCGGAACGCGCACATAGCTGTAGCCCATTCCATCTTTTACGCTGAACGTCTCTTTGAGCAGCTTCGTTCTTCTTTCGGCCGGCATCCTCAGCAGGTTGTAAGAGCTCGCACCGGTGATAGCAGCTCCAAAGCCATCAAACGTTTGATAGCGCTGATTAGGATTGATTGTAAGCGTCTGCTCAGGCTGCATATTGAGTCCTTCTGAAAAGTTTTTCTTTACGGAAGAGAAATGCATGGTGTTGTCAGCCGTAGTGATAAACGTTGCCACTTGAGCCACACTATTCGTATCCTGTCCTTCTCCTGGTTTGTTGTCGGGTGGAGTAACCGGCTTGGGGTCACATGCCGCAAGCAGCAACCCCAAGCTTATTGTAATGGAATAGAAAAACATTGGTTTCATCGTTACTTGATTTTCTCGTAAGTGTTTGTCATATTATTCATATCGAGGGTAATGCGATATACACCTTCAAACTCAGCATCGCTTGCCCACCAATTGCCTACATTGCTTTCTTCCATGCTGGCAATGATATTTAGTCCGCTGATAGTATAATTGGTGCTGGCTTCTTCGCCTCCCCATCCATGCTGATGGAAGAACTTGAAGTTCACCGACCCCCATCCGGAGTGGTCTGCATCGGGCGTGTTCTTCATATACACGGTAAATTGATAGGTCTTAGGCGCAATCGTGCGAGCAGCAAAGTTCTGATTAGGCGAATCGAATCCCCATCCAGAGGTTACCTCAGGAGCAGAGGTGGGCTGTCCCATACCTACACCGCAGAGCCACATCACGTCTGGATAAACGGCATCAGCCAGCGGCTCAATCACGATATAATCACCTGCAATATGATAATACGTGTTGTACATGCCTGTCTCGCCCAACCATTTCACCTTATCGCCGCCTTGATAAGCCATGTAATCGTAGTTGCAAGCTGCGGCTACATCGTTTACGCCAGTAAGCGTAAACTCAGAATCTTTGGCAAAGAACACTTTAGCTCCTCTATAGAGCTTGCGAACGGAAGAAGAGGCGATGGAAGCCGGCTCTTCTTCGAGGTCGGTCAATACGTTGAGTGCACTGATAGGCTGTGCCACCTTACCACCATAGGTCAGTTCGAACGTAAGCGGGTCGAAGATGATGGTATCAATACTCTCCACTTGGTCGTTTTCAAGGATGATAGCGGTAGCTTCACCTGCCTCAAACTGTTCTTTGGTAATGAACGACAGTTTGCCGTTGAGCATACCAAACACAGGATAAGTCCAATCAACACGTCCAAATTTTGTACCTACAACTGCCAGCAAACATTGCATGCTCTTGGGATAACCCAAATCGTAGGCGGCAAAATGGCCGTCTTCCATCGTCATCTGCTTGCCTTTCCCAAGCGGAGTGTAATCGATGGTTGGAGGCATGATATAGAGGGTCTCGATTTGCGGACGGTGGCCAGTACAAGAGAGTATCAAGTCAGTGGTGGTGCCTTCTACGTTGGTAGCCGTAAGATATACTTTTACGGCTTCTCCTTCGGGCATATTTGGACCAAACGGTACGGCAAAGCTGAGCGTTTGAGCATAATAATAATCCGGTGTACGAAGTTCGGTGTTGGCAATCACGTTCATTCCTACCAGCACCTTTACTCGAAGCGTAGAGAGGGGCGTTTGCGTCTCTTTGATTTCTACGCTGAAAGCCAGCGAATCCTGACCATATTGCACATCAGAAGTAATCATTTGTGCAGTCAGTTCGGGCTTCCCTTCCGGATAAACCTTGCGATAGCTGTCAGGTTGGCAGGCTGCACATAAAAGAATCAGACTGCACCAAAGTATGGTTTTCAGAATATTTCGTTTCATAATCGTGTTGTTTTGATTCATTTTCTATCCGAGGATTAATAACCGTCGTTTTGCTGCAAGTTGGCGTTTTGGTCGAGCGCAGTCTGCGGGATAGGCATCAGCCTGTGTGCTTCTACGAACGGACGTGCTTGTGGGAGACGACCCTCATCGCGGCTGTTGATATCGTTCATTACCTCCATCAGTTTGCCAAAACGAATAAGGTCAAACAGGCGTTGTCCTTCAAGTGCCAATTCCAATCTACGTTCGTTGAGCACAGCATTGAGCACCTGCTCCTGACTGCCTGTTTGCGAAGATGGAAGGTCGCCAATCTTGGCGCGATTGCGTGTTTGGTTTACCAGCTCTACAGCCCCTGCCAAATCACCCTTGTGCGCCAAAGCCTCGGCTTTGAGCAACAGGATATCAGCGCCACGCAATTTGATGATGCTGTTATAAGCTGAGCGGGTTTTATACATGAAAGGATAGTTGTCAGCGGGATAATAGTTTTGCCAAGAGCAGTCGTAATATACGATGGTCTGATTGCATCGGAGCGTATCACCTGCTTGCGCAAACGCGTTGATAAGGTCGCGAGAAGGTGTAATCCATTTTGCCCACGTAAACGACTCCTCCCAATTAGCCAAGTTGCGGCCGAACATCCAATTTACCCAATTGCCACTTGCTGCAGTATATTGCATCTCCAAAATGCTTTCGCGCGAGTTGCGCAATGTGGCATCACCCAGCGTGGCATCAAAGCCGAAGAGGTCAGCATATTGGGGTTCCAACTCAATACCATCAGCAAAAACGGCATCTGCGTATTCTACCACTTTATCCCAATTGCCAAGTTCTGCATATACCTTAGTCAATAGCGCACGTGCAACGGTCTTGCTCAATATGCGCTTGTCGTTGGTATTGAGTTCAGGAGCATAGGGCAGAGCGGCTTCCAAGTCATTGATTACTTGCTTATAGGCGCTATCCTGCGTTACGGGAGAGGGGAAATAAAGCGGATATACTTCCTCGATATTATCTGCCGTAATATCCGGAGCTTCGGTCAGGTTAAGGGGGATATTTCCAAACCAGCGTGCGAGGTCAAAAATCATCATAGCGCGGAAAATCATCGCCTCGGCTTTCCACTGTTGACGTTCCTCGTTGCTGAACGAAGGGTCGGGAACGGCATCGATATTGGCAATCACCACATTGGCATGAGCGATATCGTTGAGATAGCCATTCCAGTCACGCGCAATATCAGGGTTGGAGGCGTCGAGCGCATTGGTCTCTACCGGTACAACCTCAGCGCCTGTGGTGCCTGCATAAGCATTGTCCGTACGCGCTTCGCCGAAGAGCAGGTAGTCGAGATACCAATATTCTTGGTTATCGCGCATATAATCATATAGTTTCAAATATACAGCCTGAATAGCCGCACGGTCTTTGAATTTTACCTGCGTACCAGTAGTATCTGTAGTGGCAATCGTGAGCTCTGACGGATTGGATACCGGTGCAATCTGAAGGTCGCAACTGGGGAGAAGGATGCTGAATATACTTATCGGCAACGCTGCGAGAATAGTTTTATAGAATGATTTCATAAGGGTAATAGCTTTTAAAGATTTATGTTAGAACGCTATATTCAATCCGAGAACAAACGAACGAGTTTGCGGATACGTACCATAATCCAAGCCTTGAACAGTGCCAGAGTTGCCGTTTTGGTTCACTTCGGGGTCCATTCCCATGTACTTGGTTATCGTAAAGAGGTTCTGAGCAGAGAAATAGGGTTGCAAGCGGCTCATGCCAATCTTCTTCATCCATGCACCGGAGAACTCATACCCAATCGTAAGATCCTTCAAGCGGAGATACGAACCATCTTCCACAAAATAGTCACTCACGCGCATATCAAACCCAGCTTTGGGAATAGATGTTTCCATACCCGGACGACGCCAACGGTCGAGTACTCTGACGGATTGGTTCTTGGCATCATACATACCCTCAGTCTCAATGCGGCTGGCATTGAAGATATCGTTGCCATACGTGCCTTGCAGCAAGAAACTGATCGTTACACCATAGAACTGGAATGTATTGGTCATACCAAACGTGATATCGGGGTTTGGATCGCCGATATAGGTGCGGTCAGAAGCCGTAACCTCGCCATCACCATTTACGTCGAGATAAATCAGTTCACCCGTTTCTTTGTCCACTCCACCAGTCTTATAACCGTAGAAAGAGCCAAGTGGCATGCCCGGAGCATTGCGCACGCAATAATCAGCCAATACGTCGGTTACCTTGCCTGCATAATAAACCTGACTGGTAGCCAGTTTTTCAAGGCGGTTCTTGTTGTGAGAGATATTGAGTTGAGTATCCCATTTGAAGTTCTTGCGCACGAAATTATGCGATACAATGGTAAACTCCACGCCCATATTGCTCATTTCGCCTTCGTTGCGATAGATTTGGCTGACAGCAGCCGAACCGGCAGGCAGGCTTACTGACATAAGCATATCGGTAGTGTACTTGTAGTACCAATCAAAATTGATGGAGAGGCGGTTATGCAGCATCGTCCAATCGATACCTACGTTGGTTTGCGTAGTACGCTCCCACGTGAGATCGGGGTTACGGAGCGATTGCTGATAAATGGTCGGTACGGCATGTTCTTTACCCGTTTCCCACCAGTTCTGACGCGAATAGCCGTACATAGCCAAATAGCCGTAGTCGCCTACACCGCCCTGGTTTCCGGTCTGACCCCAGCCGGCACGAAGCTTCAAGTCGTCGATCCAGCTAACGTCTTGCATCCAATGTTCGCCTGAGATGCGCCATGCAGCACTTACAGATGGGAAAAAGGCCCAACGATGTTCAGGCGACAGCTTCGACGAACCGTCAGCACGGAAATTGGCCGAAACGAGATAACGTGAATCGTAGTTGTAACTCAATCGAGCAAACGTGGACATGATGGCCCAATCGCTGGCGGAAGTACCCGTGCTACCCGGATCAATCTTATTTGCTGCATTCAGCGTTTGAACCAAGCCGTCAGCAAAATGGCTTGCGCCAATATACGACTGATTCCAATGGCTCTTTGTCCACGATGAACCCACCATCACGTTCAAGCCGTTCTTACCATACTGACCGTTATAATCCACCACGTTATCCCATACCGTTACGAGGTCGGTCTGACGCGTATCGCTCGCTTCACCATATTGATTTCTGCCCCAGGAGGTTGCAAGCGGATCCAAGAACGAGGTATAGTGGTTCATGTGAAGGTCCTCTGAGAAGGTAGTCGTATATTTCAGCGAATGGGAATAATTGTCACTGCGGTTGAATTTCTTGGTATCATAAAGGGTAAAAATGCCCTTACCGCTGGCAATCAAACGATGATTGTTGGTGCGGTTGTTTTTTACGCGCTCGATATTCTCAAGCGGGTTGGTGATATTGCTTACACCATAAAAATTCGTATAGTAATAATCTGGATTTTCAGGGTCGTAAATGGGAGCATAAGAAGGCGTATTTATTACGGCCAAAACAACGCCACCGCGGTTGGCACCTACGCCCGTAAGTGAAGAAATATCGCCATTATGCAGACTATTGGCATACGCTACATTCGCACCTATATTCAGCCACTTGGTCACCTCTGCATCCAATGCCGTACGGAAATTATAGCGCTGGTATTTGGTAGTAGGGATAATGCCCACCTCATTTGTATAACCACCTGATAGAAAATAATTTACTTTCTCAGTACCGCCCGATACTGAGAGCTGATAATTCTGAGTGGAGCCCGTCTGATACGTTTCGTCAAACCAGTTGGTCTCGTCTTTCAGTCCATCGGGCAATACAACCGTAGAGCCTAAATCAGACAGATAATCACGGTATTGCTCAAAATTCAAGCTCTCCATTCGTTTGCTCACTTGCGTCCAGCCGCCATACATAGAGAAGGCTACATTCATCTTCTCCTTGCTGGCAGAACTTGCCTTAGTGGTAATCATAATCACACCATTGGCAGCACGAGAACCATAAATGGCAGCCGAAGATGCATCTTTTAAAATCTGCATGCTCTCAATATCATTCGGAGCAAGGAAATCAATATCCGTCATCGGAACACCATCTACCACATAGAGCGGGTCGTTGGAGCCATTCATGGATGTGGTACCGCGAACGCGAATAACCATACCCGCGCCCGGCTGACCGTTGGGCTTAACCACCGTCACACCGGCCGCCTTACCTTGCATGGCTTGAGCGGCAGAAGTGATAGGTAACTTCTCTATGTCATCTGTTGATACCGATGAGATAGCCGTAGTTACATCCTTACGCTTCTGCGTACCATAACCGATAACCACCACTTCTTCGAGCACTTCCTGATCTTCCTGAAGCACTACCTGAAGATTCGTTTTGCCGGCTACCGATACCGTTACTGGCTTCATACCTACATAACTGATTTCCAATACAGACTTCTCGCTCGCTACATTTATTGTAAACTTGCCATCAAAGTCCGTAATGGTACCATTGCCTGTACCTTGCTCCAATACCGAAGCGCCAATTACTGGCTCTTTTTGCGCATCGATTACCGTACCGGTCACGTGCACCTGCGCGATCATAGATAATGAGCACATTATGCCAAGCAGGCATACCATCCACCGAGGAATGGAGTGTGGAGAATTGATTTTTCTTCCTAGTTGTGTTTTCATATATAATGAATTTTGATTAGTTGGCATTTAGATTGACGCTGCAAAATTACTATTTTTATTTTTCTCTACCAAATGAGGAAAATGTCATGGGGACAAAAAAGTGGATATGATACAATACTCTTTTATTGATTTTCAATACGTTATTAATTATTTTACGTTAATAAAAAGTGGTAACAAAGGGAGGGTAATATGATATTTTCTTTTCAAAATATTTGCACGAACCAAGAAAATATATTATCTTTGCAGCCGATTTAAAATTGTAAGAATCATGAAAAACCGTCTCGTAATATGCTTCTTTCAGCTGATGACCCTTTCTGCTTTTTCTGCTTCTACCATCGATTCGCTAATGATCGAGTATGACCAGTCGCTCCTTCATGCGCAGGAATATTGTCAGAAGCGTGAGGCTCGCATCGACTCGCTCAAAGCATTGCCCACTTCCGCATCCAACATGTTTGCGATAGGCACTGAATACACACCCTACCAATGCGATTCTGCCTTACGCTATTTCTCGATGGCTTCAGAACTGGAGGAAGAACCTATTTCCACTCTGTCGAAACTCAAACTTATTTATCTGCTTGCATCTATTGGTTATTACAGCGAGGGGTTTGAAGAAAAGCAATCCCTCCATCGAGATACCATTGAAAAATACCATCTGTTAGATGATTATTACAACGCCATTGACCACCTTTACGGCGAAGCTGCCGTTTATAGTAAGATCAATCGGCATCAACAGTATTATTTTCACCTATCGGCCCTCCACCGCGACTCCCTCTTCTTTCAGATGAGCATGCAAACTCCAACGGCTGATTATTATAAGATGCTACTCATAAAAGCTCGTAATGAGAAACGTTATGACCAAGCTCTCCTCTATAGCGACAGCACCCTTATGCTCACAGACCAACACGCTCATTCGTTTGCTATCATGGCTTATGAACGCGCTATTATCTATCGCGATATGGGCGACAATAGGGCGTTTGAGGAATGGCTTATCCGGTCCGCTATCACCGATGTAAGAAGTGGCATTACTGACAATGGTTCGTCCTGGATGTTGGCCGAGATGATGTATCACAATGGTGACTTGGAGCGGGCGCACCATTATATCGAATATTCGCTCGCTAATGCAGGTTTCTTCAATGCTCGCCTGAGATACATGCAAATCAACCCTTTGGGCAATCTCATTAACACCACCTATCAGCATCAGCAGTCCGTCTTATCACGCAGGCTGAGCATCGCCCTCCTGAGCATTGGCGCCCTGCTCGTTTGTCTGCTACTCGTTCTCCTGTACACCATTAAGCAATACAAACATACGCATTCGCTTAATAAGCATCTGCATTCGCTTAATAAGCAGCTTGCAGAGATGAATCAGCAACTTACAGCGCTCAATGCATCGCTTGAAGAGTCTAACATCGTGAAGGAGCAATATATTTGCCGCTATCTGGAGGTGTATAGAGACTACATCAGCCGAATCACCAAGTTAGCCAGAAAAGCGGGAGAGAAAGACCCTGATGCCATCATGAAACGAGAAATGGCGGAGTTCTATCGGCAGTTCGATCATACCTTCCTCTCATTATACAGAAATTTCGTAACTGACTTCAATGCCCTCCTCGTTCCTGAACAACGTATCTATCCCAAAGCCGGGGAAGGACTCACTACAGAGCTACGTATCTTTGCACTCATCCGCCTCGGCATCACCTCCAGCACCAAGATTGCCGAACTGCTCTGCTATTCGCCTAACACCATCTATAACTACCGTGCTAAAGTCAAAAACGCGTCACTCGGCGAACGAGACACTTTCGAGTTACGCGTTGCAGAACTCTGAACAGGATATGGGAAAAGCGAATTTCCTTTTACGAAAAGCAGTCACCCTTACTCTAAAATGTGTAACGCACTGCGTGCCGCTCACTTCGTTCACTGCACTGCGTGCTGCTCACTTCGTTCACTGCACTGCGTGCTGCTCACTTCGTTCACGCCCGCAAGGCTCTCTTGCGGCCCTTGTATTGTTTGTTGGCAGGAGATAATATCTCCGTCCTATTATCTGCCCTTGGACCGCCCGCAGGGCAAATGGAACAGGCTTCAGCCTCTTGGAACGCGCAAAGCGCTACTGGAACGCCCGCAAGGCTCTCCGCGGCTACTCGTGTCCGCGTGTGCGATGGTAATGCGATGAACGTGCGATGAACGTGCGATGAACGTGCGGTGCCTCTCCGTTGGGGCCCCCAGAGAGCTATGCTCGAATGGGGAGAGGAGGAGATGCGTAGCGCTAAAAGTCTCTGACCCGGGAAGAGACTTTCGTTAGCGAAGCCATCTCCGACGAATGCGCTGCAAAATTACTGCTTTTTTCTGACATTGCAATGGCTTGTCCCCTGACTTGTGGGGCCGTTGCCCCTGATTTGTGAAACGGCGTGGGGAAAAACGGCTGAACATCAACCTCACGCCGGATGGTCGTCTGATGGTGTATATGCGTAAGGTAGAGCTCACGCGCTCCTTCAATCCGCACGCTTTCGCCAATGAGATCTTCACCGAACTGGCCAATGCTAAAGCTGATTTAGGATTGGTATAAATAGCAGTTTTTGACAGTTAGACAGTTTGACAGTTAAAAAAATTAAGGGTACCACCCTCATTAGATTCTCTCCTTTATATATATATTTATATATTTATATATTATATAATATATTGATAATCAATAAGTTATAAGAATAAGAAGTTGTTCGAAAACGATTTTTGAGCAGACTATACCCCTTCGTTTTTCTTACTGTCAAACC
>CAMGMU010000066.1 GCA_946059305.1 uncultured Bacteroidales bacterium | reverse complement strand
AGCTTACATCTAGCTTACATGTACGTGCGGTGTAAGCTAGATGTAAGCTAGATGCACGTGTGCTGAAAGGACTATAAAACAACAAGTAAATACTAATGGAAGTTGAAAAAATAAGAAAAAAACAACAAATAGTTGCGTAATTCAAAAAAAAATATTACCTTTGTCGCCAAATTTGTAAGTTGACATTATAATGGACTCAAATAAGGACACAAAGAGCCTCTCGTTCAAGGAGCGCATCCGCCAAGCAGAACGCAAAAGTTGGATAGCCGCAGGATGGTGGGGACTAGTATATATTTTATTTGTATTGTGGGTAAGCTGGGGCCATTGGCAGAGCTTGTGTTGGCTGCTTCTATTGCCTGTGATTGGGGATATGTTTATCACCCAATATATCCCATGGACTTGGTGGAAAAAGATTAAGAATCCGGTGCTATATACGATTATGAGTTGGGTAGATGCGATTGTGTTTGCACTCATAGCCGTGTATTTCATCAATCTGTATCTTTTTCAGAACTATCAGATTCCCTCAAGCAGCTTGGAGAAGAGCTTACGTGTGGGCGATTTCTTGTATGTCAGCAAGGCTGGATATGGTCCTCGCATTCCGAATACCCCACTCTCTTTCCCGCTTGTACAACACACGTTCCCCGCTTGGTTAGGTGGGGGGAAAAGCTATATCGATAACCCGCATTGGGCGTACCGCCGATTGCCCGGATACGATACACCGGAGAAAGGCGATATCATCATATTTAACTTCCCTGCAGGTGATACGGTTTGCACGAACATGCCCAATCCGGACTATTATACGCTCCGGTACTATTATGGCGAAAAAGCGCTCAAGACCAATAAGAAAGTGTTTGGCGATATTGTAGTTCGTCCGGTTGACCGAAGAGAGAATTACGTAAAACGTTGTGTAGGCACTCCGGGTGATACGCTTCAAATCATTGATAATCAAGTATATATCAATGGTCAGGTATTGGAAGACCATGAGGGCGTACAGTATTGCTACTACGTACAGACGGATGGAGGCTTGATTACGAAGGAGTATGCGCAGAAATTGGGCATTTCCAAAGTGGATTATGCTATTCTCAATACGCAGACTCGAGAAGGTTACGAAGAGGTTGTCAGCATGGGGCTTGACCCCAAGAAACCGATATATCATTTCCCGCTGACGAAGGAGATGAAGAGCAAATTAGAGAGCAACGCCATTGTTGATACGATTGTGATTGAGCCAGCTCGCAGAGGGGAGGTCGTTTATCCGCTGAATACCCAATTCCAACTGGAGCATGGTTGGACGCGCGACAACTACGGCCCAATCTATTTGCCAAAGAAAGGCGATACGATTCTTCTGACTCCGGAGAACTACCCTATATATAGCCGCTGCATCCATGCTTATGAGCAATCGGATGCAAAGATTGGCGACACGTACACCTTCAAGATGGACTACTATTGGATGATGGGCGATAACCGCCACATGTCAGCCGACAGCCGCTATTGGGGATTCGTACCGGAGGATCATATAGTAGGTCAACCTCGTTTTATCTGGCTCAGTATTGAAGCCGATAATCCGTGGGGAAAAGGCCATATTCGCTGGAACCGCATCGGCCGAGAAGCAAATCAGTAATGGTGATTCTACCTACAACATATTGGGGGCCAGAAGAATGGTACAGAAGGCTGCTTCAGGCGGGCGATGCTGAGGTGGAGGTGATGGAGAGTTTTGTAAAACAAACCTACCGAAACCGATGCACGATTCTCAGTCCGGACGGCCCTTTAACGCTTAGCGTACCGGTAAAAAAGGTCGAATCGAAGCAATATACGCGCGACGTAGAGATCAGCTACCAAAGTAAATGGCAGCACCAGCATTGGATGGCAATCATGAGCGCATATAAGCACACGCCCTATTTTGATTACTATCAGGAATATTTTCGTCCGTTTTACGAACGAGAAATTCGTTTACTGACAGAGTTAAACGAGGGTATTCACGAGGTAGTGATGCATTTATTGATGAATCAACCTCCTGAGAAAGGTGTCAGGCGTTATGCGCTCAAGCACACGCGAGATTGGTCGGGCCTCGATTTGGAAACGTGTTGGGGCAACGGCATGAGCATCATGGATATGCTGTTTAATTGGGGTCCGGAAGCCATACAGCTATTGGCGAAAAAGGAACGTTAATGCGGCATATATTTGCAACAGAGGGTGATACACCTTAATATAAATAAAGGTGGGTTCTAAAAATTCCCACTTAAGAAAAACTATTCATTATTGTGGGTAAACAGCTAATTTGCGAACCCACCTAAAATATTCAATACTCACTAAAAACACAATATTATGTTTAAAGGACATCCCAAAGGGTTAATTCCCGCAGCGCTTGCCAACATGGGCGAGCGATTTGGCTATTACATTATGAACGCAGTATTGCTGCTGTTCCTTGTTTCCAAATTCGGTTTACCGGATGGTACTGCCGGTTTGATTTATTCTGTATTCTACTTTGGCATCTATGTACTGAGTTTGGTAGGCGGTTTGATTGCTGACAAAACGCAGAATTACAACAAGACCATCCAATGGGGCTTGATAATCATGTCAATCGGCTATATCGCGCTGTCGATACCCTTATTCAGCCAAGTTGATGGCGATGGGAGGTGGTGGACAATCCTTATCTTCACCTGTGTAGCATTGTTGCTGATTGCTTTTGGTAATGGTTTGTTTAAGGGCAACTTGCAAGCAATCGTAGGCAAGATGTATGACGAGGCAGAAGCCGAAGCAGCCAAAGAAGGCCCAGAAGCGCTGAAAGCAGCGAAAGACAAACGCGATATTGGTTTCCAGATTTTCTACATGTTCATCAATGTAGGCGGTTTGATAGCTCCTTTCGTAGCCCCTCTTCTTCGTCAATGGTGGCTCGGAAAGCACGCAATGGTTTACAACGCCAACATGCCTGAGATTTGCCATAAGGTGCTGAATGGCACAGCGGATGCAGATGCAATGACCAAGTTCTCGGAGTTGCTTCCTGACTGCATCACGGAAGGCTATGTAATGACGGACCAATTGGCATTCTGCCAGGATTATATCACGGTATTTAACCAAGGTATTCACTACTCGTTTATCGCTTCGGTAGCAGCCATGCTCATTTCTTTGATTGTATTTATCTGCACGAAGAAGATGTATCCGCAGCCGGGTAAGAAAGAGAAATCGGCAACAGCTGAATATTCAGCAGAAGAGAAGCAGGCAATGGCAAAAGAAATCAAGCAGCGTATGTATGCCTTGTTCGCAGTATTGGGTATTGCCGTATTCTTCTGGCTTTCGTTCCATCAAAACGGTCAGTCGCTTTCAGTATTTGCTCGCGACTTCGTTCGTACAGACTCTATTGCACCTGAGATTTGGCAGGCCTTGAATCCGTGCTTCGTGATTATTCTTACACCTATCATCATGTTGGTATTTGGCGCAATGGCCAAACGCGGAAAGATTATTTCTACTCCGCGTAAGATTGCCATCGGCATGGCTGTAACGGCTGCTGCATACCTGTTCTTGATGGTTTACTCTATGATTTGCGGTTATCCTTCTGGCGAAGTATTCCGCTCGATGAGCGCCGAAGCCATGAGTGCAGCCGGTTTGGAAAAAGCAGGTCCTTGGGTATTGATAGTAACCTACTTCTTCTTGACGGTGGCCGAATTGTTTATCAGCCCGCTTGGATTGTCGTTTGTATCGAAAGTGGCACCTCGTCATCTTGTAGGTCTCTGCCAAGGTCTTTGGTTGGGTGCAACTGCTTTGGGCAACTTGATGATTTGGGTTGGTCCGGTGATGTATAACTTGTGGCCTATTCAATATTGTTGGGCGGTATTCTTCGGCATTTGCCTTGTTTCGATGAGCATCATGCTCGGCATGGTTAAGTGGCTGGAGAAGGTGACACGCGACTAATAAAGCAGTCATATAAGTTGTTTATTATCAACACTTTATAGCAATCTCTCTCGTTCAATAATCGAACGAGGGAGGTTGTTGTGAATATATCACATAATTACGATGGAAGAAATCATTAGCTATTTCGAAAAGTTAGAAAAGCGGTTGTCTGCATTAGAAGCTGCCGAGGCGAAAGAAGCCGCACAAGAAGAGCTGATTGAAGCGCTCAAAAGACGTGTGGTAGAACTGCAAACACTCACAACAGCCTTAAGCGCCCGCAATATTCAGTTGGAGAATCGGTTGTCGGCTTTAGAAACACACCAACAGACGCTCGTTACGACCGTTACGGATTTCATACAACAAAGTGCATGCCCATCCACTGCACCTGCTAATGAATCAGAAGAAGTCAAACTCGATGAAGAAACGGGTTTGCCCGAGCTGGAAGTGGAGTTTGTTGATGCACCGGAAGAGGAGACAAGTAAGGAGACTACAGAGGCAAATATTGAGAAGGAATTAAAATTGATTACGATTCCTCAGGAAGAGTCCGACGCAGAGCCTATGAAGGAAGTTGCTTTTGCAGATATTGCAGATGCGATGGAAGTTGCCGAAGTTGCTCCTCAAAGAGAAATCACAGTTGATAAAGCTCCCCAACCGCAAGCGGAAGAAGTACGCGAATCAGCACCAGTAGAAGTAGTCAGTTCGGTGGTGCCGAAAGTGCAGGAGCTCCGTAAGGGTATTACGATGGGCGATCGTTTCTTGTTTCAAAGAGAGCTTTTCAGCAACAATGGCGA
Source organism: uncultured Bacteroidales bacterium (assembly GCA_946059305.1). Classification (GTDB taxonomy): domain Bacteria; phylum Bacteroidota; class Bacteroidia; order Bacteroidales; family Paludibacteraceae; genus Colicola. Next base: position 8,772 of record CAMGMU010000066.1, on the reverse strand, counting down.
GCTGATGAACAAGACGATTGACGCATTGAATAAACTTGGTTCGCTCGAAGAAGCGATGGCTTATACGCAACAAAAATTCCCGAATTGGAACAAAGAAAGCAACGCATACGAGTTGTTTACCAACCTTTTGAAGAGACGTTGGTAAGCCTTTGTAAACGTTCTCAATTTAATCATCAGACAGATGCTATATATCGTACCGACACCCGTTGGAAACTTGGAAGATATGACTTTCAGAGCTATTCGAGTGCTCAAAGAGGTGGACTTAATCCTGGCAGAAGACACGCGCACAAGCGCCGTCTTATTGCAGCATTATGATATCCATACTCCTCTGAAGAGTCATCATAAGTTCAACGAACATGAGACCAGTGCGGATATTGTCAATCGCCTGCTGGCGGGTGCCAATATCGCGCTGATTAGCGATGCCGGTACCCCAGCCATCAGCGATCCGGGCTTTTATCTGACGCGGGCAGCAGCAGAAGCGGGTATTGAGATTCAATGTTTGCCGGGTGCAACTGCATTCGTTCCTGCTTTGGTTGATTCAGGATTGCCCAACAATCATTTCTATTTCGAGGGCTTTTTGCCACAGAAAAAAGGCCGAAATACGCGGATCGAGCAGTTGAGTAAAATGGAGAGTACGTTTATCGTATATGAGAGCCCATTTCGCCTGCTGAAAACCCTTGAGCAATTTAGAGACGCATGTGGTGGCGAAAGGAAAGCCAGCGTCACGCGAGAAATCAGCAAACTGCACGAAGAGACTATTCGCGGCTCGCTGAGCGAATTGATTGCGCATTTTACGGAGATTCCCCCAAAGGGAGAAATTGTGATTTGCGTAAGTGGCCGAACGGAAGATTCTGACTCGAGCAGCAGCATTGAAGTTCTCAAGCAAAACGAGGAAGAAAAAACACGAAAGAAATCGAAGTATCAACTGAAAATGGAGCGATTGGAGCATGAGTGAAATGAAATCCTTAGCCAAGGAAACGGCAATATACGGCATTTCTTCGATATTGGGCAAGTTCCTGAATTGGATGCTTGTTCCGCTCTATACGTATGTGCTGAAGCAATCGGCTGATTACGGCATCGTAACGAATTTGTATGCATGGACGGCATTGCTACTCGTCATACTCACCTACGGCATGGAGACAGGCTTTTTCCGTTTTGCTAACGATGGCGAGTACTCCGCTAAAAAAGTATATAGCACTACCCTACTCTGCTTGCTGAGCACCTCTCTGTTGTTTGCCGTTTGTTGCGTTTTCTTCAGTCAGGGAATGGCCAATCTGTTAGGCTATCCTGAGCATAAGGAATTTATCGCCATGCTTGGTGTGGTGGTAGCGATGGACGCATTCTCATGTATTCCATTTTCCTATTTGCGCTACAAGAAAAAAGCGCTGCATTTTGCGCTCTACAAACTGCTTTTTGTAGGGCTGAATATCTTCTTCAATTTGTTATTCCTCGTCGTTTGTCCGAAAATTCAAGAATGGGAGGTTATCAGCAGCTGGTATGACGCCGACTATGGCGTAGGATACGTATTTGTAGCCAATATATTGGCCACGTGCATTCAGACGCTTTGCCTGCTTCCGACCATAATGGAAGCGAGAGGTGGCGGTTTTGATTTTTCACTACTCAAGAAAATGCTCCGCTACTCACTCCCGCTGCTTATTTTGGGCATTGCCGGCATCATGAATCAAACGCTTGACCGAATCATTTTCCCCTGGCTTTATAATGGTTCGGACGCCCAAGAGCAGTTGGGCATTTATGGAGCTTGCTTTAAAGTAGCAATGGTGATGATGATGTTTACGCAAGCTTTCAGATATGCTTATGAGCCTTACGTTTTTTCCAAACACAAAGACAAAAAATCTGTTGGTGCTTATGCAGATGCCATGAAATATTATATTATCTTCTCCTATCTGATTTTGATAGGGATGATAGTATATTTGGATTTACTGAAATACATTATCGCGCCCAATTATTGGGCAGGCTTGCGGGTAGTGCCGATTGTACTTTGGACGTATATTTTCCAAGGTGTATATTTCAATCTCAGTTTCTGGTATAAACTGACTGACAAGACGCAATATGGCGCTTATTTCTCGCTGTTGGGCGTTTTCATAACGGCCGCATTACAGGTTTGGTTGGTACCCAAATTCAGCTATATGGCCTCAGCAGGTGCCAACACGGTATGCTATTTCGTAATCATGCTGCTGAGCTATTTCATTGGCAGAAAACACTTGGAAGTGCCGTATGACTTGAAAGCGATAGGAGGCTATACCTTGCTGACAATAATGCTGTTAGCCGTATTTTATGGATGCAAGATAGTAGTAAATCAAGTATGGTTACAAATGCTGATTGGAACTATACTGATAGTCATCTACTGCGCTATTTTCACGAAGAAAGATTTCCCTCTGAGGGGATTGCCTTATGTAGGAAAATACTTCCGTTAAACAGAGGCTATTGACATGTCTTACTCTCATAAAAACCATCAAAAAAGCGAACGAAGCATGAAAAAAATTATTGGAATGATTGCCATATTACTGATTTTTTCGGTAAGCATTTTCGCGACAAACAGCACCCTCCAGGAGCTGAAGCGGCAAAAGGAAATCATCGAGATGGAATATGAAACATTCCAGGATGAACTCCCCATGCTGAAGGAAACTCAAGAAGAAGCAAATAACCAATTAATAAAATTAAACGACCAATGCTGCCAATTGAGTTTTCAACTGTTGGGAAACAACAACAATCGAATTTTTGGCACTTCAATGCTTCTTTCGGATATTCGGAAGTTACAAAAAGAATCAGAAAAAGCATACAAATCAGAAGCAGAATTATCACGTCCAATACAAGAGGATTATCAACGGTATTTGCTACTTGAAAAGAAGCTGTCTGAAGACTCTTACCATGCGATATCAGATGTTCAGACTTCTGAATCAGCAGATACTATCAGCACAGTTTTAAGCAGTTTGACACATGAAATAAGCGAGGAAGAGCAGGCTATGCGCGATAGTTGCCTGTTCTATATCAGGAAACATCTTGTCTTATTGAGTGAGTTTGACAGCCTATTGACAGACCGAGCAGAAAAGTATCAGCTAATCAACGCTTCGTTTCAAGAAACCATCTCGCTGACGGAAAGCAGATATGAATCCATGAAGATGGCTATTTTAGAGGGCGGTCAAACCTCAATTGTGGATTTATTCAGCAGCTTGCCACTCCTAATAGAAACAGCAAAAAAGGAATTCTATATTTACATAGTAAGCGAAAGTAATATCACCATTTCGGAGCTACTGATTGTAATTGGAGAAATGAGTCTGATGCTCATGATTGCTATTTTGGCAGTATGGCTTATTCTGCGAATAACCCGCAACAAAACCAATCTGTTCAAACGACTGAAGCAGAATCCAAAAATCTATGCCAACACACTGTATGTCATATTATTAGGGGTATGCCTGATTACTGATTTAGGCATATCGAATTTGCCATATATTCAAGCAAATGGCTCTGCCTTTTTCGTCTTGATTTTATTTACTGCTTTTATTCAGATTTCTCTGCTACTACGCGAAAAAGGTGAGACAGCATCAGCAGCCATAAGAATGTATGTACCAAGCATCGCTTATAGCATGCTCATCGTATTCATGCGCTTCTTCGTTTTGCCCGATGCGTTGATAGAACTGCTTATTTTCCCTATTTCTTTGGGGTGCTTTATATGGCAGAGTGTAGTGATTTTCCGCTATTGGAACAAGGCAAGTAATGCAGATACAACTCTTTCAGCTATCAGCTCGATTATCTTTTTAGCTATGACCATCTCATCTGCTTTGGGATATGTATTCATGGCTATGATGATCTTGTTCTGGTGGCAGGCTCAATCGATTTGCATCATTATCATAATGGCATTGAACCAAATCTTGAAAAAGAACAGATCGCGCACGGAAAATCGCAAAAGAATCTACCTGAAGAAAACGTTGGGGAAAGAAGTAGAATCGACTCCCGAACACATGATTCACATTACTTGGTTAGATGACTTTTTGCGCATCACGACGATTCCACTATTGGTGACGCTCAGCATTCCACTTTGTGCTTCGCTCGCGTTTAAATTCTTCAACGGAAACAGCTTGTTTGAAGAATACTTTTTCAAAACACTTTTTTCGATAGGCCCTGCAAATGATGTGGTGTTCAACCTTTCGTTTTACAACATTACCCTATCTGCTTGTTTATTCTATATTTTCAAATATTTGCAGCATTTCCTAATATCTTTATTCATACAAGTTCGCACCTATCAAGAACGGAAAAAGACGGGCTTGCAGGAAGTAAATATCAAAGATATTAATATTGCACTTGGCACAAAAATCATGTCCATTATTGTGTGGAGTGTATATATCATTTCTGTATGCATCATTTTTAAGCTTCCGTTGCAATCCATTACAGTTGTGTTGGCCGGTATGGCTGCTGGTTTATCGTTTGCCATGCAAGAGATTGTTACGAATTTTTTCTATGGTATTCAGCTACTTTCCGGGCAACTCCGAGTAGGCGATTACGTAATCTGCGGCAACCATCGCGGAAGTGTAACGAACATCAACTATCAGACAACCCGTATTTTTACAGAAACCGGTGCAGATGTATGCTTTACCAATAAAGAATTGTTCAATAAGAATTTCCAAAATCTCACGAAGCAAAATCCGTATGAAGTAAACCGCATCTATTTTCTTATTCCATTTGATAAAGACGTGCAGCAAGTTGAGAAAATAGCCACAGAGGAGATTATGAAACTGAATAGACAGGATAAGTTCGGCCGTCAACTTTTATCTGTAAAAGAGATTCAAATCGAAATGAGTAATTTGAATAGTTCCGGCATAGAAATGGCGGTTCGCTTTGCTGTATTGGCAGAGCAGATGACTTGGTTTTTACCCGTACTCCGCAAAGCCATCTATATGAGGCTGAAAAATGAAGGAATTAACATACCTTTCAACCAAGTGGACCTTCATATTGTGCAAAAATAACCAATTTTGACACTTTTCTTACGTAAAACTACGTTTTATTTGCACAATTCAAAAAAAAGTTGTACCTTTGCAAAGTTTTTGCGCATCCTTCCAACCGCAACATTAATAACGATTCATTATTAATCCGGAGACCTGCAAACGGCAGGAATCCATTTGACGCAATTATATAATAAAAAATTTAAGATGAACATTGTAACAAAACACATTCCATTACCCGATGGTCGAGTAATCAAACTCGAAACCGGTAAGCTTGCCAAGCAGGCTGATGGTGCGGTAATGGCCACTCTCGGCAACACCATGGTGCTTGCTACCGTATGTACCGCTAAGGACGCTGTTCCCGGTACAGATTTCATGCCTCTCACTGTAGATTACAAAGAGCGTTTCAGCTCAATCGGTAGATTGCCTGGTGGTTTTACTCGCCGAGAGGGAAAGGCATCAGATTACGAAATTCTTATCGCTCGTCTGATTGACCGAATGCTCCGTCCGCTTTTCCCCTCTGATTATCATGCAGAAACGTTTGTAAACGTTATGCTTTTCTCCGCCGACGGCGTTGATTGTCCGGAGTCAATAGCAGGTCTTGCTGCAGCAGCTGCACTTGCTTGCTCTGATATTCCTTTTGACGGCCCTGTGAGCGAAGTGCGCGTAGCACGCGTAAACGGCGAATTCGTTATCAACCCCAGCTTCGATCAATGCGATCAAGCAGATATCGAGTTGATGGTAGCCGGTAATATGGACTCCATCAACATGGTAGAAGGCGAGATGAAAGAAGTTTCTGAAAGCGAGATGCTTGATGCTATCAAGGCTGCTCACGAAACGATTAAGCTCCAATGCGCTGCTCTCAACGAGATGACCAAAGAATACGGCAAGGAAGAGAAACGCGCTTATTGCCACGAAGTAAATGATGCAGAACTCAAAGAAGAACTCCACAAATTCTGCTTTGATCGCGCATACGCTCAAGCTACTTCATGCGATACGGATAAGCATCACCGCGAAGAAATGTTCTCTGCTATCCGCGACGATTTCAAGGAGCAGAAAGCAGAATACATGGCTCAGCGTGCAGAAGCGCTCGGCGTAGAAGCTGACGTAGTAGATGCACTTGTAGATCGTTATTATCACGATATTGAGCGCGAAGCAATGCGCCGTGCAATCCTTGATGAAGGCAAGCGTTTGGATGGTCGTAAATACAACGAGATTCGTCCGATTTGGTGCGAAGTAGCACCGCTGCCAGGACCTCACGGAAGCGCCATCTTCACCCGCGGTGAAACGCAGGCGCTCGCTACGACCACTCTTGGTACGAAACGCGATGAGAAGATGATTGACGAGGCGCTCATTCAGGGCACTGATCGCTTCCTCCTTCACTATAACTTCCCACCCTTCTCTACTGGAGAAGCTCGTCCGCAACGCGGTGTTGGTCGCCGAGAAATTGGTCATGGTAACTTGGCTTGCCGCGGTTTGAAGAACGTAGTTGACAAGAACTTCCCCTATACGATTCGCGTTGTCAGCGATATTCTTGAGTCCAACGGTTCGTCGTCTATGGCTACCGTATGCGCAGGCTGCCTCTCGCTCATGGATGCCGGTGTACCCGTAAAGCCTGTCAGCGGTATCGCCATGGGTCTTATTTCTGAAAACAACTGCCAGAACTACGTAACGCTCTCCGATATTCTCGGCGATGAAGATCACCTGGGCGATATGGACTTCAAGGTTGTTGGTACGAAAGATGGTATCACGGCTACTCAAATGGACTTGAAGGTTGATGGTTTGAGCTATGAAGTATTGGAGAAAGCGCTCGCACAGGCTAAAGAAGGTCGCGCTCATATCCTCAGTAAGATGCTCGAAGTACTGCCTGAGAGCCGCGCTGATATCAAGCCCCATGCTCCGCGTATCGTAAGCTTTATTATTCCGAAAGAGTTTATTGGCGCTGTTATCGGTCCGAAAGGTGCTATTATCCAAAAGATTCAAGAGGACAGTGGTGCAACCGTTTCGATTGATGAGATTGAAGAGGGCGGACAGGTGCAGGTAGCTTCCAGCAACAAGGAGAGCCTTGATTTGGCTATTTCGAAGATTAAGGCCATCGTAGCTATTCCGGAAGTGGGCGAAGTATATGAATCGACCGTTAAGAGCATCATGCCTTATGGCTGCTTCGTAGAGTTTATGCCGGGTAAAGAAGGATTGCTCCACATCTCGGAGATAGATTGGAAGCGCTACGAAACGATGGAAGAGACGGGCATTCAGGAAGGTGATAAGATCACAATCAAGTTGCTTGAAATCGACCAGAAGACAGGTAAGTTCAAACTCTCAGCACGCGTTCTCAAACCGAAGCCAGAAGGTTACGTAGAAGCAGAGCGTCGTCCGCGTCCAGAGCGCCCAGAGCGTACGCATCGTGACAATGGCGAACGTCGCGGTCCGCGTCAGGAGCGTCACTAAAATCTTGAGCGAATGCACAAACTGACGATAGAAGAGATGCATCGCCTTACGCCGGAACAATTCCGCGAAGCAGGCAAGATTCCTCTGATTGTGGTGCTGGACAACGTAAGAAGTCTGCACAATGTAGGAGCGGTGTTTCGTACGGCCGATGCGTTCAGGTTAGCAGGTGTATATCTTTGTGGAATAAGCGGTGTGCCCTCTCCCGTTGAGGGGGCTCCTGCTCCCTCCCGTTCTGCCATTGAGGAGATTCACAAAACGGCACTCGGAGCAGAGAACACTGTCAGTTGGCGCTATTTTGCTGACACTAAAGAGGCCGTTTTTCAGTTGCAGAACGATGGTTATCAGGTGATGGCTGTTGAGCAAGTAGCAGGTAGCACGATGCTCAGCGATGTGCAGCTCAATAAGAATGGCAAATATGCCATCATAATGGGACATGAGGTTTTTGGCGTGGCGCAAGAGGTGGTAGATATGGCAGATGGCTGCATCGAGATACCGCAATACGGCACCAAGCATTCGCTCAACGTCTCTGTTACCGCAGGTATTGTGATGTACACATTAGCCATGCAATTACTCAATTAATATAAGGTGGGTTCTAAAAATTCCCACTTAAAAAAACTATACATTATTGTGGGTAACAAAGCTAATTTTTAGAACCCAACTCAACAAAACTAACAATGGATAAAGTAAGTTATGCACTTGGCCTCTCGCTTGGTCAGAATATGGCAAGCAGCGGTGTGAAGACGATCGAGTATGATGATCTTGTAGCCGGCATGAAGGCCATCATGAATAAAGAAAAACCCGCTATCTCGTTTGACGAAGCACAGGAAGTACTCAACACGTTCTTTGCAGAACTGGAAGCTCAAGTAGCAGGTAAAGCCAAAGAAGAAGGCGAAGCATTCCTCGCAGCCAACGCCAAGCGCGAAGGGGTAAACGTAACAGCCAGCGGCTTGCAATACGAGGTGCTTACGGCAGCTGAGGGCAAGAAACCGAAGGCTACCGATAAGGTGAAAGTTCATTATGAAGGCACCTTGATTGACGGCACGGTGTTCGACTCCAGCTACCGCCGCGGTGAGGCTATCAGTTTTGGTTTGAACCAAGTAATCAAAGGTTGGACGGAAGGCGTACAACTCATGTCGGTTGGCGCTAAATATAAATTCTTCATTCCATATAACCTCGCGTACGGCGAGCGCGGTGCAGGTGCACAAATTCCTCCTTACGCTGCGCTGATTTTCACCGTAGAATTGCTCGGTATTGAATAGGTGGGTTCTAAAAATTCCCATTTAAGAAAAAATATTCATTATTGCGGGTAATAAAAATGCATTATTTGTCATCTTTTGGTTTCTTTTCGGCCCAAATCGTAAGTAAA
>CAMGMU010000065.1 GCA_946059305.1 uncultured Bacteroidales bacterium | reverse complement strand
TCACGTAGCTCGCTACGCTCCCTCTTTTACTTCCAATTTTTCCTCGAAAATAAATTCAAAATCTAACAAAGCTAATTTTTAGAACCCACCTTAATTTTAAACTACCTATATCAGCCTATGCTCCAGGTTGCGTACCAAAGGTAGAAATTAAGAAGCGACTACTTAGAAATAATATCAAACTATGATTTCTAGTATGGAATATTCTGATTCACAGCAACGTCCAAATAATCAAATTGATATGAAGATAAAATTAATATTGTTTTCGTTGACATTATTTGTAATAAAGATGTCCGCACAAGAAATGCCAGGAACTGCAAATTGTTTCGGAGAAAGGGTGATACAAGATTATTTATCTTTTTATGAGAATCAGCAAAAAGCAAGACCCCAGTTATATTCCGCTATGCATTTATGGTTTGAAGACTCTGATACTCGCCATATGACTATAAATTACATAAATTTATGTGCAGATTCAACAACAACCGATACAATATTCTTTATCCATATAAAAAGTGCATGGGGAGAAGTTCATAGCCTTGAGATTGTCCCAGGAGATACTTTATTTGGGTTGGATGTTAAGTGGTTGGATGGTGGCTATCGATCATTTGAAGCCTATAAAACGCCGTTTCTAAATGAATATAGTAAAACCTATTGGGAAGATTTATGTAAATGGGATACGGCTCATATTTCTTCCAAACCAACAACAGAGTGTATCGTCCTTGATGGACCTTACTATTTTCTTGTTCGCTTAATATACCAAAATGGATTATTGGTATCAGCTGAGTTCTGCCATCATGAAAGCAAGTGTGAATATGGAGTTTTACGGAGTGATATGAAAAAGTATGTTGATTTGCCTTATCCGGAAGGTAAACTTTGGCCAAAAATAGTTGAAAGAAAAAAGGTTCCTAAAATTACACCATAGCGGGAATCAGGCCTTTATGTTCAAGACGCAATACAAATATGACAGTTTCGGTCGCATTCGGAATATCATCTATCCGGATGGAGAGGTGATATATTATGGCTATACTACAAGAGGTAAGACTGTTTTCATAACTGCGTGTAAATTAACATCAAATGCTGCAGGCATCGATTTAATCCAACGTTTTGCTAGCGAAACAAATTCTACTATTATAGGTGCTGATTTTTCTATACCTGCTAATTTAGGAGGCTTACTTGGAGGGAATTTGAACTTGTCACCATTCATCAATGCGATATTGGGTGTCTTTGGAGGAAATTATCAAAATAGTTTCCATATGACTAATGGGACAACTACCGACAGGGTATATAATCTTACGATAGATAAAAATGGGGGAATAAGGTGGAATAGTGGAAATAAGGGAATTTTTACTAAATAAAATGGGAATGAAGAATCAAATCATATTATTGAACGCAATTTGTATCATCTTTATGACGAGTTGTCAGAGAAACAAAAATAATTCATACGAGTCGTACCAATCGTTCGATGAGTTTAGTATGCAGGAGATACAGAATGATGATATAAGAGAACCATTTGTGTGGATACAACGTAGTAATGATACTATAAAAATAGTACGGACGGATATGCTAAATGACACAATGGTTTATCTTAATAAAGGAGAATATTGGTATTCTTCTGTACAAATCAAATATGAGTACACATGGTGGAGCAAGTTGTTGAATAAAATATACCCTACTCCTATAGTTTTTGGGTATGATATTCATCAAGTAGATGTATATAGATATCATAAGAAAGACACAATAACAGAAGTGTTTTTCTACGATATGTTTCCGAATAATATTTGTGTACATAATCGTCACTTATCGAAAATATATACTATATCGGAATATAGTTCAGATTCTATATTATTTGATTTGGCAGTCGGAAATATTTTGTATGATCATTATGTTCAAGATAGTTCAGCTTGTATTGCTAAAAAGGTATATAAGCACAATGCTGTTAAAGACGTATTTATAGAATACCTTATTAACGCTAATGAAGATACCATCCCATGTGATACCATACAACTTAATAATCTGGGGCTATATCATGTGCCAACATACCTGTTCTCTGTTGAGAATGGTAATAGTATTACAAGCGTATCTACTAATAGGAAGATGCGTGTCTGCATATCATGTACTACATTAGAAACAAACCGATTCTAACCAAACACCGTATATTACTCCATTACCTTCATGTGGATGTCACTAAAACAAATGTCTTATCCGCAAAAAGTAGACACCAAAAATCTTCTTATATGAGAAAGAGGCTACTTTACTTCCGCAAATCGGTAGTTTTGGGTCAGACCAAAATTTTAGGGTCTATATTTTCAGGAAAAGATAATTGCGTTATTTGGCGTAACGTAACGCGATGTTACGCAAAAAAAAAGTAGTCCAAACATTCAGCGTACTACTATCGTATTACTATCGCATTACCATCGCATTACCATCGTACACAAATGCTCGTGTAATACAAGCGATTTGCCTTGTAGGTGTTAACGTCCAAAATTTCCGTTTTTAGGGCCTCTAAGAAAATGGTTAAAAGCAGTACCTTTGCACTCGCATTCGTCAGCGATGGATACACAAACGCGATGAGGAGCGATGAGGACTCATTGAGGAGGCATTGAATACAAATTTTACTGAATCATCAGGCAATTTTAGAGAAATAGGACTTGGGCCGTTGTTAATAATTTTTAGTTATTCCAAAAATTCTTCTCCCCTTTCTTATCTTCGCTTCGCTCCGAACGATCTGTTCCAAAGGAGACTGTGCATTCCGCGATAAACAATAAATTTTGATAATAGGCCATAGGCCGTTGCATAATTTTGTTCTTAATCTTTGGTAATCTCAAAAATTCTTCGTACCTTTACTTCCGCAAGGGAACAGCGCTACTCGAAATAATAGGCCATAGGCCGTTGAGAAATAGAGCTTGCTCGTCGTTCCATTATTTGCATATATTGTAGAACCCATTAATATTCAAATTTTTGGATGGAATATTTAAAATTTACATAAAAATGAAGAAAAATTTGCGTATGTCCGAAAAAAAATGTACTTTTCTTATCTTCGCTTCGCTCCGAACGATCTGCTCCTGAGGAGACTGTGCATTCCGCGAGGGAACAGCGGTACTTCGCATTCGGCACTTGGGTCGCAATGGCAGATACCGCTCCACTAAATCAGCGGGCGACCAAGGCCTCTGCTCTCCCCATTCGAGCATAGCTCTTTGGGGACTCCATACGAAAAAATTGCAAATAATTTGCACATTCCAAAAATTCTTCGTACCTTTGCGGTCAAATTCTGAAAATATAAGGAATTTCAAATTGAAAATACAGGGAATTGTAAATTGAAAATATAAGGAATATGTATCACGAACGGCTGATAGAAAGCGAGATTAAGCGTAAGATGATGAGTTCTGGTGCTGTATTGGTAGCCGGACCAAAGTTTTGTGGGAAAACCACAACATGCATGCTGTTTCAAAAGAGTTTTGTCAAGTTGAACACCAAGCAGGCTATCACCATGGCTCGCATGAATCCGAAGGGAGCGCTGAATGGTGACAAGCCCCGTTTGATTGACGAGTGGCAAAAAGCACCGGACATTTGGAATCAGGTGCGTGATGATCTTGATACTGCATACGAGTTTGGTAAATATATTCTTACGGGCAGCTCTACCCCTGCCGACAAGACAGAGATGCACCACAGTGGTGCCGGACGCATCACACCTATCACAATGCGTCCGATGAGTTTGTGGGAGTCTAAGGAGTCTAATGGGCAGGTATCTCTGTCGCATTTATTTGATAATACCGAGGATTTCCCGTGGGAGTTAAACGAGGAATGGACGATTGACGATGTGGCTCATGTCGTTTGTCGTGGAGGTTGGCCTATATCTGTGTTGGCTCAACGGGAGATTGCAGTGGAGATTACCAAGAACTACTACAATGGACTATTCGTTTTTGAGGATTGCGAGAACGAGCGTTTCCGCAACAAAGACCCGGAAGTGCTGAAGATGATAGTTCGAAGCTATGCGCGTCATATCTCTACCGAGGCGGCAAAAACGACGATTATCAAGGATGTTCGCCAATCGAATGAACGTACGATGGATCCGAAGACATTTGACGACTATATGGAGGCGCTTCGTGACTTGTACATTTTGGAGGATATGCAAGCCTGGAATCCGAATATCCGTTCAAAGACAAGCATCCGCAGTACGCCGACTCGGCATTTTGTGGATACGTCTATCGCTTGTCGTGCGTTGAATATTAGTCCGGAAGACTTGAAGAACGACTTGGAGAGTTTTGGCCTGATGTTTGAAGACATGGCCGTACGCGATTTGAAAATCTATATGGATTGCTTGGGTGGTGAAGTACGTCATTATCGTGACAATGCCGGATTGGAGTGTGACGCCGTTATTCATATGGAAGATGGTCGTTGGGGAGCTATAGAGATTAAACTGGGTGGTGATGATCTAGTTGAGGCTGGAGCTCAATCATTGAAAAATCTGAGGAATAAGATTGTTGAGAAGAGTGATGAGAAAGCCCCTTCTTTCCTAATGGTACTAACGGCTGTTGGGGGAGCATACCGACGAGAAGATGGTGTGCTGGTGGCACCTATAAACATGCTGAAGCCATAATCTGTCCGGTTTTTCTGACCTAATATCGTCCGGTTTTACATACATACTTAATGCAGAATTAATGCAGAATCTGTCTTTTCAATCCCTATAATAACCTTTCTTCGTTGTCTTTTCTAAAAATTTTGTCTTTTTTATTTTGATATTTCAAAAATTCTTCGTACCTTTGCAGCCGAAACTTTACAACATAATCAATTTAGGTACGTAAGTACCCAAAGAGAATGCCACTCGTGAGAGCAGCATTCTCTTTGTTTTTAGCGGAAGCAGCCTGTAATCAAAAGCCGCAATTGTCTTTCACTTATGCGAATCTATTTACTCGCCTTTATAGCGCTTGGCTTGTTCGGCGATGAGCTCTTTATCCTCGAAGTAGTCAATACGCATAGCGTGACGTACCTCAGCAATCGTCTGCTGAGCTATCTCGCGAGCAGCAGCCGTACCCGCAGCCAAAATATCATATACGCCCTGAATATTCTGCTCATATTCAGCACGTCGTTGGCGCATCGGTTCGAGGCGATCGTTGAGCACATTAAACAAGAATTTCTTGCAGGTGCCATCTCCCAAACCTCCGCGTGTATAATGCTCCTTCAGCGCCTGGAGATTGGGGTAATCGGGCAGGAAACGCGCAAAATCATCATCGATGCAGAACGCATCCAAATAGGTGAAGACGGTGTTGCCTTCCAAGTGACCGGGCTGGTCAATCGTGAGATGCTCCGGGTCTGTGTACATAGAGTTGACTTTCTTCTTGAGCTCCTTAGCCGAATCAGAGAGGTAGATGCAATTACCCAAAGACTTCGACATTTTTGCCTTGCCATCCGTACCCGGCAGACGCATACAAGCTTGATTCTGCGGCAAAAGAATCTGACATTCATTCAGTACCGGCCCATAGATACTATTGAACCTGCGTACAATCTCGTTGGTGAGTTCTATCATCGGTTTCTGATCCTCTCCTGCCGGTACGGTAGTGCCGTGGAAGAGGGTAATATCGGCAGCTTGCGAGATAGGATAGCAGAAGAATCCGGTAGGAATACTCTCGCCCGCAAATCCCCGCATTTCTATCTCCGTTTTTACGGTAGGATTCCGTTGCACACGGGCTACCGAAACGAGATTCATATAATAGAAAGCGAGTTCTGTCAATTCCGGGACGGCCGACTGAATAAAAATATTCACCTTCTTCGGATCAAGTCCGGCAGCAAGGTAGTCAAGCGCCACCTCAATCACGTTCTGACGAATCTTCTCTGGGTTATCGGCATTATCCGTAAGCGCCTGCGCATCAGCAATCATGATGAAGATACGATCAAACTCACCCGAGTCTTGAAGCTCCACACGGCGGCGAAGCGAACCAACATAGTGACCGATATGCAGTTTGCCTGTTGGGCGGTCACCGGTAAGAATTACTTTGTTCATTAGTATAGCTATATTTTCAATTTATTACAAAATCCTTTATAATAGGAGACAACACTCATAAGTGGAGCAGATGAGAGCTATTTCTTTTTGGATTGAACCAATTTTTGAATGAGCGAATAGGTGGAATCGCCCGTACGTTTATAATCCATGAAAAGCGGATTATCCTGCACGCCACTCACTTGCTGAGCCGGATACAAGATGATGTAATCGCGGTCACGAAAACACGTGCGCATCATCTCGCCCACCTTGTCCATATCAGAGCTGTAACTGGGCGTAGCCATTCGAGCCTGTACAATCACATAGAGCTCATCCTTATCCATGCGTTTCGCGGCACGCGGCAGGAACGTCCAATCGGTAACCGTTTCTTGCGTGACGGAAGCACTCAGACTTTTTACCAACCGCTCTACAAGAATCTGCCAACCTGCATAATCCGGTTCGTACTCTGCATTGGTAGGCACCAAAACGCGCACTTGATGGATATTATGGAGCGACTGTGCAGCATGATAGAGCCACAACTGCTGGCTTACTAGAGGAATGAGCGGATCGGCTACAGAGCCCAATCCCGGTTCCTCTGAGCATTGGGGCAATCCGAGTACGATATGGCTGATGCAACGCGCCTCTGCTACCGTACGAATACCATTGGCTATATTAACCGCCACCTGCCGATGCAAGAGCAGTGGGAAGTCCATTGATGAAGCAAAACGAGCGGTATCATCAAGCAATCGTTCTGCATGGGCAAGTTGTTCGGGCGTGGAGCAAACGGCCGTAGCATGGATAGCAGACTCAGGATGACGACTTATGAGGATGGTAGATAACTGCACCAACCGGTGGTTGGAATCCGGATTGGCAACCGGAATAAGCAACTGCATCTCATCGGCAGTCAGACGTTCATCAGGCACGACCTCTTGAGAGAGTTGTTTGGCCGCATGCTCTGTAATAAACGAGCTGACGGCACATGCTATCAGGATAAGAATAATGGTAGCATTGAGCACTTGTTCGGTGAGCAGATGTTCGCCATTGGGCAGTACGATAGCGTAGCCTATCATCACGGTAGCGAGTGCACCCGCTGCATGGGCATTGGTCAAGCCAAACATCAACTGCCGCTGCGATCGACTCAAGTGCATGGACTTCTGTGCAATCCATGCCGCCAACCATTTCATCAGAATTCCGGCTCCTACCATGAGCGTAAACATCTTAATCGTACCATAGCCATAAGCCAACACGCGTACATCAATCAACATGCCTACACTCAAGAGGAAAATCGGAATAAACAGCGCATTCCCCACAAAATTGATGCGGTTCATCAAGGGCGAGAGATTGGGTATCTGCCGATTGAGCGCCAGCGCTGCAAGGAAAACGCCAAGAATGGGTTCAAGTCCGGCAATATGCGCCAGGCAACCCGCTGTGGCAGCCAAAACCATCACGAAGAGGAACTCCATCACGGGATCGTTGTACCAATGGAAAAACCATCGCGCAAAACGAGGCATTGCCCAGAAGATACCTGCCATCATTACGACTGTACCCAGTGCCAGCTTCAGCCAAAAATGCATATCCAATTCTCCGCTGAAGCGGCTGGACACAGCAGCCAATATCAACATAGCACCCGTTACAGCAAAGACCGTTGCCCCAATCACAAGGTTAACGGCCTCGTTTTTCTGGATACCATAGCGGCTCACTACTGGATAGGTCATCAAGGTATGGCTGCCAAGAATCGATGCCATCAAAAGTGCGCTCCATGGATTCATGCCCAGCAATATGCCTCCTGCTAAACCTGCTGCCAACGGCAAGAAAAACGTAAGCCCTCCAAACATAAGACTCTTCATGCGGCACGATTGGAATCCATCCATATCAATCTCAATACCAGAGAGAAACATGATATACAGAATGCCAATTTTTCCAAAGAAATCAATCGTCTCAGTACGTTCAACAATGCCCAAGCCAAAAGGTCCGACCACAATGCCGGCAATAATCAAGCCTACAATGGCAGGAAGATGAACCTTCTTGCATACCATTGGCACCACCAAAATAATGGCCAATACCAATGCCGTTATGAGCAGCGAATTTGTAAGCATATACGATGAATCAGATGAACTTACCCGTTTCTGAATGCTTGTTGTTTTTAATATCTTCTACTCGTCCTGTAGCCACTATTTGTCCGCCTTCTCGTCCGCCTTCCGGGCCGAGGTCAATGAGCCAATCAGCAGCCCTGACCACATCGAGGTTATGCTCAATCACAATGACGGTATTGCCTTTGTCAACGAGTTTCTGAAGCACATCAAGGAGGATGCGGATATCATCAAAATGGAGTCCTGTAGTGGGCTCATCGAGAATATAAATAGTCTTGCCGGTGCTTGGTCGCGAGAGTTCCGTAGAGAGCTTGATTCGTTGCGCCTCTCCTCCTGAAAGGGTGGTACTGCTTTGACCGAGTTTCAGATAGCCAAGCCCCACCTCTTGCATCGTACGGATTTTATTAAGAATGCTGGGTTGTGCATCAAAAAACTCCACAGCTTGATTGATTGTCATATCAAGCACTTCCCCTATGTTCTTTCCTTTGAATCGCGCCTCGAGTGTCTGCTTGTTGTATCGGAGGCCGTTGCAGGCTTCGCATGGAACATACACATCCGGTAAAAACCGCATCTCGATGGTTCGGTAGCCATTACCACCACATTCTGCGCAACGCCCCGCACCCGTATTGAAAGAGAAGCGACCGGCTTTCCAATTTCGGATTTTCGACTCTGGCAAAGCTGCAAATAGTTCGCGGATTGTACCAAATACCCCCGTATAGGTAGCAGGATTACTGCGAGGTGTACGGCCAATAGGCGACTGATCCACCGCTACAACCTTATCTATCAGTTTCTTAAAACGCGCTTCCTCCACACCCACTTCTTCGCCATCGGGCATCCGCAATACCAAACTATCATACGCCATCGGTGCAGTCAAGCTGCGCGTCAAACGTTGCGAAAGGATAGGATAAAGCGTTTTATTGATGAGCGTAGATTTGCCACTTCCGCTCACACCCGTTACGCAAATAAACAGGCCAAGCGGAAAATCCACCGTGACGTTTTTTAAGTTATTTCCTGTGCATCCTGAAAGAATAAGATGCTGACCATTTCCTTCGCGATTGCGACTTCCTGGCACCTGCTTTTCGCCGCGGAGGTATTGGGCCGTAAGCGTATCGGCCTTCAGCATATTCGGATAATTACCTTCATATACGATATGGCCACCCAAACGTCCGGCTTTCGGGCCAATATCCACCAACCAATCGGCTTCGCGCATCATCTGTTCATCGTGCTCTACTACAATCACGGAATTGCCCATATCGCGCAACTCTTTGAGCGAATTAATCAACCGTTCGTTGTCGCGCTGATGCAATCCGATGGAAGGCTCATCAAGGATGTATAGCACATTTACCAACCGGCTTCCAATCTGAGTAGCCAAACGAATACGTTGGCTCTCGCCTCCGGAAAGGCTGTCAGAGGGGCGGTTCAAACTCAGATAACTCAATCCAACCTGCTCCATGAAGCACAAACGTTTGTCGATTTCCTTAATGATTTCAGCGGCTATCGCTTGCTGACGACTATTGAGCGTCAGATGGTTCAAGAATATCCGCAATGCTGAAATATCCAAACGGCTGAGTTCGGAGATATTCTTATCCCCCATACGAAACATCAGGCTCTCGCGGCATAGTCGATCGCCCTTACATTCAGGACATTCCATCCATGTCATTTCGTCAGCCTCTTCATCGTCTTCATCGCTGCTCTTCCATGTGGCTTCAGCACCATTGAGCCATGCCATTACATCTTCTTCAGAAGGGAGTTCGTCGGTTTCATTAACCGACTCAGGCGTTGCATTTCCGCGCACCCTACCCAAGCCTTTGCAGCAAGGGCACCAACCTTTGGGGCTATTAAACGAGAAATTATGAGGAGCAGGATCGGCATACGAAATGCCCGTTGTAGGACACATCAATGTGCGGCTGAAATAGCGTAATGCATTGGCTTGCATATCCAATAGCATCATCATACCTCCGCCCAACTGCATCGCCTTGCCTACACTTTGAAGCATCCGTTTCTGGAAATCCTCATCCACTTCTTTACTTACAACGAGCCTATCTATTACAATCTCAATCGAGTGGTTTTTATAGCGATCCAAGCGCATGCCATGCAGAATCTCCTTAATCTCTCCATCAACGCGAACATACAGATATCCTTTTCTGCGAATCTGATCAAACAGTTCTTTGTAATGGCCTTTTCTGTTTTTTACTACAGGTGCCAATATCATCACTTTCTTATCGGCAAACTGCTCACATATCAGTTGGATAATCTGCTCATCAGAATAATGCACCATCTCTTCACCCGTCTCATAAGAATAGGCTATGCTCGCACGCGCAAAGAGCAGACGGAGATAATCATATACTTCCGTAATAGTGCCCACTGTACTGCGCGGATTTCTGCTGGTTGTCTTCTGGTCAATGGATATAACAGGCGAAAGACCCGATATTTTGTCCACATCCGGACGCTGCATACTGCCCAAATAGCCGCGAGCATACGAACTGAAGGTGTCGATATAACGTCGTTGTCCCTCAGCAAAAATGGTATCAAACGCCAAACTGGATTTTCCGCTTCCACTCATGCCCGTAATCACCGTCAATTTATTACGAGGAATACGCACGTCCACATTTTTGAGATTGTTGACGCGAGCACCTGTTATGGTTATCCACTGCTGATTCGGATTTTCTTCTGACTGCATTTCGATTTGAGTTTACGATGGGAATAAACAGACCACCTAAACAAGCTGCAAAGTTACTATAAATTCTTGAATTATGCAAATGAAATGCTATTTCAACTTTGCAAAAACACGAAAAAACAGGCTTTTTTTCTTATTTTGAACAATTTTTCATTTTTTTTTGCCGAAAAATTTGGTCATATCAAAAAAAAGCAGTAATTTTGCAGTCGGTTTCGGAAATGAAGTTAACGCTTCTTAACTGAAACAGTAAATAATGGCTCCATAGCTCAACTGAATAGAGCATCTGACTACGGATCAGAAGGTTGCAGGTTTGAATCCTGCTGGAGTCACTTTACGCGAACATAATTCAAAATCTCATATATACACACCGCATTGCGGCGCAGATGAAGGACGAGCAAGCTCGTTCTTTTTTTGTTTATTTCAATAACCTAAATGCTTTTTTAGAAATGGCTATCCACGAAGAAAGATTTTCCAGCCGAATCACAACCTTGTAGTAAAAGCCCATCCTGCTTCGGCAGGATGGGCTTATCTGATTTACTTCTTAGGCGAGATACCATCGCGCTTCATAAGCGGCTCAATGGAAGGCTCACCATTACGGAATCGATGGTAAAGTACAGAAGCTTTCTCCGTACCACCACGCTCGAGGATATTCTTGCGGAAAGCAGTAGCAGCCTTCTTATCGAAGATGGTGCCATTCTTCGCTTTAGCGGCCTGAAAAACGCTGAAAGCATCGGCATCAAGCACCTCCGACCACTTATACGAATAATAGCCAGCAGCATATCCTCCAGAGAAGATATGGGTGAATGCCGTCTCCATCTGCGTACCAGGAACAACCGGCATTACGGCTACTTGTGCCATAGCCTTATCGCCAAAAGCGAGTACTGCATCTTGCACAGACATGCCATCAGGTGCCTCAAACGGCGAAGTAAGCGTATGCCATGCCATATCCAGGTAACCAAACGAGAGCTGACGCACACAAGCATAAGCTGCATGATACGTTTGAGAAGCGTGGATACGATCGAGAAGCTCTTGCGGAAGAGCTTCACCCGTCTCGTAATGACGAGCAAACGTATCGAGGAACTCTTTCTCAGAGAGGAAGTTCTCGTTGAATTGTGAAGGCAACTCTACGAAATCACGCGGAACGTTGGTGCCGGAGAGATAAGCATACTGGCAACGAGTAAGCATACCGTGAAGTGCGTGACCAAACTCGTGGAGGAAGGTGCTGCACTCGTCGTAGGTGAGGAGAGCGGGCTTGGTATCTGTAGGACGGGTGAAGTTCATCACATTCGTGATATGCGGACGATGATCCTTCTTACCAACCATATATTGCGGCTGGAACTCGTTCATCCAAGCACCTGCTCGCTTGCCATCCCGCGGATGGAAATCGCAGTAATAAACAGCAAGGAATTTGCCTTTCTCATCAAATACTTCGTAAGCCGACACCTCTGGGTTATATACCTGAATGTCTTTATTCTCCTTAAAGGTCAAACCATAGAGTTTCTTTGCCAAACCAAAAACGCCTTTCTTCACCGCTTCGAGCTCGAAATACGGACGGAGGTCATCGTCAGAGATTGAATAACGCGCATTTTTAAGTTTCTTGCTATAATAGCTGAAATCCCAGGGTTGAATAGTAGCATAAAAACCGAGCGAATTAGCATATTCCTGCAAGTCTGCTACTTCCTGAAGCGCTACGGGCATGTAGTTGTCGCGCAGTTGATCAAGGAGGTTATATACGTTTTCCTTCTTCTCAGCCATGGTATTCACGAGCGACTTATCAGCATAACAATCCTTTCCGAACAGTTTAGCAAGTTGCAGACGGGTATTTACGATTTCTCGAATAATGGCTGTGTTATCAAACTCGCCACCGATAGCTCGGCTGTTATACGCCATGTAAAGCTCACGACGGATATCGCGATTGTCAAGATCCTGCATAACAGGTCCATAGGTAGTAGGCTTGAGATCAAGAAGCCAACCCTCGGAATAACCACGACGCTCTGCATTCTTCTTGAGAAGTGCCTTCGTGTCGTCGTTCAAACCTTGCAGAAGGGCTTCATCCTTAAGAAGCATCGTCCATGCATTGGTAGCTTTGAGGGCGTTTTGACCATACTGAAGGGTCAGCTGTGAGAGCTTGGTAGAGAGCTGCTTATAGGTCTCCTTATCAGCAGGTGAGAGATTAGCGCCATTATTGGCAAAGCTATCAAAGATATCTTCAAGCATTTTTGCCTGCTCAGGCGTAAGTTTGAGCTCGTTACGCTTGTCATAAACCGCTTTAATCCGCTGGAAAAGTCCCTCATTCAAACGGATAGTAGCGCTATACTCAGAGAGCTTCGGCGTATATTCCGTCTCGATAGCATCGAGGTCATCGTTCGTATCAGCCGACGTAAGATTTGAGAGGCAGTAGAGCGTAATATCCAGTAATTTACCGGCATTCACATACGCCACAATCGTATTTTCGAAAGTCGGTTCCTGCTTGTTATTCACGATAGCATCGATATCAGCAAGCCCCTCTTTGATGCCCTGCTCAAGCGCCGGACGATAGTGCTCAATCTTGATTTCATTAAATGGATAGGTGCCGTGGGGCGTCTTCCAGTTTTTGTAGTCGAGAAGCGGGTTAGCTTCTGCGGCCGCTGCAAGCGATACTGCTGCAATTGCCATAGTCAAAAGTAATTTTTTCATTTAAAAAGAATAATATAAATTAAATAAAATTATCGCATAATACATACTT
>CAMGMU010000064.1 GCA_946059305.1 uncultured Bacteroidales bacterium | reverse complement strand
TAGTGTTTCTGATTGATTTATAGTATGTATTGATTGATTATTTAGTTTTTGGTTACACAATAAATAGTATAGATTTAATACTGTGCTTTATCATAGACTTCATCTGCCACTTCAGCACCTGCCAAATGCTCAATAATGCAAAACGCAAAATCAGCACTCAAGCCAGGACCCTTAGCCGTAATGATATTCTTGGATTCCACTACCAAACCACCTATATAGGCATTGCCGAGATACGACTCAAAGCCAGGATAGCAGGTAGCCTGCTTGCCTTCGAGAATACCCAAATCGCCGAGAATGGAAGGTGCAGCACAAATAGCAGCAATAGCTTTATTTTCGGAATTATGCTTGATAAGCAACTCTCTAAGCTCAGCAAACTCGCCCAATCTGCGGCTTCCGCCGGGAAGAATGAGCATTTCTGCATCAGAGAAGTCCACTTCTTTAAATAGGCAATCGCCCATTACCTTGATATCATGAGAGCCCTTTACCAGCAGTTCATTTTCGCACGAAACGGTTTGCAGACTGATACCTGCACGGCGGAGAAGATCAACCGTCGTGAGCGCTTCGATTTCTTCGAAGCCCGTAGAAAGAAACAGATAATTCATGGAGATAGTTATTTGGATGAATGACTATGCTTAATTGAGTTTAAATTTATAGGTAATTGTGCCGATTACATCACCATTACCACTCGAGAAATTCGTCTTCTTGGCTGCATTGATAGCCGCATCAATAAGCGCCTGGTCGGAGGTATTAGTGCCAGAGCCTTTCGTTGCTTCCACCACTTGTCCGGCCGCATTCACTCGAATGCGTACCACTACTATACCTTCGCTATTGGAATTATACTGAGGAGCAGATAGTTTGCCGTTGAGCGAACGGCCATTTAGCGACCAGGAATTGCCATTGCTGATGCCGGAGCCCACAGGATTAGAGCCTTTGCTCGTGTTGGACCCGGCTCCTTCTGTAGTTGAAGAACCGGAGCCAGAACCGCTGCCACTGCCGAAGAGCCCCTTCATCGCACTCTGCGCTTTGGCTTTCTTGGCATCCTCTTCTGCTTTCTTAGCCTTGGCTGCCGCTTCAGCTGCAGCTTTGGCAGCCGCCTCTGCCGCGGCAAGACGCTCCGCCTCTTCGCGAGCAGCCTTAGCAGCTGCTACCGACGGATCTTCTTGCACAACCACGGGTTCAGAGGGCGTAGTTGTTGTCTGCGGAGCAGGTTCCACAGCTGTCTCCTCATGTGCTGCTGAAGGAGCAGCGCTGCCGGCAGTTGCACCAGCAGAAGCGGGCACCTGATACTGCTCTTCGTCAAAATCTGCCATCACGAGCTCGATACCTTCCTCTTCCGGAACGTAGGGCTTATCCAGATATACAAACCACAATATCAAGAAAATCAGCAGCATCACAAGTATGCTGGCAATGATACCTATTATGTGAGAATCGTTTTTCATTAATTACAAGTTGCGCAGCTGCTTTACAAGCAACTGCAGAAAGATTACTTCTTGGTAGCCACCACGAGCTTCATGTGGTTTTCATTAGCTATATCCAGTACGCGTACCACCTCTTTGTAGGCGATATCCTCATCAGCATGCAGAGCTATGTACATGGTGCTGTCTTGCGCCTGGAGGTTCTCCAAAAACGGCTCAAGCATCTCCGGGTCAATCTCCTGAGGCTTGGCTTTACCTACTGCCACAGAATATACACCAAGATTGTCAATATACACCTTAGCTACTACCTGACGCGTATTCGTACTGGCCTTAGATTGCGGCAGATTAATCTTGATATCGTTAGGTACCGACATCGTACTTGCCAGCACGAAAAACACGAGCAGCAAGAAGATTAAGTCGGTCATAGAAGACATCGAAAACGATGCCTCTACTCTATTTCTACGCTTTAATGCCATTGTAGTGAGGATTAAGCAGGTTCATTAAGCAAATCCATAAACTCCATCGTACGGCCTTCGAGTTGACGCACAACGCGGTCGATACGGCTCACGAGGAAGTTATAAGCAAAAATGCAGAGAATACCTACAATCAAGCCGGCCACGGTAGTTACCATAGCCTGATACATACCCTCAGAAAGCGCAGAGAGTTCAATCACACCGGAATTGGTAGAAGCCATGTTGTAAAACACCTGTACCATACCTACTACTGTACCAAGGAATCCAATCATCGGACCGCCACTTGCGATAGTAGCAAGAATCACAAGGTTTTTCTCAAGTGTAGCAACCTCCAGGTTACCCACGTTTTCGATTGCTACCATCACGTCTTGCATCGGACGACCTATACGCGTGATACCCTTCTCTACCATACGGCTTGAAGGCGTGTTGGTTTGTTTGCAAAGATTGAGAGCAGAGTCTAATTTTCCTTCGTGGATATAATCTTTGATGCGATCCATGAACGAGCGGTCTTCCTTCTGAGCCTTATGAAGCACTACAAGGCGCTCCACGAAAAGATAAACGGCCCAAGCAAAAAGTACGGCAAGTACAATCATTACTACACCACCATATTGAGCCATTGTCCAAAGATTAATGGGTTCTGGTTCTACAGCTTGAGCAGCTGCGTTTTGCATCGCATTCAGCGTGTCGATTTGAAGCAGATTCATTGTTGAATAAGTTTGTGGGCAAATGCCCGATTGGATAATTATTTTAATTGTGCTTTGTATTGACGGATGGTTTCCTCAATGCCCAAATAGAGCGCATCCGAAATGAGTTGATGGCCGATTGACACTTCATCAATCCACGGGAAAGCATGCACGAGCGGCCCCAAGTTCGGAATAGAAAGGTCGTGACCTGCATTCAGTCCCAATTCCAATTCGCGTGCTTTTTCCGCAGCCGGACGATACATCTCAATAGCTGCGGCAGGGTCTTTTTGAAATAGTTCAGCGTATGGACCGGTATAAAGTTCCACTCTGTCGGCATCCACTTTCTTGGCTCCTTCCACCATCTCCACGAGCGGGTCAACGAAGAGCGACACGCGAATGCCTTCAGCATGAAACGTTTGAATAAGTTTCTGCAGAAGCATCTTGTTATGCACCGTATCCCATCCGTGGTTGCTCGTAAGTTGCTCCGGCGAATCCGGCACCAACGTTACTTGCGCAGGATGCACTTCGCAAACGAGCCGAACGAAATCAGCAGAAGGATAGCCTTCGATATTAAACTCCACCCCAATAGCCTTCTTGATAGCATATACGTCAGAGCGTCGGATATGCCTTTCGTCGGGCCGTGGATGAACCGTAATTCCCTGAGCACCAAAGCGTTCGCAATCAATTGCAAACTGAAGGACATTGGGAGTATTGCCACCACGCGCATTGCGCAATGTGGCCACTTTGTTGATATTTACGCTAAGCTGAGTCATAATTGGCTACAAAATTAGTATTTTTTTTTGATATACACAAGTGTATATCGATTTTTTTCTCATTTTCCGAGTTCCGGCTCAAATTTCTCGCGCCATTTGTCAAATCTCAGCACGGAATCATTTCCATACATCCAAATGGAATTGCGCACCTTCTGATATGGCACTTCTTCGCCCAAATGCGTTTTGGAATAAAACTTATCGGCATAACAGATAATCTCTTCTTCAATCGTTCGGGGGCAGTAATCCTGCGGCGGAAGTGGGAGCTCTTCACGTATTACCTGCTCGAGTGTGATACCGCTGCCGGTATGCCTCTCGGCCACTCCTGCATGCCTCGGTAAGCCCTCTTTGCGGAGTATCTCTGCGCCAAGATATCCGTGCTCGATATACTTATGACTTCCTTTGCAGAAAATGCGTGGGGCATCTACCATTATGATACCGATATCATGGAGCATAGCCGCTTCTTCCACAAATTGCCTGTCAGCCCCAAACTCAGGATGCGCATCCACAATCTTAAGCGCACGATCAGCTACCTGACGTGAATGCGTGAGGAGAATATGCTTCAGTTCGTCTTGCCCCTCGTAATATTTGTCTATCAAAATGAGCGGATTCATCATTTCAATCCATTTAAGAAATCTTTGGCAGCCATACGTTTTTTTCCGGGAGCTTGCAACTCGAGGATATCCACATAACCATCTGCCGTTTTTTGAGCCAAAGGCGACCGTCCATCCGAAGATTTGACTGCATACACCTTTACGTTTTCAATTGTCTTACCGGCAATCTGCAAATTGCACCAAGCAGCCGGATAAGGAGAAAGTCCTCTTACGAAATTATGCACCTCAATAGTTGTTTTGCTGAAATCTATGCGGCAGGTATCCTTAAAAATCTTAGGTGCCGGCTTCAAGTCGCTTGACTCTACCTGCGGCATTGTGGGGATTGGACAACCGCTCGTTTCGCTTTCGATAATCAGATCTACAGTCTTGCAAACCAAGTCTGCACCAATAGCCATCAAACGGTCATGAACCGAGCCCACGTTCTCCTCATCGCCAATGCTGATTTTTTCCTGAAGAATGATATTGCCGGTATCAATCTCGTGTTTTAAGAAAAAGGTTGTTACACCCGTCTGCTTATCGCCGTTGATTACAGCCCAATTGATGGGAGCAGCACCTCTATATTGAGGAAGAAGCGAAGCATGAAGATTAAACGTACCCAATCGAGGCATGCTCCATACCACCTCCGGCAGCATACGGAAAGCTACAACAATCTGTAAATCAGCATGGTATGCCCGCAACTGTTCCAAAAACGCATCGTCTTTCAAGCGCTCCGGCTGCAACACGGGGATAGCATGCTCCATCGCATATTGCTTAACGGGCGAGAACTGCACATGATGGCCTCTGCCAGCAGGCTTATCGGGCATCGTAACGCACGCCACAATCTGATACCCTCCCTCTACTAATGCAGCAAGGGGAGCCACAGCAAAATCGGGCGTACCCATATATACTATTTTCAAATCTTTCTTCTTCATATCGTCAATACAATCGTTATTCTGCGCCCCAAAGCAACTTGTTTTTCAGCGCATAAATAAACGAATGCTCTTTCATTTGTACAATCTTAATCGTATGTGATGCTTTGCGAATCTCCAGCTTCACGTCTTCTCTTATTGCCTGCGAACGACCATCTACTGAGATTAAGAAACTGCCTGAGCGGGAATGCACTTGCAGCTCAATCACCCGATCTTCTGTAATAACGAGTGGTCGCACGTTTAAACTGTGCGTAGCAACCGGAGTAAGCACGAGAGCCGGCACATGAGGCGCCACGAGCGGACCACCTGCCGAGAGACTGTAAGCCGTTGATCCTGTAGGGGTAGCAACCACCAAACCATCGGCTTTATAGGTATGAAGCATATGCCCATCGAGATAGGTGTCAATCATAATCATCGAACTCAACTCCTGCTTCATCACAGCCACTTCATTGAGCGCGTATGGCATCATCACGTGTCCGCCATTTTGGGTGGAAACCTGTAAAACAGCACGTTCATCTATAATACAATCACCCGATAACAGTCTCTCAAGCACCTGATCAATCTCGCACGAAGAGATGGCAGTAAGGAACCCCAAATGACCGCAGTTGATACCTAAGATGGGGATATCTTTACCAATCACAGCCGCAGCCGTTGTAAGAAACGTACCATCGCCTCCTACGGAAATAGCATAATCCACGTCTTCAGAACTGTCCTCCAAATAGCTGTCGTAATCCTGCATAAGATGCATTTCATACCGAAGCTCTTTTGAGAGGAGCACACGTACTTGACGCGATGCAAAAAAAGATAAGAGATGCTCTACTTGTGCGAACGTCTGATCCTTATATGTATTGCCAAAAACTGCTATTGTCATGCTTAATAGAATTTATGTGCAAAACCAAGTGAAATCAGTTCTTTAAACTGCATCTTGGCCTTATCATCATCATTTACGATGCGTGCAGAATCATACCGCGGATGCAGCATGACTCGAGCTGACATAAATCGGTTGATGATAAAATCGCACGACACTTCCAAGTCCAATTCCACTGCTTTGTAGTTAGTATAAAGATACAAATTGCTCTCCAACTGAATTTCTCGTAGGGGCTTCCATTTCCATTCCATTCTCACGGATGAACCCACCTGATTGAGGGCTTTTTTCCCAGCTTCTATGCCATAAGAAGTATAGTTCGAACGAACAGTATCCGCAGCACAAACCATCTTATATGCAAGCGGAGAAATGACCAATGAAAGGTTTTTTATCGGCTTATAATCAATACCCACAGCAATATTCACGCGCACCGGAGTAAAGGGTCCGTTTTTGATGGTCATTTGATTGGCGTTATACGTGCGGAAAAGCTGTGTACGGAATTCTGCAGTTGCCGAAACATACAGTTTTTGCATCACTTTCACGCCCAATTTGGAATACAATCGGAAGAGGTCGTCAGTAGTGTTCATCTTGCGGAGCGTATCGCCAGACACGGTGCTGAAGCCCGCTACCCACTCGCCTGTATTTTCCCAGCTGATGCGCTTTTTGTCGTCATAAATAATCTTACCCTTCAGACTCCCATACATGGCCAAAGCCGAATTACCGCCTTCATACCAGTTTTTCGACACATAGTTCTGGGTAAATTGCAACAGCGTATTCAGTTCTTTGTACCACGGATTATTCTTATTTTTGATAGCCGCCAAACGTTCTTTTCTATCAGCTTCAGTATCCTTAATGAGGGATTTCTCGGGCACGTACAGCTCATATAGCGATTTGCTCTCGGTTGTATTTTTTGTAGGAATTTGCTCTAATGTAGCCGTATCCAACACGCCCACGTATAGCGCGGCCGCGCGCGTAGTAATATAACGTCTCGTTTCTGCACGTACATTT
The DNA here is from genome assembly GCA_946059305.1 of uncultured Bacteroidales bacterium. GTDB lineage: Bacteria > Bacteroidota > Bacteroidia > Bacteroidales > Paludibacteraceae > Colicola. The sequence continues at coordinate 6,788 of CAMGMU010000064.1, read as the reverse complement.
TTCGCCAAATGAATCGGCTCGTCAGTATGCGCTAATGTAGGAGCGTAACTCAGTTCGCTGAAATGTAAAGGCTCAGCCGGCATATACAAAAGTGGCAAACAGAGGGGCGAAAGAAAATACTGCTCACGAAGCGTCTGAGCAATGCGAATCGAGTCGGCATAACCGATATGTTGCGCCATCAAAGAGGTCGTGTCGTGCAGCAAGCGATACTGATGAATAGAATCCTCTTTGGCCTTAATCGAAGCTGACTGCAAACCTACGATATTAAGCAGATACGAATCATCGGCTCTGTGCGTCAACTCATTAATCTGCATTGTATCCACATGAAGGTGGCCTGCAACAACCTCCTGCTTAACAACCGCACTATCCTGCAGAACAACTGCACTATCCTGCAGAGCAAGGGCACTATCCTGCAGAGCAAGGGCAGTATCCGCATGAAGAGGCATTATGCTATCCTGCTGGGCATACAGCATGCAGGATAGCAGCAAACATAGTATCATTACGAAATTTCTCAAAACTATTACTTCTTTTTCTTATTCGTTGACGGTATGGTTGGGTCGGGCAACATCGGATTTTTAAACGCTCTCACCATCAACCAGATACCCCAAATGATAAACGGAAGCGAGAGTAATTGCCCCATATTCAAGAACATGTCAGACTCAAATGCCTCCTGATTGAATTTGATAAACTCAAGCATAAAACGGGTGAAGAAAACAATCTCCAACCATACTCCGAAAATCAATCCCGGACGACGGGCAGCCTGCGTCTTATAATACATCCAAGCCGACACTACAAACGCCACAAGGCAATACAGCATCTCATATATCTGCGTAGGATGGCAAGGCTCAGTTTGGCCGTCTCTTACGAAAATGAATCCCCATGGTAAATCAGTAGGGCCGCCGTAGATTTCCGAATTAAAGAGGTTGCCCAATCGAATCAGGAAACCGGCAACTGCAACCCCAATCACCAAGCGATCAAACAGCCAGGGAATGCCTTTGTGGAACACCTTCCTATCAATCATAAAAGCTGCGATAATCAAGCCGATAGCCCCACCATGCGAAGCCAATCCGCCTTGCCATATCTTCAGCATTTCAAGCGGATGCTCGATATATGGATTGCGATACGTGATATTCCATGCGAAAATCTGTATCGGTTCTAATCCCAGCTGTTCGCACGAGTGCCATTCGTAGAAAAGGCAATGCCCCAATCTGGCACCAATAATCGAGCCGAGCACCATATACATAAAGAGCTTGTCAATCCACTCCTGCGGATGATGCTCGCGCTTGTAGATAGTATCTTGAATCAGGTAGCAGAGATAAATACCGAGCGCCCACATGATACCATACCACCTGACGCTCAGGCTGCCTATCGAAAAAGCTACGGGATTAACGTCCCATACAACTGACAGAAATTCCATTAGAGTTTACCGTGGCATTGTTTATATTTCTTTCCGCTACCACATGGGCAGGGGTCGTTCGGACGCACTTTCTTCTCCACATGGATAGGTTGCGTCACTTGCTGACGACGCGTGTCTTGACCATTGGCAGCCGACATGGCCGTCTGGATATTACCCGACGACGAAGTCTGACCAATCTGCGGACCTTGCGTGGAGCTGATCACCTGATCTTTCTGCGTCTTGTAGCGCGACATATCCTGCTTAGGCAACTCGCGTGCTTGGCGCACTTCCTCCTGCGGATTTACGGCAATCTGACCACGGAGGAGGATGGCAATAGCGCGACGATTGAAGCTGTTAAGCATCTGCTCAAACAGATTGAACGACTCAATCTTATAGATTACGAGCGGATCTTTCTGCTCATACGAAGCCGTCTGAACGGAATGACGCAGTTCGTCGAGCTGACGCAAATGCTCTTTCCATTCATCATCAATAATATAAAGGAGTGTCTGCTTTTCGAAGCAACGTACCACCTCACGACCCTCGTTTTCATACGCCTCACGAAGCGGCACGATCACGTTGTACATGCGCTTGCCATCCGTAAGCGGCACAAGGATATTCTGATACATATTACCCTTGTTTTCATACACGTTCTTAATAACCGGATTGGCTACATTCATCAGCACGTCCATCTTGCGCTTGAACGTATCGAGCGCAGCCACAGCCAACTGCTCTACCAAATCATTATCACGACCGCGGCGGAATTCCGATTCATCAAACGGCACCTCCATTGCGAACACCTGAAGCACGTCCATCACCAATGCATCGTAATCGAGCGAGCTCTTGGCATCTGCAATCATCGACTCCACAACATCGTAAATCATATTGGTGATATCTACGCCAAGGCGTTCACCCATCAACGCATGGTGGCGCTTTGCGTAAATCACATTACGTTGCTGATTCATCACATCGTCGTATTCGAGCAGGTGCTTACGAATGCCAAAGTTGTTTTCTTCCACTTTCTTCTGCGCACGCTCAATCGATGAACTGATCATGTTATGCTCAATCATCTCGCCTTCTTCAAAGCCCATCTTATCCATCAGAGAGGCAATCTTCTCCGAGCCGAACAAACGCATCAGGCCATCTTCCAAGCTCACGTAGAACACCGAGCTACCCGGGTCACCCTGACGGCCCGAACGACCACGAAGCTGACGGTCCACACGACGTGACTCATGGCGCTCCGTACCGATGATAGCCAAACCGCCGGCAGCTTTTACCTCATCCGTAAGCTTGATATCCGTACCACGACCTGCCATGTTCGTTGCAATCGTTACAACGCCCTTACGGCCGGCTTCGGCTACAATCTCGGCCTCCTTCTGATGCAATTTTGCATTCAGCACATTATGAGGAATACCGCGCATTCGGAGCATGCGGCTCAAAAGCTCACTCACCTCCACAGAGGTCGTACCCACCAATACAGGACGGCCTTCGCCAATCAGTTTCTCAATCTCGGCAATCACGGCATTGTATTTCTCGCGTTTGGTGCGGTAAATACGGTCGTTCATATCGATACGCGCAATCGGACGATTCGTAGGAATGACCACCACATCGAGTTTATAGATATTCCAAAACTCGCCGGCTTCCGTTTCTGCTGTACCGGTCATACCCGCGAGTTTGTTGTACATACGGAAATAATTCTGCAAGGTGATGGTAGCAAACGTTTGGGTAGCGGCCTCCACTTTCACGTTTTCCTTTGCCTCCACAGCTTGATGCAGACCATCCGACCAGCGGCGACCCTCCATGATACGGCCCGTCTGCTCATCTACGATCTTCACCTCGTTGTTCATCACCACATAATCCACATCTTTCTCAAAAAGCGTATAAGCTTTCAGGAGTTGATTAACGGTATGAACGCGCTCAGACTTCACGGCATAATTGGTCAGAATGGCATCTTTACGAGCCGTCAACTCGTCTTTACTCAACTGCTCTTTCTCCAAATCAGCCATCTCGCTGCCCACATCCGGGAGCACGAAGAAATTGGGGTCTTCCGTCTGACCGGCGAGCGTCTCTGCACCCAAATCCGTCAGTTCGATATGTTTGTTTTTCTCATCAATAACGAAATAGAGAGGATCGGTAGCTATATGCATGTTCTTGTTTTGCTCCTGCATATAGAACTCTTCCGTCTTCTGCAAGCGCACTTTTACACCCGGCTCTGAGAGGTATTTAATCAGCGCCTTAGCTTTCGGCATGCCCTTATACGAACGGAATAGCGCCAATTCGCCCTCTTCCTGAATGGCCTTATCGGTGCTATCCAACTTCGCCTTCGCCTCCGCAAGGTATCTGTTGGTAAGCGTCTGCTGCGTACGAACGAGCAACTCTACGCGATGCTTGTATTCATCAAACATCTGATCCTCGCCTTTAGGTACCGGACCGGAGATAATCAACGGAGTACGGGCATCGTCAATCAATACCGAATCGACCTCATCCACGATTGCGTAATTATGTTTGCGTTGAACGAGATCCCTGGGCGAAGTAGCCATGTTATCACGCAGATAGTCAAAGCCAAACTCGTTGTTTGTACCGAACGTGATATCGCATTTATAAGCCTGACGACGCTCCTCCGAATTCGGACGATACTTATCAATACAATCCACGCTCAAGCCGTGGAACATATAAATCGGACCATTCCACTCGGCATCACGTTTGGCCAGATAATCATTCACCGTAATAACATGCACGCCCTCGTGCGTAAGCGCATTCAAGAACACCGGCAAAGTAGCCACAAGCGTCTTACCCTCACCGGTAGCCATCTCGGCAATCTTACCCTGATGGAGCACCACGCCACCAATCAACTGTACATCGTAATGAATCATATTCCACGTGATTTCATTACCGCCAGCCATCCAATGGTTGTGATAAACAGCCTTATCGCCATCTATCTCCACAAAATCAAAGCGAGCAGCCAAATCCCGATCGAAATCATTGGCAGTCACCACCACCGTCTCGTTTTCCGTAAAGCGACGAGCGGTATCTTTTACGATGGCAAACACTTCGGGCAGCACCTCGTTAAGAATCTGTTCATACCCTTTTTTGATATCTTTTTCCAGATCATCTATCTTGCGATAAACGCTCTCGCGCTTTTCTATCGGAAGTTGCTCTATCGTGCTCTTGAGCTGAGCTATCTCATCTTTCTGAGGCTGCACATGTGCGGCTATACGCTCTTTAATTACCTCCGTGCGAGCACGAAGATCATCGTTGCTCAGTTTGGATAAAGTGGGATAGATCGAATTGATCTTATCCACATACGGCTTAATCGCCTTCATATCTTTCTGCGATTTATTGCCGAACAGTTTCGTAATAATTTCAATAAAATTCATTATCTTCTTTTGTTATAGTTTCCTTTTTTCATGCGGGTCACGCATCATGCGCACACCTTTGCGCTGCAAAGGTACAAAAAATTTTTGGATTACGCAAATTTTTTCCTATTTTTGACATGCAAAATGTGTACCAACTTTCGTTTTTTGTGTATTTTCTGCCATTTCGTCAGTCTCCTATTGCACAATTCGCAAAATTATTGTACCTTTGCAAAGAAAAATTTCAGAAATAAAAAATCATCTATAATAATGAAAAACGTAATCATCTGCTTTTTACTTGTAGCAACTTCGGCTGTCATGGCTCAGTCACCTTACGACTCACTCTACGCCAACCTCCCCATCGAGATTGAGCGCGTTCAACCCGTTGTTTTTCCAGATACAACGGTCAATCTGAAAACCTACTTCAAGCAGCATCAGGTGCTGCCGCTCACTCCCAACGCCACCAATACTCAGCTTGCTACCGAGGCTATTCAGCAGGCAATCGATGAGCTCGCCAAAGCCGGTGGCGGACATATCGTGCTGCCACGTGGCACTTGGAAAACCGGCCCAATCACCCTTCGTTCGAACATTGACTTTCACCTCACCAAAGGCTCCGTTTTGCTCTTTACCGAAGACAAGTCGGAATACGTGAAACCCGACTCCAAAGGCCGTGTGCCTTCCAAAGCGCGCGCTTGCATCACAGCCTCCAAAGCCGAGAATATCGGCATCACCGGAGAAGGTGTAATCGATGGTCAGGGCTTCTATTGGCGACCCATCAAATACAAGAAACTCATGAAAGGTTCCGACGAAGACAAGGCTATGTGGGAGTACGCCAAATCGCTTGGCGGACGATGCATTCCCAATGGCTCGGATACCATTTGGTATCCCTTCTCGCTCAACAAAGAGCTCGGCATTCCCAATATTGCTGCTACTCCCGATGAGCAGGAGAAAATGCGCTACCATCTCGTGAGCATCACCGACTCCAAAAACGTGCTCGTGGAAGGTGTCACACTCCGTAACTCTCCCAAATTTCATCTCGTTCCTGCTCGCATCCACAACCTCATCATCTCCGGCATCACAGTAGAATGTCCATGGTGGGCGCAGAATGGCGATGCCATGGATATCGGCAACTCGCAAGTCTGCCTCGTGACCGGATGCAATATCACCTGTGGTGACGATGGTATATGTATGAAAGGTGGCGTAGGAGCCGATGGCGCAAAACGTGGGCCGAACCGCGATTTCCTCATCATCGGAAACACCGTTTTGAGAGCACATGGTGGCTTCGTTATCGGCTCGGAATTTTCGGGCGGAATGCAACGGCTGATCGTGAAAGATTGCGTGTTTGATGGCACCGATATAGGACTCCGTTTCAAATCCGCACCCGGACGTGGAGGATGGTGCGAAGATATTATCTGTCAGGATATTGTGATGAAAAACATCCGTGAAGATGCCATCTTCTTTGAGTCGGGTTATGCCGACAGAGCTGTAGGCAGAAGTGCTACCGATGGCGACAACAAAGAGGCGTTCTTTCCCGACTGGGGCAACTGCATTTTCCGCAATATCACAGCCGTGAATGTACGCTCATTTGTCAACGCTACCGGTTTGAAAACCAACCCTGTACACGATTGTCTATTTGAGAATATCAAGATTTACGGTCTCCTTCGTGAGCCGCTCAAACTGTCGTTCTGCACGCGCTTCACATTCAAGGATTGCTCCTACTCTGGCGGCACCAAAAATAAGATTGACAAATCCTGCTCCTCCATCCTCTGGGACGGCACCAATCTCGCCGAATAATCCAACTTCGTACAGGATTTCGCCCACTACCCTCCGTGCTCCTGGAACGGCCCTTGGCCAATGGAACAGCCCTTGGCCAATGGAACGGCCCATCGGGCCTCTGGAACAGAGCCTTTGGCTCTACCTGGAACGCGCGAAGCGCCTCTGGAACGGCCCTTAGCCCAGGGCAAAGCCCTGGGTAATACCCCCCCCCCGCTGATAGACCGGTTGCATACTTATTGCAGACTTAATGCAGACTTAGTGCAGAC
>CAMGMU010000063.1 GCA_946059305.1 uncultured Bacteroidales bacterium | reverse complement strand
ATTTAGTTAAAAAATAACGAAGTATTGAAATAACGAAGTATTGACATTATTTAAGTTGTCCTTTTTTATTCCATTTGCTTTGCTCCACCTTCTCCGCGAGCTTGGTGTCAGCCTTACGAGTGAGGTCCTGAATTGCATCTTTCACTTTCTCTGCAGCACTCTTGATGCCCTCAGCAGCCTCTTCGAGCAAGTCGGCCTTCTCCACCCACGCAATCACGTCAGCCTTGGTAGCCTTAGCGCCTTGCTGCTTCTCGATATTCACCACGCGGCAATGTTCGGGAGCGAGGATTGCCTCGATGCCGCTTTGCGTCTGCAAGTAGCAGATTGGGCTGTTTTTCTTGAAGAATGTGCCGAAAGCGGGAGCATGCGAAGCCTCGTTGAAATCGAGTTCCCACAATACCGTACCGGCCTTGGGTGCCTCAATCGGATCAGCGTTCGGGTGAAGGATGGCGCGCTTGTCGGCATCCGAGAGATAGACAATCTGTTTACCTCCCTGTGCAGCTTTCTCCATACGCTCGAGCAAGTCTTTATTGAACTGCTCCTTAGCCTGACCCGACTTATACTCGCGATATTGCTTCTCGTGCATAGCAAACTCGAAGAGTTCTTCGTCGTCCTGACCGCGGTCCCAACCAAGTTTCTCCATCTCCTCGATATAATGCGGGAGCTGGTTCGGATAAAGGGCTTGCGGGTCGCCGGTGTAGAACTCAAAGCCTTTCTCCTCTGCAAGTTTGATGATTTCAGGCGCCAATTTACCGGGCAGTTTACCCGACTTGCCGAGAATCATGCCCCACATAGCGGGGTCCATACGCGTGAACGGAGCCTCGCCCATCGAGCGGCTGTAGAGGTTCATCAAAGCGGCATTCTTCACATATTGCGAGAAAGGCGTAACCAGACATGGCGTACCGAGCATCGGCCAAATACGCTGTACTTCGTTGAAGAGCTCAACGAGCAACTCGTCTTCGGTATATTGGTGTTCACCACGCTTAGCGAGGTTCATGTTGATAGCAGCATGCATACCCTTGAGGTCGGCCATGAGCGAGCCCATCATGCCGCCCGGAAGACCGCAACCCACCAAGAGTGAGGTCATCAACGCGTTCTTTGGGTCAATCCAATAGCCCAAGAAATCGTCGATAAACGATTGGGTGAGCGAACGCGCCTCCATATAGGCTTTCATATTGATATCCTTGACCTTGAAACCGGCATCTTTGAGCATGGCTTGAATAGTAATCACGTCAGGATGCACCTTACCCCAGCTCAGCGGCTCCATCGCTACGTCGAGGATATCGCCACCAGCCTTAGCCACCTCGAGCATCGAAGCCACCGAGAAGCCCGGACCGGTATGACCGTGGTATTGGATAATGATATCAGGGTGCTTCTCCTTGATGGCAGCCACAATCGTTCCGAGCATCGCCGGACGACCGATACCGGCCATATCCTTCAAGCAGATCTCCTGCGCGCCACCCTCAATAAGCTGCTCGGCCAGGTTGATATAATACTCAGCCGTGTGCACCTCGCTGTAGGTGATGCACATGGTAGCCTGAGCCGTCATGCCGGCTGCCTTAGCCCATTTGATAGACGGGATGATATTGCGGGGGTCGTTTAAGCCGCAGAAGATACGTGTGATGTCCGTACCTTGCGCGTGCTTTACCTTATACATAAGTTCACGAACATCGGCCGGCACCGGATTCATGCGGAGCGCGTTCAAGCCGCGGTCGAGCATGTGCGTCTGAATGCCTGCCTCGTGAAATGGTTTTGTAAACGTTCTAACAGCCTGATTCGGATTCTCGCCATATAGCAAGTTCACCTGCTCAGAAGCACCACCGTTGGTCTCCACGCGGTCAAAACAACCCATGTCGATAATCACGGGAGCTATTTTTGCCAACTGATCCTTACGGGGAACATACTTGCCCGAGGACTGCCACATGTCACGATAGACGAGGCTGAATTGAATTTCTTTTGCCATATTTTTCTGTTGTTAGATTTTATAGTTTCTGTTAACATTTGGGCATACTTTTCCCAAATCGCGGCAAAATTACTAAAAACATTTCACATAAAAAAATTTTTTTACATTTTTCTTTAGAAAAATAGCAAATAGATTTGCATAATTCAAAAAAAAGCCGTAATTTTGCACAAATTATTCTACTATGGCAAAAAAGGTTGCATTGGTATTAGCGAGCGGAGGTGCTCGCGGTATGGCGCACATAGGAGCCATCGAAGAGCTTGAATCTCGCGGATATCAGATTAGCAGTATCGCAGGTTGCTCCATCGGCAGCCTCATAGGCGGCATTTATGCGGCCGGCAAAATAAGCGAGGCGCGTGATTGGTTTAGTTCGCTCGACAAACGGGACATCCTCTCATTGACGGACTTCTCGTTTGGCTTGTCGCATTTGGTTAAAGGCGACCGCGTCTTGCAGGCTATCCAAGAATGGGTGCCTGACCAAAAGATCGAAGACTTGCCCATCCCATGCGCATTCGTAGCTACCGACTTCATCCATTCCGAGGAGGTTGTGTTCCGCTCCGGCAGTCTCTTCACAGCCATCCGAGCATCCATCTCCATCCCCATGTGTTTTGAGCCGCTCGAATACAACGACACGCTGCTTGTGGATGGCGGACTCGTTAACCCGCTCCCGCTCAATCAGATTGCTCGAACAGAAGGCGATATCCTTGCGGCTGTCAATATCTCCGGACGATCGGTGATTGAGCCCGCATGGCTGCTGCCATCCTCACCTGCTGTGTTTGAAAAGATGGGACGACTCGGCTCGCAGGCTGAAAAACTCTGGAATAAACTGGCCGACGACCTGGAGGAAACCAAACTCACGCGCAACATCAACTACCTCAATATGGTTAACCGCACGTTCGACCTGCAGTTGCAAGCCAACTGCCGCACGATGATTGCCATGACGAAGCCCGATATCCTCGTAGAAATGCCGCAGGATGCTTACACCACCTTTGATTTCGACAAGGCTGCGGAAATCATGAATCGCGGACGAGAACTCATGGCCAAACAACTCGATAGCTACGAGCAGGCAATCAATCAATAATTCTTTTTCACAAGCTTATCACACATTAATATATATATGGAAAGAAAAGTTCGTGTGCGTTTTGCACCCTCTCCTACTGGAGCCCTTCACATTGGCGGTGTTCGTACCGCCCTCTATAATTATCTCTTCGCCCGTCAGCATGGTGGCGACATGCTCCTGCGCATTGAAGATACAGACTCTGCCCGCTTCGTACCGGGTGCAGAGGAATATATCATCGAGGCCCTACAATGGCTTGGCATTGGTATCGATGAAGGTATCGGTTGCCAACCGGCTGAAGGTTCTACCCGCGAATGGGAGCAACCCAAAGAGGGACTGCCCATGCAGGCGGGTCCGCACGGCCCGTATCGTCAGTCGGAGCGCAGAGAAATCTACCATCAGTATGTGGATCAACTTCTCAATAGCGGACACGCATATATTGCGTTTGATACCCCGGAAGAACTCGAAGCCAAACGCAACGAGATCAGCAATTTCCAATACGATGCCCGCACCCGCATGCAGATGGTGAACTCCCTCACACTCAGTAAAGAAGAGGTAGATGCACGCATCGCACGGGGCGACAAATACGTTGTTCGTTTTAAGATTGAGCCCAACGAAGACGTGCACGTTCACGACCTCATCCGTGGTGAGGTGGTCATCAACTCCAGTATTCTCGACGACAAAGTGCTCTACAAGTCGGCTGACGACCTCCCAACCTACCATTTGGCCAATATCGTTGACGACCATCTGATGGAGGTGACGCACGTGATTCGTGGCGAAGAATGGCTGCCATCGGCTCCTCTCCACGTGCTCCTCTATCGCGCTTTCGGATGGGAAGAGACTATGCCGCAATTCGCTCATCTGCCCCTCCTGCTCAAGCCCGATGGCAATGGTAAACTATCCAAACGCGATGGCGACCGACTCGGTTTCCCCGTTTTCCCGCTTGAGTTCCACAACCAGAAAGACGGCACCGTTTCGTCAGGTTATCGCGAGAGCGGTTATCTCCCAGAAGCCGTCATCAATTTCCTTGCCTTACTCGGTTGGCATGCCGCTTCCGATCAGGAGATTTTCTCCATGCAGGAGCTCATCGAGCAATTCTCGCTCGACCGTGTGAGCAAGTCAGGCGCCAAGTTCGATTACGAGAAAGGCAAATGGTTCAACCATCAATATCTGCAAAACTACACGGGCGCACAACTCCTGCCGCAGTTCCTCGCAGCTGTGCCCGCTGAGCATAAAGAGGCCGTATTGGAAAAGGGCGAAAACGTGATTGCACACGTGATTGATCTCATGAAAGAACGCGTTAATTTCGTGCCGGAATTATGGGATCAAGCCGCTTTCTTCTTCGTTGCTCCTGCTGCATACGATGAGAAATCGCTCAAGAAACGCTGGAAAGAGGAGTCGCCTGCACACATGCGCGAGCTATACGCCATCCTCGAAGGCATCAACGAATGGAATGCGGAGACGCTCGACAAAATCGTGATGGAGTGGATTGCGCAAAAAGAGTATGGCGTAGGATTGGTGATGAACGCTTTCCGTATCACCCTCGTGGGTGCAGCTCGCGGACCGCATATCTGGGAAATAACCAACGTACTTGGCAAAGAAGAGACGCTCCGTCGCCTTCAAACAGCCATCGAACGTCTCGCCTGATTCCTCGTTATTGCTCCATAATACCTCCTCAATGAGTCCTCATCGCTCCTCAACGTATTACACCGTGCAGCACACGTGCATCTAGCTTACATCTAGCTTACATCCAGCTTATGTACACGTGCGCTGTAAGCTAGATGTAAGCTAGATGCACGAACGATGAATGAACGATGAACGAATAAGAATTGACTGACTATCTGTCCATATTACGCCAATATTGGCATTACGATGATTTCCGCCCCCTTCAGGCGGAAATCATCCATAGTATCGGTAGCGGACGAGACACCCTCGCGCTCCTGCCCACGGGCGGGGGCAAGAGCATCTGTTTTCAGGTGCCGGCCATGGCGATGGCATTCAGCAAAGACCAACCCACCTACTCCATCACGGGCGTGCCCGATGGCATCTGCCTCGTAATCACGCCCCTCATCGCATTAATGAAAGATCAGGTGTTGCATCTGAAGGAACGCGGTATTCAAGCCGTTTGTCTCTATGCCGGACAAACAGTCAAAGAGACGGCCGAGTTGCTCGACAACTGCCAGTTTGGCCACGTGAAGTTCCTCTATGTCAGCCCCGAACGATTGGAATCAGAGCGTTTCCGTAAGCGCCTCATGTTCCTGCCTATCGCCATGATTGCCGTAGATGAAGCACATTGCATCTCACAATGGGGATACGACTTTCGGCCATCCTACCTCAAGATTGCGGCCGTCCGTGAGTTTTTCCCCAATGCGCCCGTGCTTGCCCTCACCGCTACCGCCACACCCGAAGTGGTGGACGACATTCAAGAGAAGCTGCTTTTCAGAGAAAAAAACGTGTTTCGGCAGTCGTTTATCCGCTCCAATCTCAGTTATGTGGTGCGGACGTGCGAGAGCAAACCCGACATGCTCCTGCATATTCTGCAATCGGTACCTGGGAGCAGCGTGGTGTATGTACGTAACCGACAGAAAACCAGAGAGATAAGCGATTTACTTAACAAAGCAGGCATCTCTGCCGATTTCTTCCATGCGGGTCTTATGAATACCGATAAGGATGCAAAAATGCAAGCATGGAAAAACGATCAGACGCGCGTGATGGTAGCTACCAACGCCTTTGGCATGGGCATCGACAAAGCCGATGTGCGGACAGTCATTCATATCGACCTGCCCGACACCATCGAAGCCTATTTTCAGGAAGCGGGAAGAGCCGGACGAGATGGCAAACGTGCGTATGCCGTATTGCTTTACAACCGCTCCGACCACGCCAAAGTGCAGAAACGCATTGCCGACAGTTTCCCTCCACGCGACTTCCTCAAGCGCATTTATGAAGCGGTGGGAGACTACTATGAGGTTGCCATCGGGTTTGGGGCGGGAAGACGGTTTGCCTTCTCACTCAGCGAGTTTTGTACTGCTAAAAAACTACCAATAATCCAAACGTTTTCGGCCATCACCCTCCTTGCGCAAGATGGCTATTGGGACTTCTCTGAAGAGCAGGAAACGCCTACACGCGTACAGATACGCGTTACGCGCGAGCAATTATATAAGGAGTCAATCTGTGGGAAAGAGGAATTATTGCTAAATTTCCTCCTCCGAAACTACACGGGGCTCTTTACTGACCCCGTAATCATCCATTTTGATGCCATCTGCTCGCATCTGCAACTCTCGCCCGACGACCTCCACCAATTGCTCGTGCAACTCGCGCAAAACGGCATTATCACCTACATACCGAAGCGAAAAACCCCTTTCATCACCTATATGAAAGACAGGCTACCGCTCGAAATGGTAGAAATCAACGAGCATCAATACGAGCTCAAGCAAGAGCGATATCGGCAAAAACTGATTGCCATGCTTGAATACGCAGAGCAGACACATTTTTGCAGGCAACAACTGCTCGTAGGCTATTTTGGAGAAACAACTGCACAGACGTGTGGATGCTGCGATGTGTGTATTGATGCACATAAACTACAATAATGCTGCAAAAAAACTTCTTATTCTAAAAAAAACAGCTTCTCTTGCATTTTTTTAGACTAAAAATTTGGTCATTCAGATTTTTTTTCGTACCTTTGCACGCTTTTTAAAAAAGAAGCCATTTAGCACATTTTTTTCCCTTTTTTTATTTCGTATTGTACATGTTTTTTCCCCACGATGGGAATGAGATGGCACTAATGCCATTTTTGCGTGCATAGTATATTTTATCACCATTCAAGAAGATGATTAGCAGTAAAGCACAACTGGAAAAATTGAGTTTCGACGAGCTGAAAAAGTTAACCAGAGAATTAGGTATGAGAGTGAAGCATGGTTCTACTCCGGAGTCCCTTATTTATGCCATTATGGATAAGCAAGCTGAGATGCATGCCGAGGGCGTACAGGCTAAAGTAGAAGCCTCGCAGAAGAAAAAACGCGTCCGCATAGCCCAGCAACCGGAGAGAGTGGCACTTCGCCAACGAAAAAACGAGCCACAAGTAATAGGTACCGCAGCGGAGGCACAGCAGCTCGAAGAGCAAGTCAAGCAACGAGAAGAGGAGAAGGCTATTCTCTTAGAGCGCAAAGCGCGCAAGACGCAGAACACGCCCTTTCCAAACGATAATATATTCAACGAAGCATCGCTCGAAGAAGCCGCAAATGAGCTCCGTCAGCAGCCTTACATAGAGCAGCAAGCTGCCCCTGAGCCGTTCCATCAGCCTGCCAACAGCCTGCCCGAAGAGGCGTATAACACCTATATTGGCAACGAAACGCAAGCGGATAATCAGCCATACGAAGAAAACGATTATGCTGAGCCGCAAGACAATTTCTACCCTGCCGAAGCATATCCGACAGAACAGCCGGACGTTGACCCCGAGCAGCTCCGACGTGAGCAGGCCCGTCAGGCTGCAAGAGAAGCCGCTATGCTGGCATTTGAAGACGACTGGTCGTGGAAGAAAAAACGCGATAAGCGTAAGAATAAGAAAGACAAACAGGCCGCAGCCAACCAGCAAAATACCAACACCCCAGCGGCTGAGCCCGTAAACAACAACTCCGCACCCGAAGCCTATTATGCGCCAGCGGAGAAGCAACCTGAAGCTGAAACAACGGCCGCAACAGAATATGATTTTCAGGATTTCATCACGGGAGTAGGCACCCTTGAGATGGAGAAAGACGGCTCCGGATTCCTCCGTTCAGCAGATTATAACTACATTGCTTCGCCCGATGATATCTTCGTTTCGCAGCAGCAAATCAAGCAGTTCGGTCTTCGTCCGGGCGATACTGTACAATGCAGCATCCGTCCGCCTAAAGAGGGCGATAAGTATTTCGTTTTGAGCAACGTGACCGCCGTGAATGGTCAGACGCCGGAGAATGCGCGTGACCGAGTTGCGTTTGAGCACCTTACTCCCCTTTTCCCTAACTCCAAATTCCGCCTCTGCACCGGCCAAAACGACCCGCTCTCTTGCCGTGTGATTGACCTTTTTGCGCCCATTGGTAAAGGACAGCGCGGGTTGATTGTTGCGCAACCTAAAACGGGTAAAACCGTTCTTCTAAAAGATATAGCCAACGCTATTTCTGCCAACCATCCTGAGGTGTATATGATTGTGTTGCTCATAGATGAGCGACCCGAGGAGGTAACCGATATGCAACGCTCAGTAAAGGCTGAAGTGATTGCTTCTACTTTCGATGAGCCTGCTGAAAACCACGTGAAAGTGGCAAATATCGTACACGAAAAAGCCAAACGGCTCGTTGAATGCGGTCATGACGTAGTGATTCTGCTCGATTCCATCACGCGTTTGGCTCGCGCTTATAACACGGTAGCACCTGCATCCGGTAAAGTTCTTTCTGGCGGTGTGGAAGCTTCGGCACTCCACAAACCCAAACGTTTCTTCGGTGCCGCACGAAACATCGAAAATGGCGGCTCACTCACCATCATCGCTACCGCCCTCACCGAGACAGGCAGCAAGATGGACGACGTTATCTTCGAGGAGTTCAAAGGTACGGGTAATATGGAGCTTCAGCTCAACCGCAGTCTCGCCAATAAGCGCATCTTCCCTGCGGTGGACATCATGGCAAGTTCTACTCGACGAGACGACCTCCTGCTTTCTACCGAATGGCAAAACCGCATGTGGGTACTCCGCCGCTTCTTAGCAGATATGAACCCCATCGAGGCAATGGAATTCCTCAAAGATCGCATGGAGCGTACACGCACCAACGACGAATTCCTCGCTTCAATGAACTCGTAATCAGCTTATTGAGAACAGGCATTAAGAACAAAATATGAGTAGGTTATGATATTGATTATCAACGGTCCCAACCTCAATCTGCTCGGCAAACGGGAGCCGGAAATATATGGTCATCGCAGTTTTTCCGACTATTTGCCAGACTTACACGCAGCCTTCCCTGAGGAAGAACTCTGCTATGAGCAGACCAACCACGAAGGCCGAATCATTGACCTCCTCCAAGCATTCGGTTTCGGGCAGGCAGAGGGTATTATTCTCAATGCTGCCGGATATTCTCACACCAGCGTTAGCATACGCGATGCCATTGCGGCTATTGAGACACCCGTAGTGGAAGTACATATCTCCGACATCCGCAAGCGAGAGCCTTTTCGCCATACCTCCCTACTTACTGACGTATGCGCACACACCATTATCGGACATGGATTGGATGGCTATCGACAAGCTGTAGATTGGCTCATTTCAAAATGATTACATGAAAAAAAAGTGCTTCATATTATTCCTTTTGTTACTCCCCTGCACCCTTATGGCGCAGAGGGGAATGAATCGGCCCTATATTGATGATAAACTCTTCCATTTCGGATTCTCATTGGGCATCAATTTCATGGATTATTCGTTTAAGAACGTGTCCGAACCCCTCTCTGGAATCATCCGAGATCAGCAAGACATGCCTTTTGAACTGGAGAATGCGTATATCCACACGCGTTGCAGCCACATGTTGCCCGGTTTTTCAGTGGGCTTCATCGCTGATCTGCGACTTTGCCGATACCTCAATCTCAGGTTCATTCCACAGTTGCACTTTTCGGATAGGGAGTTTTATTATAAATACCAAACGCTCGACGACAATGGCGAATTGGTAGAGTCTCCTGACAAATACAAAACAACCCTCCTAAGCATCCCCATTGCCATCCCGCTTGAGCTGAAATGGTCGGCTGAGCGATATGGTAATTATCGCCCATATTGCACCATCGCAGGAGGCGTGAGTTACAACTGCTTGGAGGATCGCAAAAAACCGCTCATTCCCAAGCGGTTCGACTATTTTATGGAGATTGGAGCCGGTTGTGATTTCTATTTCAGTTGGTTCAAACTCTGTCCGCAAATCAAGTACCAACTCGGTTTTGCCAATCTTGCTCCCGCGCATTATCCGCAAGGCGAACCGCTCAATAGTGCTGCTCTCTCCCGCATGCGTTCGCATGCCATTTGTATTGTCTTTAATTTCGAATAAGGCAGCCGCACACAGCTGATTCTCTCATTTAATACCGACCCATAGTTTCGCTTAATACAACTCAATTTCTCGCAATAAACACCAAATCGTTTCGTAAATCCCATCAAATAATGGTGCCATCCCGATTGAAAATATGGAAGCGTATCGTTCCGTTGATAGCATGTCTCCTCCTCACCGGCTGCGAGAGCAAGTTGACGGACGACCCATCGGCTCGATTGACATTCTCTGTGGACACCCTTCGCTTTGATACAGTCTTCACCGTAGCGGGGAGTGCTACTCGGCAGGTGCGCATTTATAATCACAATCGTCGCGCTATCCAAATTCGCTCCGTCAGAATGCAGGATGGGGAGTCGTTTAAGGTCAACCTCGATGGCGAACAAAACCTCTCATCCATCAGCGATCTGCGTATCAATGGAGGTGACAGTCTCTTCCTTTTTGTACGCGCCACCATCCATCCCGAAGACCGCAATCAACCTGCATTTATAGAAGATAAACTCCTGCTCGAAGTGGGTGATTATACGGAGCAACTGGTGATTGAAGCGTATGGCTGGGATGTAGAACGCATTGACAGCCTGTATATTGGGCACGACACCACCCTGCTTGGGCGTAAACCATACCTCGTCAGCCGGGGGATTTATATCGATAAGGGCGCGCACCTTACTATTGCTCCGGGTTGCCGCTTCTTCATGCATGATACGGCTAAGATTGTCTGCCTCGGTGGCATATCTTCATGCGGCACAATCGATGCCCCTGTGCGTTTTCAGAGCGACCGACTCGATGATCTTTACGAAGGCATCCGTTACCTCTACGTGGGTGGTAAGTGGAATGGTATTTATATCTCTGCGCCTGATAGCGCGTTTTTTTCCTATACAGAGATTGTATCAGGCAGCATCGGTTTGTATCTTAGCGGCACGGGAAAGGAGCATCTCACATTACTCAACAGCCGCATCCATAACTGCTCCGTTTATGGGTTGGTGCTGCAAGATATCGATGCCGACGTAGCCAATACGGAGATTTCCAATTGTGCCCAATACTGCATCTATTCTGCTGGCGGTAAACATCAGTTTATTCACACCACGGTCGCTTCATTCTTCAATCATACGCAATACGCCATTCAGACGGTCTTGCGTGACGACCAGGTGTCCCCACTCTATATCAGTAACCTCTCCAAGCGGCAACAAAAGACCGAACTGCATTTCCTCAACTCCATCCTCGCGGGGGTCAAGCGTAACTGCCTCATGCTCGCTACTCCTTTGCCCTCGTATTACATCGGCTCATTTGCTTATTCATACCTGCAAACCGATACCCTAAGCGAGCGTTTTGCTCACGATAACATCTATGCAGACCGCCGAGATACATCGCTCTTTGTGGTGGATTATTATGCTGATAAAGAGCGTTATTACGATTTTAGCCTTGACTCGCTATCACCTGCTCGTGACATTGCAGATTCGCTCATCGCCAGCCGTTATCCACTTGACCGCCGCGGCAGAGACCGCTTTGCCGACAACCACCCTGACGCAGGCTGTTATGAATATTAACATTGTCTTTCTTGAAAAAAGTAGACACCCTTACTCTAAAATGTGTAACGTTTGTAACGTTTGTAACGCTTTGACGTGTATGTCAAGTTAATCGCATTTTTTTCGGATTACATGCATTTTAGTCTTTTTTAATCCGAATTTTAGCAGTAATTTTGCACCGCAATTCAAAAACATCGCATTCCATCGCTTGCTCATCGCATTACCATCGCATTACCATCGCACACACGTATTTGTAGGATGCACGAAGAGCCGCAAAGAGCCCTTCGGGCGTTCCAAGTGCCGCAAGGGGCGTTCCAGGTGATTCCAAGCGCTTCGCGCGTTTCAAGACTCCTCGGCCACTGCTGAGTCGAAATAAGATAATCCCATCGCGAAAGCGGTGGGATTGTCTCGTCTAATACGGCAGCAGATAATAGGACGGAGATAATATCTCCTGCCAATGAACAATACGAGAATCGCAGCAAACTGCTGCGATATCACTATAAGCAAGAGCAGATATAGGAATACAAGCGGCAGCATAGAATACAGCGAAAGCAGCGAAGCGGAATACAAGCGGCAGCATAGAATACAGCGAAAGCGGCGAAGCGGAATACAAGCGGCAGCAGGTTATACAGCCTGCTGCCTATCCGGAGCGCGAGCTCCGGCGTATTGTTTGTTGGCTGCTGATATTATCTGCAGAAATCTGAAAGATTTACTTCACCGACTTCCGCTCCTACTGGCTGCTTCGCGCTCTGCCCGACTTTGGGCTTTCGGAAGACGAACGCAAGCAATCCACCTCGCCTAATGCTATCCGCATTGTGCTCCACCGCTGGAAGAAAGCCGGCAAGATTGAGCAAGTGGATGGTCTTGCCAAATATCGGCAACTGAAAAAAAGCTAACTAACCTTTTTTCATTATCTTACTGAGATTTTTGTAACCTTTTTCATACAATCAAGAGTGCGCAGTCCGGGAGGATAGCGCACTCAGCTTTTTAAAAAAGCAGCGTTTTTTACAACACGTCAAAGCGTTACAAACGTTACAAACGTTACACATTTTAGAGTAAGGGTATGGCGCTGCGCGCAGTTCCATTAGCGCTGCGCGCGTTCCAAGAGCCTGCGGCTGTTCCAGATGGTTCCAAGGCGGAGTGAGCAGCTCGAAGAGCGTTACACATTTTAGAGTAAGGATTTGTCTACTTTTGCGGGAAAGACATAATAATTACAATTGACCCCTCGCAACTTTTTTAAGTTGCATGTGTTTTTCATAGCAAGAAAATTTTATAGGCATGGTCACTCGTGAGAGCCGCCATGCCTATTTTTGTTTCTTACAGACTCCTCATAATTATTTACTTAAATCTGCAAATTTACATTTCTTTATTTTACCATCTTCTAATCGGATCGTGCAGTATTTTTCGTCAATGATGGATTCTACCGTTACCTTTACATAGTTTTTTCCACGCTTATATACTACCACGTCGCCAGCTACAATATCATTCGGTTCTGCTGGATGTTTAGCATATACTCTAACTGATTGCATTGAGAAAATGCCACCTGTAATACCCGAAACAAGAAAATCCCAAAAATTGAACTTAGTTCTTACCTGGCAAGCACCGTCAGAAGGAGTAGCTACAGAAGTCCGTCCAAGAGGAACTAACCCCCAAAACAAATAGCATTGTTTCCCTTTTGAATACTGATAAGTTTTCCCAGAGGTTTCAGTAAAACTGCCTACTGACGTTCGGGTTGTCATACAAGACGTACAACATAGCATCACACCAAGAATGATGCAGAAATAACTAATGTTCTTCATACAATAAATAATTAAATACCTACTCTTTGTGGGATTTTCGGCAAACTCCCCTATTTGAATTGTGAATGTTCGTTTTTAAGCTATCCTTTAGGGAAGGACAAGGCATACAAAAAAACGCGGGTAACTGAATGTTATCCGTTTCTTGAGGTCCTGAGAAAACCTTTATCGTCGAATAAACATGCAGAAACCCACGCGTGTATAGCATACGCACGCGCACCAATAATTTGGTACGCATGAGTGTATGGTACACCCATGAGCATCTACTTATTCTTGCATTCGAACGATAATTTGAAATTTCTCAGGTTTCAAGAAATCGAATCACAAGCGTCAGTAAACGCTTCGTTGCAATTAGCATACGGAGGTGGTCCTCCTTTTGCTCAAGCAACTATATGTCTTGCAGGATTTGCGCCTGCTTGTTCCACGCTTGGAACAGTCTTCTGCTGTTCTTGCTCTCAGCAGATAGGGGAGTCACGGTTTTACATCACGTGAGCGATGTGATTCAGAGCAACCTCAAATGGAGGATAAATCCAAATTCGGCTGCAAAGATACAAAAAAAAATTGAAATAAAAAAATAATGAACAATATTTTTAAAAAAATCACATTTTTTTTACGACTACCATTTATTATCTCGCAACTCTTCCTGAAAACATAGACACTTTCCTAAGAAAATAGACAGTGGCGAGCATCGAGCAAAGCATTAAACAGTGCAGTAACGCTTTCGCTGCTGCGCTGCGTTTGCATTTATGTCAAAGCGTTACAAACAGTGCAGTAATGCGTTTGCATTTATGTCAAAGCGTTACAAACGTTACAAACGTTACACATTTTAGAGTAAGGGTGACTGTTTGCGGGAAAGAAAAGGGAGGGATATATAGGCACGCAAACAAGTCAGGCGCTGAAGGCGTCTGACTTGAGAGGGTTACGTTATTCGGAAAAGTATGCGCTTATTCCTCAGCGGGAGCTTCTTGAGCATCCTCGCCAAAGGCATTGGCATTCGTATTGGCAGCTGCCTGCTTAGCAGCTTCTGCTGCATCGGTAGCCTGCTCCATCACCTGGCTTTCTTCTTTAACGGTAGCCACATCCGTCTTATGGATGCCGGCAGCAAAAACAGAAAGAAGAGCAATAACGGCGATGAGACCCCAAGTGGTTTTCTCAAGGAAGTCGGCCGTCTTAGGAGCACCCATCACTTGGTTGCCACTTGCGAAACCGCTTGCCAAACCACCACCTTTAGCGTTTTGAACCAATACGAGCAACGTAATCAGAATTGCTGCAAGTACGATAACTACAGTAAGAAAAATGTACATATCTGTTATATGAATTAATATTTAAGGTGGGTTCTAAAAATTCCCACTTAAGAAAAACTATTCATTATTGTG
>CAMGMU010000062.1 GCA_946059305.1 uncultured Bacteroidales bacterium | reverse complement strand
TTTTACTGGTAATCAGCAAGTTATGCGAATAGTGATTATCATGCAAAATCACCAACAGTCGTAACCATAAAGACATCACAAAACTTTACACTCTAGGTCTGACCCTAATTGGTAGTAGGCGCAGTCCGTTGTAGAAAATGGATATAAAAAACGGCAAAAACACTTTTTGCTCTGGACTGCTTTGTTTGATTAGCGGAGGAAGAGGCGGATGAACTTGTCTTTCCAGGTGGCGTAGGGTTGGTAGCGGAGTACGAGATCCAGCCAGGTGTATTTCTTTACGATGGACTTCTCATGGGTGAAGGTGTCAAACGACTTGCGTCCGTGGTAGCTGCCCATACCCGAATTGCCCACTCCCCCAAAGGGGAGGTTATTGGTAGCAATATGGATAATCGTGTCGTTTACGCAGCCGCCTCCGAAAGCGAGCCGCTCGGTGAAGAGGTGCTCTGTACGTTTGTCTTGCGTAAAGAGATAAAGCGCCAAGGGATGCGGACGGTCTTGGATGAAGTCAAACGCCTCACCTGCATCGCGCACCGTAAGCACCGGCAAGACGGGCCCGAAGATCTCCTCCTGCATCACGGGGTCGGTAGGCAAGACATAATCGAGGATGGTGGGTTCGATGCGGAGAGTATTGGCATCAGAGCGGCCACCCAAGACTATCTTCTTCGCATCAATCAACCCGCGGATGCGGTCGAAATGTTTGTTGTTGATAATCTTCCCATAATTCGGATTGGCGAACGCATCCGAACCATACATTTTTTTCTCCTCCTCTATGAGCATCTTCACGAACGAATCGTGCACCGACTCCTCCACCAACACGTAATCCGGTGCGATGCAGGTCTGTCCGCAGTTGAGGTATTTGCCAAACACGATGCGTCGTGCCGCCAGTCGCAGGTTGGCCGTGTGGTGGATGAAGCATGGCGACTTGCCTCCGAGCTCCAGCGTGAGGGGCGTGAGGTGTTCGGCCGCTTTATGCATGACCATTTTGCCCACCTCTACACCTCCGGTGAAGAAGATGTAATCGAACTTCTGCTCCAGCAGACTCTGGTTTTCAGCTCTTCCGCCCTTCACCACGGTGATATACTCGGGCGGGAAAGTCTCGCTGATGAGTTTGGTGATGACCTCGGTGGTGGCAGGAGAGTATGCCGAAGGCTTGAGGACCACGGTATTACCCGCCGCAATAGCGCCAACGAGAGGCTCGAGCGAGAGGAGCACGGGGTAGTTCCAAGGCGACATAATCAGCACCACGCCATAAGGGTCCTTCTTAATCATCGACTTCGCCGCGAAATTGGTGAGGGGCGTACGTTTGCGCTCGGTGCGCGCCCATCGGCAGAGGTGTTTGCGCATGTGGCTGATCTCGGAGAGGGTTAGTCCCACCTCACACATATACGCCTCGGAGGCCGACTTGCCCAAGTCGGTTTGCAGCGCATTGAGCAGGTCCTGCTCGTACTTGAGAATAGCGCTCTTGAGGCGGTCAAGCGCTTGCTGGCGAAAACGGAGCGAGAACGTATCGCCCTTGAGAAAATAGGCGCGTTGTGCGTCAACTATCGGTTTGGCATCCATAATTTTATAGGTGGGTTCTAAAAATTCCCACTTAAGAAAAACTATACATTATTGTGGGTAACAAAAATGCATTATTTGTCATCTTTTGGTTTCTTTTCGGCCCAAATCGTAAGTAAAATCAGTCACGTAGCTCGCTACGCTCCCTCTTTTACTTCCAATTTTTCCTCGAAAATAAATCCAAAATCTAAACAGCTAATTTTTAGAACCCACCTATACAAAATTGGAGTAGTGTAGTTGATTCATTATGCTTTTACGGCGTAATAAAATTGCATGAGTTCGTTTTTATCCATGAGGATTGGTACGGGATAGAGCGGATTGGCTTCCTTATCAGCTCGTGCAGCCATACAGGGTATATCCTCCTCTCGGATGCCCTCAAGTTTACGAGGAATCTGCATGGAGTCGTTCATCTGCTGCACCCAATCGATGAAGCGATTGGCCGCCGCCTCGTCAGAATCCTCAGCCGCTGCGATATCGCTCTTTCGAGCGAGGTCAGCGAGCCGGTGCCAACATGCCTTCCCATAGGCTCGGAGCACGATAGGCAGCAAGACGCTGTTAGCCAGTCCGTGCGGGATGCCGTATTGACCACCAAGCGAATGTGCCACAGCATGTACGTAGCCCACATAACTCTTGGAAAAAGCAGCTCCTGCACTATTGGCAGCTCGGAGCATCGCCTGACGCGCTTCCGTATCGTTGCCATCCTGATAAGCCCGATAGAGATAGCGCCTGATGAGCAGGGTAGCCTCAATAGCAAGACTACGCGTCTCGCGCGTGGTGGTGCCGCCTATGTATGCCTCTACAGCATGCGTGAGCGCATCCATGCCGGTGGTAGCGGTGATATGCTGGGGCAGGCCAGTGGTGAGCTTATAATCGAGAATAGCGTAGCGAGGGATGAGTGGGAATGAGTTGATGGGGACCTTATGATGGGTGGTGGCATCGGTGATGACCGCCGCGAGGGTGGTCTCCGAGCCGGTACCGGCAGTGGTAGGTACGGCAATGAGGATAGGCAGCTTTCGCATCACCTTTAGAATACCGCCCATCTGCTTCACGCTCATCCACGGCTGTGCGATACGCGCGCCACACGCTTTGGCGCAGTCCATAGCGCTACCACCACCGAGGGCGATAATAGCCTCTGAGCCGCTCTGGAGATAGAGCGCACGAGCCGCTTCTACGTTATCAATAGTAGGATTGGCTACCGTTTCATCGTAAATAGCATACGTCACCTTATTCTTCTTCAACTCGTCGGTAAGGAGATTGACCAAACCGGCTTTTACCAAACCTTTGTCAGTAACAATCAGCACTTTATGTATATGCTTGCGGCGGAGGATGGCGGGAATAAGCGCGAGTGATTCTCGCGTTTTGGGGCGCTTATAAGGGAGCAACGGAAGCGCCATACGAAAGCAGAACTGATACGCTCTGCAAAACAGTTTCTTAAAAACATTCATTTTGTACCTTGTGATTTCAGTTAATACTTTTATAGTCCATTTTTCCTATTAAAGGTGGGTTCTAAAAAACTCCAACAATTATTACGCCAACACCACGATTTCAAATGTTAAAAAAACCAAAAAAAAACTGCCGCAACGCATGGGTAGCGTGCGGCAGAAGTCTGTCTATATCGCGTTTCATCAGCTTATCAAGCAGCCGGAAAGGAGGTGATATCTGATGAACGGTGACGTGTAATGATAGGGAATCATCGTGAGCGAATGCATGGGTTGCGTGATGATGAGATTGGCTCGTTTGCCTCGTGTAATAGAGCCCACCTGGTCGCTCACTCCCATCGCATAAGCGGCATTGATGGTGCATGCATTGAGTGCTTGCACGGGGGTAAGCCGCATGCGAATACACCCCATAGCCATCACGAAACGCATGTCGCCACTGGGCGATGAGCCGGGATTGTAATCGCTGGCGAGGGCTACACCCAATCCGGCTTCGATGAATGCTTTGGCACGGCCGTATGGCAATCCGAGGAAGAACGATGAGCCGGGGAGCATCGTAGGCATGGTGCAGGAGCCGCGGAGCGCCTCAATCTCCGCATCGGTCGTCTGCTCCAGGTGGTCAACGCTGAGCGCTTGATGTTTTAAACCTACCTGTACGCCTCCGCTCACGCCTAACTCGTTGGCGTGAATCTTCGGTCGCAGGCCGTATTCAGCCCCCACCCGGAGGATGCGATCCGTTTCTTCAACCGTGAAGAACCCCGTATCGCAAAACACATCGATGAAATCCGCCAGCTGCTGCTCGCTTACTGCGGGAATCATCTCGCGGCAGATGGTATCTACGTACTCCTCTTGGGTGTATTGTCGTCCCACTGCATGCGCCCCCAAGAACGTAGCTCGGATAATCGCCGGACATTCGTTTTTGATGCGCCGAATAACGCGTAACATCTTCAGCTCATCGGCAGGATTGAGCCCGTATCCGCTCTTGATTTCGATGGCGCCCGTACCTTTGCGGATCATCTCCCATACGCGCTGTATGGATTGCTGATAGAGCTCCTCCTCAGAGGTACAGTGGAGCAAGTCCGAAGAATTGAGAATACCTCCTCCGCGAGCGGCAATCTCCTCATAACTGAGACCGCGTATCTTATCCAAGAACTCCCCATCGCGCGTGCCGGCATATACGATATGCGTATGCGAATCGCAGAACGAAGGCATGAGCAGTCCGCCCTCCGCATCGATATACGCCTCCGCCTCGGGCATTTCGTCCATCGGCCCGAAGTCGGCAATACGGTCGTCCTCCATCAAGAGATAGGCATTGCTGAGCGTACCCGTATCGTCCATCTCAGCGCCCTGCTTACGCAGGACGCCTTCAGGAATAATGCCCACTATCTCACGGATATTCTTAATACAAGTCTTCACGGCGGATAAATTCTTTAGCAGCAACCATCAGCGGATGCATATAGCAATCAACGTAAATAAACGGCACAACCTGTCTGAACGCCTCTACGATGCGCTCGATGGCAGGCGAGGACTTAGCCGGACGGCGGAACTCCAGCGCTTGGCATGCATTGAAGAGCTCTATACCCAGCACCGACTCGGTGTTGTCAATCAAGCGAACAAGCTTGGTAGCCGCATTCGCACCCATCGACACATGGTCTTCCTGCCCTTGGCTGGACGGTATAGAATCAGCCGATGCAGGCCAGCAGAGGCCCTTATTCTGGCTCACGATAGAGGCTGCGGTGTATTGCGGGATCATGAAGCCACTGTTTAAGCCGGGTTTGGCTACGAGGAACGAAGGCAGATTGCGCTGGCCGGAAATGAGCTTATAGATACGGCGCTCAGAGATACTCGCCAACTCGTTCATAGCCAAGCCGAGCATATCCATGGGGATAGCGATAGGCTCGCCATGGAAATTGCCAGCAGAGATGATCATATCCTCCTCTGGGAACACGTTGGGGTTATCGGTAGCAGAGTTGATTTCGTTTTCAATCACGCTCTTTACGTAAGCAATCGTATCTTTGACTGCGCCATGCACCTGCGGGATGCAGCGGAAGGAATAGGGGTCTTGCACGTGCTCTTTCTTGCGCGTAATCAACTCGCTTCCCTCGAGCAACTGACGGAAGCGGTCGGCCGTAATCATCTGTCCGGGCTGCTGACGCAAGCGGTGGCTATGCGGATAGAAGGGCTCAATGCGGCCATCGAAAGCCTCCAGCGAGATAGCGCCAATCATATCTGCCCATTGGCTTAGACGCTCTGCTTGAATAAGACTCCAAACGGCGTTGGCACTCATGAACTGCGTACCATTGAGCAGCGCCAATCCCTCTTTAGACTTCAGGCGGATAGGCTCCCAACCAAGCTCCTGCCATACGTCGGCAGCGATGCGTCGTTCGCCCTTATAATACACCTCGCCCATGCCAATAAGCGGCAGGCTCAGGTGTGCCAATGGTGCGAGGTCGCCGGATGCACCGAGCGAGCCCTGCTGATAGACTACGGGGAGGATATCGAGATTGAACATGTCAATCAAGCGCTGGATGGTGATGAGTTGCGAGCCCGAATGGCCGTAACTGAGCGATTGGGCTTTCAGCAGCAGCATGATCTTCACGATCTCCGGACGCACTTCCTCGCCCATGCCGCAGCTATGTGACATCACCAGGTTGTGCTGGAGCTGACTCAATTCCTCTGCCGGAATGGAAATATTACACAAGCTTCCGAAGCCGGTAGTGATGCCATATACGGGGCGGCCTATATCGCCCATCTTACTGTCAAGATACGCACGGCAACGCTCGATAGCGGCTATTGCCTCCTCGCTCAGGCTGAGTTGCTCGTGGTTTTCGATAATCTGCTTAACCTTATCAATAGTAAGGTGATTATGATCGATAATATGCATAATGGTATATTTTAAGGTGTTATTTTAATGCGTTTCTAACTATCTCATCATCAGCCAGATAGGGGATAG
Source organism: uncultured Bacteroidales bacterium (assembly GCA_946059305.1). Taxonomy (GTDB): domain Bacteria; phylum Bacteroidota; class Bacteroidia; order Bacteroidales; family Paludibacteraceae; genus Colicola. The sequence continues at coordinate 9,232 of CAMGMU010000062.1, read as the reverse complement.
TCACGCGCAATTCTGGCGTGCGTTCCATCTCGCGGAGTATAGCGTGGTTAGCGGGTTCATTACGTGCCCAACTGCGGCGAGCAATACCATTGTTGACGTCCCAGAAGAGCATGTTTTTGATATGGCGTGCCGAATCGTCGGAGCCATCAATCACCATGCCAAATCCACCGTTGATCACTTCGCCCCATCCTACGCCACCACCGTTGTGGATACTTACCCATGTAGCGCCGCGGAAGCCATCGCCAATCACGTTTTGAATAGCCATATCGGCCGTAAACTGGCTGCCATCGTAGATGTTCGACGTCTCGCGGAAAGGCGAGTCGGTGCCAGACACGTCGTGGTGGTCACGTCCGAGCACGATGGGAGCACTTATCTCGCCCGAGCGGATAGCCTCGTTGAAAGCCAAAGCAATCTTGGTGCGACCCTCGCAATCTGCGTATAGAATACGCGCTTGCGAACCTACTACGAGCTTGTTTTTACCAGCCTCTTCTATCCAATGGATATTGTCGTGCATCTGCCCTTGAATCTCTTCGGGAGCTTCTTGGGCAATCTCGCCCAATACCTTCATCGCCAGTTCGTCGGTCTTCTGCAAGTCCTTGGGGTCTTCTGACATACATACCCATCTGAAAGGTCCAAAGCCGTAATCGAAATAGAGCGGCCCCATGATGTCTTGCACGTAACTGGGGTAGCGGAATGTGCCGTCCTCCTTACATATATCCGCGCCCGCGCGCGAGCTCTCGAGAAGGAACGCATTTCCGTAATCGAAGAAGTACATGCCTGCCTCCGTCAGTTTATTGATGGCCGCCACATGCCTGCGCAGAGATGCCTGTACAGCCTCCTTAAAGGCAGCCGGCTCTTCAGCCATCATGCGCTTAGACTCCTCCAGGCTGTAACCTACGGGGTAATAACCGCCCGCCCAAGGGTTATGAAGCGAGGTTTGGTCTGAGCCCAAATCTACGGGGTAGTTCTCCGCTGCAAGGCGTTCCCACAAATCTACCACATTGCCAACGTAAGCGAGCGAAACGACTTCACGCTTCTCTTGTGCGATGCGGATGCGCGCAATCAGTTCATCGAGGTTGTAGTGCAGTTCATCTACCCAACCTTGCTCGAAGCGCTTCTCAGCAGCCAGCGGATTGATTTCAGCCGTTACCGACACCACGCCGGCTATATTGCCAGCCTTAGGTTGTGCTCCTGACATGCCGCCGAGACCGGCCGTTACGAACAACATACCTTTTCGTTCTTCTATCGTACCCTGAAGGCCGCGTTTGCGAAGCTGCTTACGAGCGGCATTCATCACCGTGATGGTAGTGCCGTGTACGATGCCCTGCGGACCGATATACATATAACTGCCGGCCGTCATCTGACCATATTGGCTTACGCCGAGGGCATTGAAGCGCTCCCAATGGTCTTGGCTCGAATAGTTGGGGATAACCATACCATTGGTCACCACCACGCGCGGTGCATCTTTATGGCTCGGGAAGAGTCCCATCGGCAGACCCGAATACATGGCAAGCGTCTGCTCGTCGGTCATCGTAGCCAGATATTGCATCGTCAAGCGGTATTGTGCCCAGTTCTGGAAAATAGCACCATTACCGCCATATACAATCAGCTCATGAGGATGCTGCGCCACGCGCGGGTCGAGGTTGTTCTGAATCATCGCCATGATAGCCGCAGCCTGACGGCTCTTAGCGGGATACTCATCAATCGGACGAGCATACATATCGTAGGTTGGGCGGAAACGATACATATAGATTCGGCCATAGATGCGGAGCTCCTCTGCAAACTCAGGAGCGAGCGTAGCATGGAACTTCTGCGGGAAATAGCGTAAGGCGTTTTTCAGCGCCAACACTTTCTCCTCTTCAGTCAAAATATCCTTGCGCTTAGGGGCGTGGTTGACAGCGGGATCATAGGCTTTCTTCTCGGGAAGAACATCGCCTATTCCTCGCAAAATTTCTTCTTGAAATGCGTTCATAGTGCTTTATTTATTGATATTAGCGTTTACGATTTCGAGGATGGCCATTTCCTGCTCTTCAGCGTGCTTAACGAGTTCAGCCGCCTCTGCAATAAGTGCCTCAGCCACTTCTCTGTTCTTTAATCCGGCCGCATTGATGCGCACGTTCATATCGGCTCCTCTTACAGCCGCACGTGCAGCCAAAGCGCCTACTCCGGCATCTGAAGCCGAAGCGGGGTTGCCCTTCTGAGCCATCGCCATGATAACGGGGAACGCACGAGTAGCCGCCTTCATGGTGCGCAGCGGCACCTGGGTAGCGTAGAGCGTTGCTGCTTCCATAGCCTCAGCACGAGCCGCTTTCTCCTCGGGCGTCGTCTTCGGCATAGCAAAGACGTCCATGATCTTATTGAAGGCTGCCGTATCTTCGTCAACGAGATGAAGCAATTCGTTCATTACACTCTGTCCTTCTTCGGCCACATTACTGAACTCCTCCCAACGCTCGTCCCATCCGCGTTTGTGAGCAGAGAGGTTGGCCACCATCGTAGCCAGAGCCGCACCGAGGGCGCCCATATAGGCAGAGATGGAGCCGCCACCGGGAGCTGCGCTCTCTGAAGCCGTCTCATTGGCAAACTCCTTACACGTCATGCGGATAAGGTGCTCTTTGGCTGCCTGCTCTGCTTCATCTACCATCATATATTCGATTACTTTCTCCTTCGGTTCAAACGGCTTGAGCTCGTCTAATCCCATGGATTTTACAGCTATCTTGATAATCTCTTTTTCCTCAATGCCGAGGCTGCGCTGCTGACGAGCAAGATAGAATTTGCCGGCATCAATCAATACGGATTTGGGCACCAAACCTACAATCTCAGCGCCGGTAACACGCATGCCACGAGCGGCCGCAGCACGGCTCACTTCTTCAAAGGCAATATGCAGCGGGGTAGCTTCGATATCCGTAATGTTCATACTCACCTGCGCAATGCCATACTCGTCGATAAACCAACCAATGGCTTTTGTGCCTTTAAGCGTGCCGGGAATCCAAATCTCGTTACCCTGCTCGTCTTTGAGCACTTTACCGGTAAGCGAATTATTCTCCCTTGCCTTACGACCTTTCTCGCGCACATCGAAGGCAACGGCCATCGCCCGACGAGTAGAAGTGGTATTGAGGTTGAAGTTCACGGCAATCAGGAAATTGCGAGCACCTACGTTGGTGGCTCCTACCTTAGCTACATTCTCATCGAAAGCGTCAGGGCCAAAGTCCGGACGACGTTTCGCATCACTTATCTTCTCCGGCAGAGCCTCGTATTCGCCCTCCCGGCAAACGGCCAGATTCTTACGTTCGGGGGTGAAAGCCGCAGCTTCATAGCAGTAGCAAGGCACACCCTCCTCCTCCCACATGCGTTTGGCAAGCGAGCGAGCAAGCGTAGCGCACTCTTCCAAACTGATATTGGCTACGGGGATGAGCGGACAAACGTCGAGCGCACCACTACGCGGGTGGGCACCATGATGCTCGCGCATATCAATCAACTCCTTTGCCGTACGAGCACCTGCCAATGCAGCTTCTAACACCACAGCCGGCGTACCTACAAAAGTCACCACCGTACGGTTGGTAGCCTGACCGGGATCTACATCCAGCACTTTTACTCTTTCGCCATCCATCTCTACGGCTGCCATGGCGGATACAATCTTGTCGATTACTTCACGGTTGCGCCCCTCGCTGAAATTGGGCACGCATTCAATAATTTGCTTCATAAACAGTCTTGTGTTTTTTTATGGTTATTTTTATGGTTTGAATTTTGTTAACTCATTTATCTTCAAAGATTCCTTCAATCTCTTCTTCAATTTGCGTAAGTTGCTTGCGGCAGAAGTCAAGCAGTTGTTTGGCTTCAGTCGCTTTTTTCTTATACTCATCAATCGAGATTGCTTCGTTGGATTCCAGGCTGCTGACTATCGTCTGCAGGCGGTTGAGTGCTTCGTCGTATGTCATTTTTATAGCTTTTATTCTTCAGAGAAATGTACCAGCACGCGGCGATAACTATTGAATATTTTGGATTTTGAGACGAATCCAAGATAGCGCTTATCCTGATCGACCACGGGCAAGTTCCACGCTCCAGTATCTTCAAATGTTTCCATCACCTTCTCCATCGGCATGTCGTATGACAAGATAGCCTGCGGAGCCGTCATCAGCTCGGATACTCTGAAGCGGTTGTATAGCCGCGGTTGGAACATGATATTTCGTACTTCGTCTAACAGGAGCACGCCCTGCAACCTACCTTCATGATCAATCACAGGGAAGATATTCCGATGGGATTCGGCAATCACCTTACAGAGCTCGCCCAGAGTCATTTCCGGGAAAAGGGTGCTCAAATCCGTTTCGAGCACGTTGTCCATTTTCAGCAAGGTCAATACCGAGCGATCTTTGTTGTGGGTGATGAGTTCGCCTTTCTGCGCCAAACGCATGGCATAGAGCGAATGGGGTTCAAACACGCGAATCACCAAATACGAAACGATGCTGACGGTCATCAGCGGCATGAACAAGTGATATCCGCCCGTGAGCTCCGCGATGAGGAAAATGCCGGTCAGCGGCGCATGCATCACGCCCGACATTAATCCCGCCATACCTACCAAAGCAAAATTGCTCTCAGGCACATTCAGTTGGCAAATATTCATCAGTCGGGCGCACACAAAGCCGGTGAGGCAACCAATGAAGAGCGAGGGGGCAAAGATACCACCTACTCCACCAGCGCCATTCGTAGCCACCGAAGCGGCTATTTTTACGAAGATAATCAACGTAAAATAGAGCACCAGCACCCACGTCAGATGCGCTGTTCCCCATTCCGTATGCCCCAACCACTCAAACGGCGAATTCGCCAGCAGGTGGAATTCTGCCATGGGATCAGCCGCCGGATTCAAATTCAGCAAGTCCACAATCGTCTCATACCCCTCACCGTAAAGCGGCGGAAAAATGAAGATCATGATTGAAAGACTCAAACCGCCCAACAGAATCTTCCGCCACCACGGCCCACCTTTCTTGGCAAAATTCTGCTCCAGAAAATTCATTCCACGGGTGAAATAGAGCGATACCAATCCACACACAATTCCGAGCACAATATAAAGTGGCAATCGGTTGACTGCGAATGCCTCATATTGCTCCAATTGGAATAGCGGTGTGGCTCCGGAGAAGATATACGAGAGGGCAGTAGCCGTGACCGACGAAATAAGCAACGGGGCAATGTTCGCCATCGTCATGTCAATCATGAGCACTTCAAGTGTAAACACCAATCCTGCAATAGGCGCTTTGAATATTCCTCCAATGGCGCCAGCAGCACCACATGCAATCATGAGCATCATCGTACGCTGGTTCAATCGGAATGCCTTAGCGAGATTGCTGCCGATAGCTGCACCCGTCAAAACGATAGGGGCCTCTGCACCAACCGAGCCGCCAAAGCCAATCGTAACCGCCGAACTCACTACCGACGACCACATATTATGGGCTTTGATGATGGACTTGCGCTGAGATATAGCAAAGAGGATTTTCGTAATACCATGGCTGATATCGTCTTTCACCACGAATTTTACGAACATGGCTGCCAACGCAATACCGATGGTAGGCGTAATCAAATACCACCATGTATATTGCCCATGAATCAGGATGTTTTCTACGAAATACTGACACCCGTGAATCATGGTTTTCAGTAGCCAACCTGAGATAGCGGTAGCTATACCTACAAGCAGGCTGAGCACCACAATCAGGTGCTTTTCACTTATGTTATGTCCTTCCCGCCATCGGATGAGGCGATTGTTATAATTATTTCCCTTCTCCATGGATAATTACTCCTATGGTGTAAAACAATATTTTCAAATCGTGCCGAATGGACATGTTCTCCATATAGGCAATATCGTAGTTGAGTCGCTGAATCATCTTCTCAATGGTATCGGTATATCCCACTTTGATGGGTCCCCACGAAGTGAGTCCGGGACGAATTTTATAAATCAAGCAGTAATAGGGTGCTTTTTCCTCAATCTGCTCTATGAAATAGCGTCTTTCCGGACGGGGTCCAACGATAGCCATATCGCCCTTCAGAATATTCCATAGCTGGGGCAATTCATCGAGCCGGTATTTTCGCAACCAATGGCCAACTTTGGTAATGCGCGGATCATCGTCTTGCGTAAGCATCGGCTTGCCATTTTCTGCATTACTATCCATCGTGCGAAACTTCAGTATTTGGAAAGGCCTTCCGTAATGCCCAATGCGCTCTTGCCTGTAAATTACAGGGCCGTGCGAAGTACACTTTACCGCCAATGCAATGCCCATCATCAAGGGCGAAAGCAGCACCAGCAAAAGCATCGATATCAGCATATCGAAACTGCGCTTGATGGTAAGCTGAAAATCGCTCATGGGGTTGGCCGTAATGGAAATGAGCGGCTGCTCGCGGAAGTCTTGAATCGTAGTGCGCCCCATCAGCAAATCGTAAGTGCGCGCCGTAAAAGCAATCTCCACTTTCAGCGGATAGAGTTTACCGATGGTGCGATACAACTGCTGCTCTGACGCATCATCTGGCACCTCGATAATCACGCGCTCAGTTAATGGCGGTAGCTGGATTTGCCCAGATTCAGCATCCGAAAGCAGCAACGAGTGCGTGCGCGGACGATAGCGATACGCGCGCGAAAAAAAACTGATTCCTACTCTAACCACATACACCAATCCAAACTGCAAGGCAAACAGCATCAACAGCGAATTGTAATAAGCATAATGATCCGGCACTACATCATCAATAATGATATAGAAAAATGCAATTAGAGTAATTACCACTGCCGATATAAACGTGGTCAAGAATTCCGAACTGAGTCTTCGTTTTTGCGGCTGAAGATAATATCCTGACAGGTAAAACACCATCAGGCAAAAGATAGGGTAAGTAATCAACGCCCTACTGAATGAAACCGCAGCTCCTATCGACTCCCAAAAACCGCCTATTCGTTCATCGCCTTCCACCACCCAACGCAGCAGAAGAAAACATATCCACACAATAGCACTCATAAGCAAATCGCCAGCTACGTAAAGCAGTTGGCGGCCACGTCGGCTATGAAAATATGCGGATAGTTTATTCACGGATGATTTTTATTTCATTATGCACTCCAAGCTTGATAATGCTGCTCGGCTGATGCGGGGTTGTATCCTCTCTTCGATAACGAACGACGTAGTCCACGCCAGCAAGGATAGTATCGGATATTTCCGCGAAAAATCGCGCTGTAGGCTCCCCAGAGAGATTGGCACTTGTACTTACTATCGGGCCATGAATGGCATTGCATAGCGCTTGAGTAAACTTCTCCTGCGAAATGCGAATCCCCAAGCTACCATCCTCTGCAAGCAACGATGGGGCTACATTTTTTGCGTTCGGATAAATAATTGTGAGCGGACGAGTAGCCAATGCTATCAAGTCCCAAGCCATATCTGGTATTTCGTCTACATATCCCTGCAATTTGGCCGGTGAATCAAGCAGACAGAGCATCGACTTGGAGTCTTCGCGCTGCTTCAAAGCAAATATTTTTTTTACGGCATCTTCTTGACGGGCATCACAACCTATTCCCCAAACCGTATCGGTAGGGTACAGGATGATGCCGCCCTTTATGAGCGTTTCAGCAGCCTGCTGAAGATCTTCTTTTTCGTATCGCGTTTCCATTTAAGACATTCTTCTGCAATTTCTGCGCAAAATTACGTCAAAAATTTGAAATATGCAAGTTTATTCGTGGAAAATAGCAAATAAAAAGGTTTTATTTGCATATATCAGAAAAATGTAGTATCTTTGCAGCAAATTTTAATTAACATCGATTATCCATGAAAATCCGAATTCTCCTTTTCGCACTTCTATTTGCAATCGCTGCTCATTCTGAAGAAACGATTTCTCTGATATTTGGAGGTGATGCAATGGTTCACAGCCCGCAATTTCAGTGGGCGTACAATGCTTCCAACGATACGTATGATTTCGAGCCCAATTTCCGCTACATCCGTCCGTTTTTGGAGCGCGCTGATTTGGCGATTGTGAATTTTGAAACGACGTTGGCGGGCAAACCCTATTCCGGATATCCGAATTTCGCCAGCCCCGACAGTTATCTCGATGCCTTGAAGAATGCAGGCTTCGACGTCTTCATGATGGCCAATAACCATGTGCTTGACCGCGGCCGTAGGGGCATGGAGCGCACGCTTGATCAGATGGGAGACTACCCCAATATGGGCGCTTATCGTTCGCCTGAAGACCGCGCGGAGCGTTATCCGCTCATTATGGAAGTGCAAGGACTTAGGATTGCTTTCTTCAACTGCACGTATGGATGCAATGGTTATCAAGCCCTCCCGCCTACGCATGTCAATCTCATCGATACGGCTGAGATTGCTGCCGACTTGCGCAGTATTGAAGATAAGCAAATAGATCTTCGCATCATGACTATTCATTGGGGACTCGAGTACGTAACAAAAGCTACGGATGAACAGCGCCAATTGGCTCGCTGGTTTGCAGACAAAGGGTTTGATTTGGTAATCGGCAGCCATCCGCACGTAGTGGAAGATGGCGAGATGATTGGCGATATGCCGGTAATGTATTCCATGGGAAACTTCATCAGCAATCAGCGAAAACTAAATACCAATGGCGGCATTCTCGTGCGCGTAAATATATTAAGGAATACGAAAAAAATTGATTCTGTAACGTTTCTTCCCTGCTACGTACACAAAGGAATCCTTCAGCAGGAAGTAGATGGTATTATAAAGCAAGAACGCCAATATTTCCTTATTCCTACTACCGAATATCTGGCAGGGCACTATCCATTCGTGTTGCCAGCCGCCGATGAAGAAGCGCTTAAAACGTTCCACTTCAATACAGTTAACCGACTGCCCAATTTCCAAATAATGAAGTAACAATTTTTCCAACTCCTCCCTTACTATCGCATTCCTAACCCAATGCATTACGTTTGCCCTCGCATCGCATACGGTTTCGTGTGCGATGGCTGTACGATGAACGTGCGATGAACGTGCGATGGCCACACGTGTCGCATTCACTATACAACAGAGAGATACTATATAATACTTTTACATATAATATAAAAACACCTGTCGCTTGAGAGAAAAAAGCAGGAAAATTATCCGCTATGATATAAAAACACCCTAAAAAAAGAAAGGATGTCATCACGACATCCCAATCTTTACTTAACCTTAAAATCTAATACCATGAAAAACACGGTGCAAAATTACTGCTGTTTTTTGATATAACCAAATATTTTGGCAAAAAATATGTT
>CAMGMU010000061.1 GCA_946059305.1 uncultured Bacteroidales bacterium | reverse complement strand
TCCTCGAAAATAAATCCAAAATCTAACAAAGCTAATTTTTAGAACCCACCTAAAACAGATTTGCTATTGCAAAAATAATCTGCTTTCAATCAACAGATTATGAGATTGATTGTTTGTCCGATGGCCAAACAATCAATCATTAATATGGATTTGGGAGAAAGTGCGGTGGTGGAGAAGGAAGAAATGGAGGAGGATGCTGGTAGGACCGATGGTGCTGGGAAGGGCTACAATAGCCTTACGGAGGTTCTCTTGGCGTTTCACTCGCATCTTCGACTTCATCTTATGGTAATCCCTGCGCGCATGGAGCACCTCTCGTGCGTTCGCTTTTTGGCCTTTCAGCAGATACTGAAAAGCGGCCACATAGTCGAGCACGAGCCGGAGCGGCAAGAGCCAACACATGCGGTAAGCGGGCAGGTTCTTATAGAGCATCAGGAGGCAGTTACGGAAATTCAGATAGGTCTTCCTCGGGCTCTCATAGGGCAAGGCACCTCCGCCTAAGTGATAGACCGTAGAGCAGGGAAGACACTGCAAGTGATATCCCCGGCATTGCAGACGCCAGCAGTAATCAATCTCCTCCATGTGCGCAAAGAAATCTTTATCCAATCCGCCCATCTCCTTATAAATATGCGTGCGCGTAAGCAGACAAGCACCTGTAGCCCAGAAAATCTCGGCTGGCGTGTCGTATTGATGGGTATCAAGCTCCAGTTGTCCCATCACGCGTCCGCGGCAATAAGGATAGCCCCATGCATCCATATAGCCGCCCGCAGCCCCTGCATGTTCGAAAAGAACAGGCTCACCCGGCAGCTTCTTCTCCTTATCATAATACGCAAGCACCTTGGGTTGAACAGCCGCTACCTCAGGATGAGCATCCATATAATCGAGTAGGGGCTCGAGCCAATGTTCGGTAACTTCTACATCCGAATTGAGCAGCACTACGTATTCGTTATCGATTTCTGCCAACGCACGATTATAGCCTTCAGCAAAGCCGAAGTTCTCTGCGAAGAGGATGGTTCGTACTTCAGCAAAGCGTTCGCCAAGCAGCTGCACAGACGTATCTGTACTGCCATTATCCGCCACTACCACCTCGGCATCAGCCGGACAGTGCTTCAAAACTGACGGCAGAAAACGCTCAAGCATCGCTGCTCCGTTCCAATTAAGTATGACGATACTGCATTTCATCAGTCTTCATCTTCTTCGTATATACCCTTCTCCAAACCATACTCAAACTCGCCATCAAGGATGAGCTGAATTTGCTGGTCGGTAAGCTGAATGCCGTCTTTCTTTACGGCTTTCTTTACGAACTCAAACTCCTCATTCTCGTCTATCACGCCCTCTGAAGCCGTATCATCTTCATCTATCAAACCGGCCTGATCGTAATACTCATAAATCACATCGAGCACGTATTGGATATCGTCTTCGGTCATGTTGCCGCGGTCTTCCGCGGGAATCAGATTGAGAATAAAATCAATGCATTCCTGATCATCAAACTCCGGACCAAGGTCCAAATCTTTTTCTTTACTCATACGATTAATGTGGGGCGTTTTCCCACAAGCAATAAAAATTAGTATTATATGGTGGATAAATCTTGTTAGAGCAATAGACTGATCCACTTTATTTTGCTTGCAAAGGTACGCAAAAAAACGGAATTGTGCAACCGTTTTCATAAAAAATGCATTCTCCTGAAAATATTCTCGAATAAGTTTGCGTATGTGCAAATTTTTTCGTACCTTTGCCGCGAATTTGGAATATTGCGCACTATGAACCATAATTATCCATCGGTCCTCCTGGAGCAGGCTGTCAATCAGTTTGCTCAACTTCCGGGTGTAGGCAGGAAGTCATCGCTGAGGCACGTGCTGTGGTTGCTGAAGCAGCCTGAGGCGGACGTGGATGCGTTTGCTGACTCGATTAAGCGGCTCAGGCATGAGGTGCGTTATTGCAAACAATGTCATAATATCTCCGACCAGGAAGTGTGTCCAATCTGCCAGAGTCCGAACCGCGATAAACATACGATTTGCGTGGTGGAAAACGTGCAGGACGTGATGCAGATAGAGAACACGGGCCAATATACGGGCTTATATCACGTGCTCGGGGGAATCATCTCGCCTATGGACGGCATTGGCCCCAAAGATATTGAGATCGACTCGCTCGTGGAGCGCATTGCTCCCGAAGCTATTCAAGAAGTAATCCTTGCGCTTCCTTCTACCATGGAAGGCGATACCACCAACTTCTATATTTACCGTCGGCTACAACCTGCGGGCATACGTGTCAGCCAGATTGCGCGAGGCATCGCCATTGGTGGAGAAATTGAATATACTGATGAATTGACCCTTGGCCGTTCGATTATCAATCGTACGGAATTTAAATGCTGATAATAATGAAACTCCAAACTAAACTCAACCTCTGGTATTACGGCTTCTTCGGAGTCTATATCCTTACGATTCTTGTGTTCGGTTTTCTCTTGAAAGACCGCTGGCTGTTTAATGCACTTGAGCAACCCGGTTCGACTATTCAGACAGCCGTCATCTTCTATATGATTGTCTCCATCCCGGGGTCGCTCTATGGTTTCAAGCAGATGATGAAACGCGTGAGTCAGGTGCAGAACCCTGTGGAGCAGGAGCGCCAGTATTACCATTGGGCGGTACTTCGGTTGACCCTCATTGCTTTCGGAGGGGTTTTGGCCATTGCTGCTTTCTATGTGCTTTATATGGAGAGTGCTGACGGACGATGGGTACATAATCAGTCGATGCTCTGGTGTGCAGCGGTTAGTATCCTCTCGCAATATTTCTGCAAGCCCACTGAGAAGAAAATTTATTTGGAAATGAACGATGTCAGGGAGGAAGATTACAACCCCGACATGGATAAATAGCCCCAAGCCTATGATTATTGCAGTAGATTTCGATGGCACGATTGTAACGCATGACTATCCGCGTATAGGCAAACCTATACCGTTTGCCATCGATACGCTCAAGAAGCTCCAAACCGACGGACATCAGCTGATTTTATGGTCGGTTCGAGAGGGTGATTTGCTGCAAGAAGCAGTGGATTATTGCCTGCAAAAAGGCCTGGAATTCTATGCCGTAAACACCAATTTTCCGGAGGAAAAACAACTTTCAACTGCCGATTCGCCTCGAAAAATTCTTGCCGACATCTATATCGATGACCGCAACTTGGGCGGATTGCCAGATTGGGGCGTAATCTATCAAATGATATGTAGTGGCAACCCCTTCGTTCCACTGAAAAACAATGCTTCAAAAGAAGAAAAAAGCAATAAATTCTTAGGCCTGTTCTGATAATAAAAGCAATCCTTCTTTACTTAAGCCTATTCTGATAATGTTTCCAGATATGCTATTACGTGCTCTTGAAATAAAAGACTTACCTTATTTGTATCAATGGGAAAACGATGCTCAAGCTTGGAGCGACAGCGGCACTCACAACCCACTTTCGCAGAAACTTTTGCGTGAATATATCGAAAATGCCTCAGGAGATATCTATGTGGATGGGCAATTGCGTCTGATAATCGACTGCAACGGCCAAACTGCCGGTGCTATGGACCTTTTTGACTTTGATCCTCGAAGCCTTAAAGCTGCTATCGGTATGTATATCGCTCCAGAATGCAGAGGCAAAGGTATTGGTCATGAGGCGGTTCGCTTGCTAGAAAAGTACGCGTTTGATTTTTTGCATATGCATCAGTTATATGCTATCATTGCTATCGATAACCATCCTTGTCGGGCGATCTATAAAAAAGCCGGCTATGAGCAGTCCGCAACACTCAAGGATTGGGTGCTTCGTAAAGAGGGATATAAAGACGCGGTTGTGTATCAAAAAGTTAACAAAAACTGAAGTGAGCGAAGGGCAATTTAAGCATATATCATTCGCCTCACAGCAATACGAGATTAGCCAATATTTTTTTCAGTAAACAAACGTATGTTCCCCTTCTTATGCAGAAAAAGAAGGGGTAGGGATGCTGTTTATTTTAGTTTTGAAGAGTAGGGTAGATTAACTTTTCAATGATTAACAAATGTAAAATTCTAACTATTTTACATTTGAATAATACTGTATTTTTACATTTCAACAAGTTTATAATTAAGCAAAACTGAATTTTATCGAAATGTTAAACAATCTAAAAAGTGTCCGATTTTCTATAATGCATATTTCTTTTAAAACGCTAAAAATCAATAGTTATAAACAAAATATAAAGTAATGCTTTAGAATTTTGGATGGAATTGAAGAATATACGCTATAGACATGAAATAGAATTAAGAAATTTCTTGTAAACTATTGATTATAAGCGATAAGAGATCAATAACTAAAGCATTGGTATATTTTAATAGAAACTGATAATCAAAGGGTTATACAAATGTTAATTACCTGTTGATAAAAATGAATATTTACAAATGTAAAATTAAGGTATATTTTAAAAAAGTTTTCAAAATATTTGCAAATGTTAAAAATTTTAGTTATCTTTGCAGCCGATTTCGTAACAGAGTTTTTAACAGTTTTTTTACATGAGGCATTTTCTCCCTAAAAATGAAGGAGAATATAGGTCTAAATATTTGAGTGTCTTAAATCGAAAATTTATGAATACGGAACAGGATTTCATACCTCAAGAATGCAAGCGCATACGTGCGATACAAGAAGGTGAACATCTTACTATGAGCGAATTTGCTAAAGAGATTGGTAAGTCGGCTGCTACGGTAACGAATATTTTTAAAGGCCGTAATAAACCGAGTATCGATCTGCTTCAGAGTATCCTCGACCGCTTTCGTGTGATTAATCCGGAGTGGCTTTTGATGGGCGTTGGTCCTATGTATCGTCAAAAGGGCAGTCCTACGGAGCAATTACTCTTGGATATTCGTCCGGAAGAACCAGAAAACGCACAACCAGGTTCTTCTGTAATCGTAGCTTCAGCAGCTCAAGCTGATGCGAATCGAGCAAAAGCCAAACCGGCAACGCAAGTGGTAGAACGGATTATCGAGAAGAAAATCCAAAAGATTGTGGTGTTCTATGAGGATGGTACCTTTGAAGAACTCTCAAAAAGCTAACCTCAAAAACAATTAATTTTTCATCACATCTGAGGCTGCCATCGTGCAGCCTTTTTTGTATCAATTATTTTGTACTCTATGTTTCTTTTTCTTTGCCTTTATTATGTGTTTCTTATTATTATTTTTAGATTATACTTATTTCTAAATAATTTGCATTATGTTAAATAGGGTTTATTTATATATACCCTACATATAAATAAAAGTTTGCTTATTTTTACTTATAGCTACTCCTAATTACAGATATTTAAACAGAAAAAACGCAGAAATATGATGAGAAATTTGCGTAATTCAAAAAAAAAGACTAAATTTGCATTCCTTATTATATACGCGTGACGCGCGCGTATGTGATACATGCATGTAAGTAATTGAGTATCAAAATCTTATATAAAAGTAAGCAATGTTGCCATTGGCGGAACGAATGCGGCCCAAGCGGCTGAAAGACTATATCGGACAAAAACATCTGGTGGGCGAAGGTGCAATCCTGAGGCAGATGATTGAAAGCGGCAATTTGTCGTCGTTTATCTTATGGGGGCCTCCGGGTGTAGGCAAAACTACACTTGCTCGCATTATAGCGCATGAATTGGAGCGCCCCTTTTATACCCTATCAGCAGTCACTTCGGGCGTAAAGGACGTACGGGATATCATTGAGAAAGCCAAGCAAACGAAAGCTCTGATGCTCCATTTCGGACAACAGCAAGCCATACAAGACCCGCAAAAACAGCAAGGATCGCCGATTCTTTTTATTGATGAAATCCATCGGTTCAGCAAATCGCAACAAGATTCGCTCCTTGGGGCAGTGGAAGAAGGGGTGATAACCCTTATCGGTGCTACTACTGAAAATCCTTCGTTTGAAGTTATCACTCCCCTACTCTCGCGTTGTGCTGTATATGTTCTTAAACCGCTGAATAAGAGCGACTTAATGGAACTGATGGAACGTACTTTCAAGGAAGATGAAGTGCTCCGAACGCGTAAGGTGGATATTCGCGAGACCGACAGTATCCTCCGTTATTCAGGCGGGGATGCAAGGAAACTGCTGAATATCCTGGAATTGGTGGTAAATACTACAGCTCCCACAGAGGAAGATGGAGAGATAGTGATTGATAATCAGACGGTTACCATGCGTCTGCAGCAAAATCCTGTAGCTTACGATAAGGATGGTGAGATGCATTATGATATTATTTCGGCTTTCATCAAATCGATTCGCGGAAGTGATCCGGATGCAGCTATCTATTGGTTGGCTCGGATGGTAGCAGCAGGCGAAGATCCGAAGTTTATCGCCCGACGATTGGTGATTTCGGCATCTGAGGATATCGGTTTGGCTAACCCGAATGCACTATTGATAGCCAATAATGCGTTTGATGCTGTCAGCAAAATCGGTTGGCCAGAAGGACGCATTCCATTGGCGATGGCTACCATATATCTGGCTACTTCTCCGAAATCCAATTCCGCTTATTGCGCTATCAATTCGGCACTTGAACTGGTAAAAAAAACGGGTAATATGCCGGTGCCGCTCCATTTACGAAATGCGCCAACTGAACTGATGGCGGAATTGGGATATGGTGAAGAGTATAAGTACAGTCACGATTTTCCCAACCATTTCGCTCGTCAGCAATTTATGCCCGACATGCTGCAAGGCACGCAACTCTGGTTTCCGCAAGACAGTCCTGCCGAGAAGAAATTGGCGGATTGGATGCATTACCTCTGGGGCGATGACAAAAAGAATATCGACTGATGGCAGGCATTTATATTCATATTCCGTTTTGCAAATCGCGATGCATCTATTGCGATTTCTATAGTACTACCCGACTGCAAGATCGGGAGGAATATGTGCGATGCATCGAGCTGGAAACAGCGCTTCGTGCTCCTGCTTTTGCGCAACAGATGGCCAATAAAGGTGATATCCTGAAAACGGTATATTTTGGTGGTGGGACACCCTCGATGTTGTGCGAAAGACATGTTGATGATATTTTGTATAGCATTCGCAGCTCTTTCTATCACACACAAATACAAGAGATTACGCTTGAAGCCAATCCGGGTGACCTCTCGGAAGATAAGTTGAGAGGACTCAGAGAAGCAGGAATCAACAGGCTGAGCTTAGGGGTACAGAGTTTTCAGGACACCCTACTCCATCGCTTGAGCAGGCGGCATAATGGAGCGGAAGCGATAGCAGCTGTAAAAGCCGCTCGAAAGGCAGGATTTGAGAATATCAGTATCGATTTGATGTACGGCTTGCCGGAACAGACGATGGCTCAATGGATGGCGGATATAGAACAAGCTATTCAGCTCGATGTGGAGCACGTGTCGGCTTACTGCCTGACCTACGAAGAGGGTACGCCACTCTACAGGATGCTGCAGAAAGGTGAGGTGAGCGAACTCGATGAGGAGCTATGTAACCGGATGCAGGATACACTTGAAGAAGAACTTGAGAAAAATGGTATAAAAAGATATGAAATAAGTAATTATGCCAAAGATGGATACCAATCCAAACATAACGGAAGTTATTGGACCGGGGCTCCCTATTTGGGGTTGGGCGCAGGTGCTCACAGTTATGATGGCGCTTATCGGAGGCAATGGAATCCGGATGATATAGGGGCCTATATGGCGACCATACAGAACGGACAGCTTCCGCTTGAAGAAGAAGTGCTGAGCGAAGTGGACCGCTACAACGAAGCGGTGATGCTCGGTTTGCGCACACGAGAGGGCATCCATTTGAATCGGTTTTCAGAAGCAGATCGACTTATGATTCTGACCGAATCGGCATCATTTTTGCGAGAAGGATTGCTTGAGCAGGCTGACGAATATATTCGCGCTACTCATGCTGGCACACGTATCTTGAATATCATTATTGAAGCATTGATGAAATAGGCATTGCGTTCAATCATAAACAATCCAATAAAAAGGTGGGTTCGCAAATTCGCTTTAATACTTGTTACCCACAATAATCATTATCTTTTCGAATATGGGAATTATTAGAACCCACCTAAAAAAATCAAAAGGCAAATCAATATGACTAAAAAGCAAAACAAAAATATGACAAGCAATTTCAGAAAACGATTTCTCCAAGTATTTTGGGGACTGTTTGCCGCTGGTGTGGTGGCAGTAGTGCTGGTGTTTGCCGGCATAGCATGGGGCTGGTTTGGTTATATGCCGCCCATTGCAGAGCTGCAGAATCCGAAGAACAAATACGCCACGGAAGTGTTCTCAAGCGATATGGTTTCGCTGGGCAGTTATTATAAGCAAGAGAATCGCGTAGGGGTGCATTATGCTGATATCTCTCCGTATATGATCAATGCGCTTGTTGCTACTGAGGATGCGCGTTTTTACAGCCATTCGGGTATAGATGCCAAGGCGTTTATCCGTGCGCTTCTCACGCTCGGAAAGAAGGGTGGCGGCAGTACGATAACCCAGCAGCTCTCCAAGCAGCTCTACTCCCCTACTGCTGGCAGCACGATTGAGAGACTTATGCAGAAGCCCAACGAATGGGTGATTGCTGCACAATTGGAGCAACTCTATTCGAAAGATGAGATTATCATGATGTATCTCAATCAGTTTGATTTCCTGTATAATGCCGTAGGCATTAAATCTGCTGCTAAGGTATATTTTAATACCACTCCTGCCAATCTGAAATTGGAGCAGGCTGCTATGCTCGTAGGCATGTGCAAGAACCCGAGTTATTACAACCCTCGCAGGCATCCAGAGCGGGCGTTGAACCGCAGAAATACGGTACTGAATCAGATGGAGAAATACGGGTATATTACAGAAGCAGAGTGCGATTCTGTGAAGGCACTTCCGCTGACATTGGAGTATCGCTCGGTGGACCATAAACAGGGTCTGGCCCCTTATTTCCGCGAGTATCTGCGAGGTGTATTAACAGCCAAAGAGCCTCGTGAGAGCGATTATCCGGAATGGAACAAAGCCCAATATCCCATTGATAAAGAACAGTGGGACACCAATCCACTCTATGGTTTCTGCAATAAGAATCGTAAGCCTGATGGCAGCAAATACGATTTGTATAACGATGGTCTGAAGATCTATACAACGATTGACTCGCGCATGCAAGTGTATGCGGAAGAGGCAGTGAGCGAACACATGCAGGAGCTCCAGAAATCGTTCTTCCGCGAGAAGCAAAACAAGAGTTATGCGCCTTTTGCGAAGATTCTTACGAAAGAGGAGATTGATGGAATCATGAAGCGAAGCATGCGTCAGAGCGAGCGCTATCGGCTCTTGAAGAAAGCAGGTAAGACGCAAAAGGAGATTGAGGAGATTTTCAATACGCCTATCGAGATGCAGGTGTTTACGTATGACGGGCTGAAAGACACTACCCTCTCGCCGATGGACTCCATCCGTTGGCAGAAGTATTTCCTCCGCTGCGGATTCATGTCGATGGACCCCCATTCAGGCCACGTGAAAGCGTATGTAGGCGGTCCGGATTTCTCCAATTTCCAATACGATATGGTGAATATGGGTAAACGTCAGGTAGGTTCTACCGTGAAGCCTTATCTCTATACGCTGGCCATGTCAGAGGGTATGTGGCCTTGCGACAAGGTGCTCAAGCAGAAGATGACGCTTAAGGATGCCAACGGCAACGATTGGTCGCCGAGAAACGCCAACAAAGAGCATATAGGCGATAGTGTAACGCTCCAATGGGGCTTGCAAAACTCGGATAACTGGATCTCGGCTTACCTGATGAGTCAGTTTACGCCCGAGCAACTGGTGCGCCTGATGCGCAGTTTCGGCATCGAAGGACAGCTCGACCCGGTGGTGTCGCTCTGCTTGGGACCCTGTGAGGTCAGCGTAAGAGAGATGGTAGATGCCTATACCACTTTCCCCAATAAAGGCATTCGTGTAGAGCCACTTTATGTCACACGTATTGAGGACGCAAACGGCAACCTATTGGCTACCTTCTCACCCAGAACACACGAGGTGATCGACGAAATGACTTCGTATAAGATGATCTACATGATGCGAAGCGTGATTGACCGCGGTACGGGCGTGCGCGTGCGCTATAAGTATAAGGTAAATGCTCCGATGGGTGGCAAGACCGGTACCACCAACAATAACTCCGATGGTTGGTTTATGTGCTATACGCCTTCGCTCGTAAGCGGCTGCTGGGTAGGTGGTGAAGATCGAGCCGTACACTTCGACCGAATGGCTGAAGGCCAGGGTGCTTCTATGGCACTTCCTATTGCAGCCAAATATCTGAGGAAGGTATTTGACGACCCTTCGCTCGGCTATGCCGAGCAAGAGCAATTTGACGTACCGGAAGAATTTGACCCGAATGCCGGTTGCCGATAATTTTGGCACGGATTATGTAAGAATACATCAAAAACAATACGAATAGAAAGAATGAAACGACTGAAACATATCTTCGCAACCCTTCTCTTGCTGCTTTCAATTGCTCAAGTGGCTGATGCTCAGATGAATACGGACCGACTTACGGCTATCGGCCGAAATGCGCTCTATTTTGAAGATTATGTGGTGTCGATTCAGTATTTCAATCAGGTTATCAAACTCAAGCCCTATCTTGCCGAGCCGTATCTCTATCGCGCCATAGCCAAAACGCAATTGGGCGATTTGAACGGTGCGGAGCAGGATTGCAACAGGGCGCTACAGAACAGTCCGTTTCTGGTAGGCGCTTACTATACACGCGGGTTTGTATATAAACTGATGAAGGAATATGCCAAAGCCGAGGCAGACTTTACGGAGGCGCTCAATTTCGTGCCGGAAAACAAGACTTATTTAGTGCTGAGAGCCGATGTGCGTTCTCTTCAGCAACATTACGATGCTGCCTTGGAGGACATTGATTTCCTGATTCGTAAGGAACCGGAAGGGGCTTCGCTATTGTTTGAAAAAGGCGTGATTCTCTTGCAGAAAAAGGATACGATCGATGCGCTCGATTATATCCAACAAGCAGTCAAACACGATAGCCAAAACGCCTCTTATTGGAGTGCTAAGGGCGTGGTTAACAGTATGTTAGGACGAGAAGATGAAGCGCTGTTTGATATTACGCAATCCATCAACTTAGGCAGCAACTGGGCAGGCGATTTTATCAACCGCGGTATTCTCTACTATAAGAAACATAATTTCCGGAGCGCGATGGCAGATTATGATAAGGCCATCGAACTGAGTCCGCGTGATGCGCATGTGTATTACAACCGTGGCATCCTCAGAGAGGAGCTGGGCGACTATAATCGTGCGCTCGAGGATTTCGACCAAGCGCTGTATCTGGATCCGGATAATACGGAAGTTCACTACCAACGCGGCATCGTAAACATGCAGCTCAGGCAATGGGCGGATGCAGAAGCGGATTTTGAGGCGCTCATTCAGAAATATCCCTATTTCCTCCCATCTTATTATCTGGCTGCTCAAGCCAAAACCGAACTCGGCAATAAGAAGGGAGCGTTCGCTTATCGGCAGAAAGCAGCTGATTTGGAAAAAAACAAAGAGAGAATCCAGGCGCAACAAGTGAATACGGATGTACAGAGTGCAGATGCGCAACCGCAAAAGAAAGACCGCCGAAAGGAGTTTTCCAATTATGCCGCACAGAATCAGGGCGAAATGGAGCAGACGGATAAGTATGCCAGCATCACGCGTGGAGCCGTTCAGCGCAAAGATGCGGAGGTCGTGAATCAGCCGAATATCGTGTTGAGCTATTATGCGCAACGCGATCCTATTCGCCATAAGCCATATTTCCACTACCTCACAGATGATATCAATCGGGCTGCCTATCTCCCTTCCCCACTCCATTTTACCATTCAGGAGATTGCGCTTACGGCCGAGATGGTGAATCAGCATTTTGCGGAAATAAGCAAACTAACTGCTACCATTGAGCAGCTTCGTCAGGAGGACTTACTGCAGAAATCGCCTAAGGAAAAGGAGCAGGTGAGCCATATCTTCTTTGCGCGCGCCATTGAGTTTGCCCTCGTGCAGGACTATTCCTCCGCTATTGAAGACGCAAGCTATTCACTTCTCTTAAACGACAATCCCATCGTATATTTCTGCAGAGCCAACTGGCGCTACAAACTGCTTGAGTATCAGCGTACTGCGGGCGAGGAGATAACCAAAGAATACCTCAAATTGGAGTTTGAAATGATTCTCCGCGATTACGATCAGGTGATTCTCAATCATCCGGATTTTGCGTTTGCGGCTTATAACAAAGCCAATATGCTCTGCACGCAGAAAGATTTCCGTGCAGCCATCGATTACTACTCCATGGCCATTGAGCGCGATCCGGAATTGGCAGAAGCCTATTTCAATCGCGGCCTCACCTATATCTATATCGATGAGACCAAAAAAGGGCTCGCTGACTTGAGCAAAGCCGGCGAATTGGGTATTTATCAAGCCTACAACCTGATGGCTAAATTTCAATAAAAATGAGAAAAAGTGTATTGTTTGTACTCCTGTTTGTGCCCCTGATGATGCAAGCGCAAGTGCTGTATCAGATTAGCGGCAACGGCTGCAAAGATAAGTCGTATTTATTGGCCACGAATGCGCTTACGGATATTCGTTTTCTTGACACTATCCCCAACCTATTTAAGGTATATGGTCAAACAGATAAGGTGATTACGGAGTTTGCTGTAGAGGATTACGAAGCGATAGCTGCCCTCCGTAAAGCAGCCTTATTGCCCGATTCCGTACGACTCCAAAATTTCTATACGGAGGAAGAATACCATCAGATTGACGAGGCGCTCTTGCTCACCTTAGGCATGGGATTAGAAACATTGGGACGCATGAAGCCCTCACATATCACGGAGCTCTATCGGAATGAGCTCTTGAAGAAATGGGCTGATTATGATGAAAACAGGAGCAGTCAGCATTTCTTTGAAGCGGTTGCCCAGCAGCAATCCAAACCCATCTATGGGCTGGATAATTTAGGCGAAACGCTCTATATGCTCTTCGACCGAGAGCCGTTTGACTGGCAATGCAAGCAACTATTGAATATCACCGAGTATCCGGAGCGGGAGGTGAAGCTCGAGAAGCAGCTCAGCGAGCTCTATCGGATGGGGCGATTGCTCGATATGGTGTATCTGCTGAGCGGCCCAGATAACCTCTCCACGCATTCTTATTCCGACTATCAAGTCTATGCCAAGCGCAATAAAGAATGGGCACAACGACTGGAGCCCTATTTGAAGGAAGGAAAGGCCTTCATCACGCTCGATGCCGTCTATCTCGCAGGCGACAAAGGCCTCATCGCTTACCTCAAATCCGCCGGCTACAAAGTCAAACCCGTGAATAAATCGCTCTCGATTAAGAAATAAGGGAGCTTTTATCCAAAGAGTTTAAGCATCCTTTTTTAGTAGATACACGAAATCAGTTTGCTGTAATCAATTCCGTCCTCAGCAATCGTTTTGCCTAATTGCGTTTGCTTGCCGTGAGGCGCTGCGCCAGATGCAGATAGCAAGCTTTTCGATTCCTTTTGTGGCGTCTGGGAATGCGCCTGAGCCGTTAATATCGGTGGAATAGCATCTATACGAATGGTATCATACACATATTCCACAATAGTATCGTGTATTTGTACGACGACCGGATCATTGCTATTCTGCTTGGGCGTACCCAACTGCACAAACAACCCCACAAGCAAACCTGCCACTGCAGCAATGGGAGTAGAGAAATATGCTACTGATATGTGTCGGCGAACAGATGGCTTTTCAACTGGGGCGATTCCTTTCATTTGCTCTGCTGCTAAACGCTTGGATGAAGCGGATAGTTGTTTCTCAAATCGATTCATATTGATGAAGTTTTAATCGTAATTTTTGGGTTAATGAATGCAGGCGGGATTTAACGGTACCTTCCGGAATCTGAATAATCACGGCAATCTCAGCAACTGAAAGTTCTTGAGTAAAACGAAGATCAAACAAGAGTTGTTCTGCTTCTGATAATGCAGTTAATACTTCAGAAAGAGCCTTATCGAACTGCTCTTTATCGAGCAGGATACTGACGTTTTCATCTTTGGCCTCTGTTTCAGAGCATTGTACATACGCTGTATATTGTTCTTGATAACCAATATGTCGGTAATGGTCCGTGAGTAGATTATAGGCAATGGAGAATACCCATGTATGTACATTGGTAGAGGGGTTATACCTCTTCGCTTTCTCCCATACTCGCAAAAATACTTCTTGTGTCAGGTCAGCTGCTTCGGCCTCATTTCCTCCCGTTCTTCGCCAGAAGAATCCTTGAAGCTTGCGAGCGTATCGGAGAAATAGTTCGTCAAATGCACGCTCATCCTTCCGTTGGATGAGCGGCATTAAGGCTTCATCGGTATCACGGCGGTAGTTATGAAACAATGGTATAATCATTTCTCTTCTTCGATTAGAATATTGAGATATGTTTTCTTGGTGTCATCGTCAACTGGTGTGTTCACAACTGACATGCGAAGGATGTGACTGAGCCAACGAGCTTTTTCTTTGTTGCCCTCTTGCAAATACTCCCTTACAAGATGTGACAATAATACTACATAGTTCATCTGCATTCTCTCATTCCCACTCCACCATTCTTGCGCGCCGAAGTTGGGCTCTGTGAGGTATTCAAGATGATAGCGCTTCTCTACATTATGTTTCGTAACTGCCAGATTATCATACTTTTGCTCGCTATAGTGCAAGAGTAATCCTTCGTTATAAAGTTTATTAGAAAGGACGTAAGTAATATTCGGTTGAGAAGCTAAATTAGGAAAGAAATAAGCTTCTCTATCAGTGGCGTGAATGATATACTCAACCAATTCTGCAAAATAGGCATTGTAGTCCCCGCTATTGGTAAAATCATATTTCCTGCTTGGTTTGAAAGGCGCAATACCTAATTTTTTATACAACGAATTGAGATAGTCTTCTGCTCCAAGAAGACCAATAGCAATTACCTGCTTATCTTTGTGTACTCCCATTGCGTCTTGCAACAATTTTGCAGGGAAAAGCGCCATATCGCCATTGGCAAAATAGAGTGCATTGCTTTCCATTCCCATGAATTGGTTATGGATATATCTTAAAACGCGTTCAGGATAAATGCGCTCTTTGTATTGCTGATTTATCAGTTGAAGCCATTTATCATGGTAAACAGAAGTACTATCATCGGCAGCTCCCTTCATCCAAAGATCGCCAAGCAACTCAAAAACATCATCTTCCCCTACTTTCTCAGGCAGTCTGCTTAAGGCAAGTTGGCCATAATCCGTTGAATCGTTGGTATCCACTGATTTATTCAACCTGCTCATGCATACATAATAGGTGTATGCGTCGGGGATAGCCTGATGCATCTCTTTCACCAACTCCTGGCAACGTGGCAGATTCTCATAACCGCACAATATTTCAGAGTAGCGAATAGCTTTAAAGTAATTTGACCAAGCCTCTTCGTTTTGGGAATTTTCAGTAATCTTCTCTTTCCACATGTAGGCCTGATGCTCATACCAAGATACATCATGCTCGTCTATTACAAAACTGCGAATTTTTTGCGCTTCGTTTCCCTGCTTGGTTACTATCAACACTACCCCATTTTTAGCTTGCTCACCATAAACATGCGTGGCGATGTCATCTTTATAGACATACATTGCCCGAATATCCTTCTCGGAGAGTGCAGAAATATCCGAAGTAATTATTCCATCAACCACGTAAAGAGGACCTGGATTCTGAGCCATAAGGCTGACTGCGAGCAGTAAAAAGACTGCAATTATAGATTGTTTTTTCATAACGTTCATCATTTCATTTTTGTATTTGAACTGTACATATTGTTTGGATGGCCATCCATAACCATATACGAACAAACACTAAAAACGTTCAAATTTTGCAACTAAAAACATTCAAATAATTTGCAGAATCACCGCTTTTCTTAGTGTATCCATAGTTCTGTCCAGCATTAGTTAATTAACTAAGGATTGCTGCGATTACGCAGTTTGCGCAGTTTGCGCAGTTTACGCACCGTGCGTAAATCATTCCCTTTACGCAGAAAACGCAGTTTCCGCAGTTTCCGCAGTTTCCGCAGTTTCCGCACCGTGCGGAAATGCTGACAGTCTGTAGGAATTTGAGCAATTGGTAGAAGCCATAGAAGCTGCAGGTGTTGACATTACTTC